>NZ_JBQCMZ010000010.1:0-152925 GCF_051964675.1 Cytobacillus sp. SAFR-174 | reverse complement strand
TTATCCCAGTCTTACAGGCAGGTTGCCCACGTGTTACTCACCCGTCCGCCGCTGACTTCAGGGAGCAAGCTCCCATCTGTCCGCTCGACTTGCATGTATTAGGCACGCCGCCAGCGTTCGTCCTGAGCCAGGATCAAACTCTCCATATAAGAGTTGATTAAGCTCTGTTTGTCTTTTCGAAAAAGACTAATGATTAAACGTTGACGTTTCTGTTTTGTTTAGTTTTCAAAGAACTAATGTGCTAACTTCTTTCGAAGTGACAACGATATTCATCTTATCATCTTCTTTTAAGTAAGTCAACAGCTTTTTTACTTTTTTCTATTCAATATTCAAACAGATAAAAAGTTTCATTGCCGCTGAGCGAATAACCCTTAGCGACAAAAACTATCTTACAATAATTTATGACCTAAAGTCAATACTTTATATAAAAAAATTGCATACGCCATAATTTTTCTCAAAACCATGCGCATGCATCTTTTCGTCTTTAGAGAATATACCTCTGTGTCCATTCTTCAATTATGTCCAGCATTTCAGCGCTCAGCGGCTTTGAAAGACTTCTTTTATAAATCGACTTCAGCTTTAGCATAGAAGTTTCCTCTTCCTGATCTCTAAGAAGATGGTTCATATTCGGGACTTTAAAGCTCTCAGCTGGGCCATTCACTTTTTCAGCAAAAAGATGCACATGCTCAGGATCCACTTGAACATCTTTATTACCGGTAATAGCAAGAACGGGACATGTAATTGCAGCCAAATCTTCTTCCATATTATATTGAAAGTGCTCTCTTGCCCATTTTGCATTGATCTTTGTAAATCCCTTTTTCATTACTGCCTCTTCTGATTCCATCATTTCATCGAAAATTTTCTTTTGTTTGGAAGCAGCCGTTTTATGAACTTTTAAGGCACGGAGAATAACTCCATTAAATCCTTTCATCACTTTAACTTCCTCTTCCAGCAGTTTTACTTGCAGCTCAGATGCATTCCTGACATTTTCCGCGTGACCGGCAAGAAAGATAATACCTGCAGCTTCCGCCTTCTTATTAATAGGAGGAATTAATGTACATCCTTCACTGTGACCCAGCAGAAAAATTCTTTTATGGTCAATTTCCGGCAGTTCGAGAGCCGCCTTTACAGCTGCTGCTCCGTCGTTAACTAAATCCCACATGCCTGTTTGATAAAAGTCACCGCCGCTCACACCGGCTCCCCGTTTGTCATATCTAAGAACCGCCACCCCAAGGGATGCAAAAAACTCAGCAAGCATCTTATAAGCATTCATATGCATAACCTTCGCATTGCCTTCCCGGTCAACAGGGCCTGAACCATGAATTATAATAATAAGAGGAAGCTTTCCTTCTGACTCCTTCGGAAAACTCACTGTCCCCTTTATTTTTACATCTGTATTAAATTCGAACTCACGTTCTTTCATTATGAGTACCCCCAATTAATGACTTTACTTATGAGACGCTTATTAATAAATATCGTTCAGTTTTTTAATTATTTTTTTGAGGCAATACTAAGAGCAATTCTTATTCGTATTAGAAAGGGCTGATTTTATGCCAAGGAAAGCAGCATCAGCAGACAGCGGGGAAGAGACCAAGAAGGATACTGAAGCACCATCAAATACCCCTATCACAAAAAATGAGGATGACATCAGCAAGCTAAATCGGATGCTAGCTTCTGTTTTAAATTATCTATCGGATGATGAGGTAGAAGAAATCGATATCGAGTATCTGCTTGCAAATACGGAAGGACTGCGGGAATGGTGGAAGCAATACAGGGAAAATAATAAGAAACAAATCGAGGAAGAAATTAAGAAGTCACTTGGCTCATTATCGCTTGAGGAGCTCGAGAGTATCCGCGAACAAATAAAGAGTAAATAGCTTTGCCATTAAAAAGGACTCGTTTGCCTATAGCATACGAGTCCTTAACTTTTTATTGTTCCACAAGCTCTCCGCCTGTTAACTCAATATGTCCTTCTCCCCAGTTGCACATCGCATCCAGGATCGGGCGAAGTGACCATCCGTAATCTGTTAGTGAATATACAACCTTAGGGGGCACTTGATCATAAACAGTGCGGTTTACAACTCCATCCTCTTCAAGTTCGCGAAGCTGCTGAGTCAGCATTTTTTGCGTAATCCCAGGCATAAGGCGTTTAAGCTCACTGGTTCGCTTTTCACCTTTAATTAAATGACACATAATTACAACTTTCCACTTCCCGCCAATCACATCTAAAGTAGCTTCTACCGGAATATTGTAAGCCAACTTCCTTCCCCCTCTTTTTGATAGGCACTAGAAAGTACCTACATTACTTTAAAGTGCGTACTATTCATTTCGAATCATGCCATCCATAATAGCATAAGGAAGCATAAAACAACATGGTGAAATTGACCATAGGGTACTTTTTAGTGCCTGCATTACTTTAAAGTACGTACTGTTCACTATGTTTGACATGCTCCATACTATCTATCATAAGATTGCATGGCCAAGGCGCCTGGCTATACTTTCTTAACTGCTATTACTTTAATAAGGAGGATTCATTGCTGATGAATTCAATTGCAATAAATAGACAAAAAGAAAAAGGCAGTACTCCAGCCCTTTTTGCACTCGCAATCAGTGCATTCGGCATAGGGACCACAGAGTTCGTGCCTGTAGGGCTTTTATCTACCATATCAGGTGATTTGGGAATATCCATTACATTGGCCGGTTTATTGATTTCCGGTTATGCCATGGGAGTTGCCATTGGTGCACCTGTACTAACTGCTTTAACCAGTAAAATGAACAGAAAGTATTTGCTTATGTCATTAATGGTTTTATTTATCATCGGAAATTCTGTCGCAGCCATGTCTTCATCTTTTGCCCTTTTGCTTGCTGCGCGTTTTATAACAGCTTTTTCACACGGCATCTTTTTCTCAATTGGTTCGACCATTGCTGCTGATTTAGTTCCTGAAAATAAACGGGCCAGTGCGATCGCCTTTATGTTCACCGGCTTGACTGTAGCAACCGTGACAGGTGTACCGCTCGGAACGTTTATTGGACAGATATTTGGCTGGAGAGCCACCTTCTGGGGAGTGGCTCTGTTAGGGATAATTGGGATTATCGCCAGTGCCATACTGATTCCTGCAAATCTTAAACAAGCACCAGCTTCCAAGTTTAGTGAACAGCTGAAAATTTTAAACAGCGGAAAACTGCTTTTAGCATTTAGCATTACTGCACTCGGATACGGAGGAACTTTTGTAGCTTTTACCTATCTGACACCCCTTCTCGAAGATGTAACAGGGTTTAGCGCAAAATGGGTCAGCATTATTCTGCTTGCTTACGGAGTGGCCGTGGCTATTGGCAATGTTCTTGGCGGAAAAGCTTCTGACAAAGATCCATTAAAAGCGTTATTTTGGATGTTTACTCTGCAAGCCATTATTTTGGGCCTTCTCACTTTTGCAGCACCTTTTAAAATTCTTGGGCTTATTGCTATTTTTCTAATGGGCTTATTTGCTTTCATGAATGTGCCAGGCCTTCAAATTTTAGTGGTAAACCTGGCTGAGAAATATGTTCCTTCAGCTGTCAATGTGGCTTCCGCATTAAATATCGCAGCGTTTAATATCGGGATTGCTATCGGCTCATTTGCCGGCGGACTGATTGTCGACTCTATCGGCTTAATTCACACACCCTGGATTGGCGGAATAATGGTGCTTGGGGCCGTATTTCTGACGGGATGGCTAAAAAAACTTGAGAAACAAATTGACTAATTAAGGAGTGACTTATATGAATAAACTATCTTTATCTGCTACTGCAGCACTTGCAAATGGAGTTAACATGCCCAGGGTTGGCCTTGGTGTATTTAAAGTGGAAAAGGAAGAAGAACTAATAACAGCTGTTAAAGCAGCAATTGAGATTGGATATAGAAGCATCGACACAGCTTCCATCTACGGCAACGAGGAATGGGTCGGAGAAGCCATCCGCCAGTCTGACTGTAATAGAGAGGAACTTTTTATCACTTCAAAAGTGTGGAATTCCGACCAGGGCTACGAAGCAACTCTTAAGGCGTTTAACACCTCATTGGAAAAAATGAGGCTTGAATATCTTGACCTTTATTTGATCCATTGGCCTGTTGAGGGGAAATACACGGAAACTTGGAGAGCACTGGAAGATTTATATAAAGAAGGCAAGATCAAAGCGATTGGCGTCAGCAACTTTCAGATCAGCCATTTAGAAAATCTATTGAAAGCAGCTGAGGTCAAACCTATGATTAACCAAATTGAATTGCACCCGAAATTGGCTCAAACTGAACTTCGCGCCTTTGCTGCCAAACATAACATGCATATTGAAGCGTGGGCTCCACTAATGCAAGGCGGATTATTCGAAAACGAGGTCCTGACTGAAATGGCTGAAAAACACGGAAAATCCATTGCCCAAATTGTCCTGAGGTGGCACCTGCAAAACGGCATTATCGTCATCCCTAAGTCAACAAAACCTCATCGCATAGAAGAAAATGCAGGTTTATTTGATTTTGAACTATCTCAGCAGGACATGGAATTGATTAATTCCTTAGATGAACATTTACGCGTCGGCCCAGACCCTGACAATTTTGATTTCTAAATATACCGACGAGGAGCAGCAAGCTCCTCGTCTTTTCTTATCAATAACTTGATCAGGTTACTTAATAAAACAGCCTTTAATGAACAAGATAAAAAGAAACAATCTAAGTCGTTTGAAAAAGAGCCAGAGAGACAAAGGGGGTTCCTGCATAATGATTTTTCTTATATACCTCATGATCAATATGTTCGTATTGTTTCTTTTTATTAAACTAAAGAAACATCTGCATATTTTGGAAGTCCTCGTCTATTGGATGGTGAGCTCGTATCTTTTTCAAAATCTTTCAGCCCTATGCTATATGAACTTCAAAACTCTCGTCATTCCGGAACAACTGAGCTATGAATTCGCCCATTTTCTTAATCGTATTTTGCTTTTCCCTGCATTGATGGTCCTTTTTTTGAACTATTTTCTTATCCAGAAAACATACAAGAAAAAGCTCCTTTTAATCATCTTTTTTATCTTGATCTTAGGCGGGCTGGAATGGCTTGGGCATACAGCTGGAGTGCTGATTCATGTTCATTGGAAAATTTGGTGGTCATTTACTTTTTGGCTGGTGTCACTACTGGCATTAATCGGCTTTATGAAGTTTTTCCGCAAAATCCTATATAGAGGGGATTAGACTTTATGAATGTAACATTTGATTGGAATGAATGGTTCTTTATTATATCTTCCGCAATTGCCATACTCTTATTTCTGCCGATCCGTAAGTACTTCCCCCCCGTTTTAGTAACGGTCATATGGATTTATAACCTTGCATTGGTTGCAACCATTGATTACTTTCTCCTGGCCACGCCTTTTCAGATGTATCTATTTGGTGACAACCCTACTTATGAACTATCGGGGGCCCTCTTTCATTTTTTTATGTACCCTTGCTCTGCTTTGCTGTTTTTATTTGGCTTTGACCGCTGGGAGCTATATGGCAAAAAGTCTATTTGGTACATACTTGGCTGGAGTGCCTTTTCCCTATTCTTCGAATGGCTTACTGTTAAAAATCATGCACTGATCTATACAGGATGGAAGCTGGTCTATTCAATCCCGGTTTATCCGGCAGCGGCTGTCATGCTCATTATTGTGTTTCGCTTTGCAAAAAAGAGACTTATGGATCCCGAGCTTGAAGGTTCTTCCAAGATAAATTGAAAAAAGCAGGGACTCCCCCTGCTCTTTTCAATTTATTTAATTGTTTTTAAAAGCGGCAATGTAATCTCTATTAAAGTACCTTCACCAATCTTGCTTTTATATACAATGCTGCCATGATGCTGCTTAATGATCTTATGGCAAATCATAAGTCCAAGACCTGTCCCTTTTTCTTTTAATGTATAAAAAGGTTCACCCAGTCTCGGCAGAAATTCGTCAGGTATTCCGCACCCCTGGTCCTGGAATGAGACAATACATTCCCCGTCATTATTACTCTTGAGGGAAACCTCAATCTCCCCTCCGTCATCCATAGCTTCCATGGCATTTTTTAAGATATTCAAAAAAACCTGTTTGATTTGATTTTTTTCACATAATATCAAAAAATCACTATCTGCAAAATTCAGCTTAAACTGGATTCCGTTCATATTTGCCTGCGGAGATAATAAATCGACTGTATTCTCAATAATATCCGTTAACTTAGCTGTGTCCATTTGTATGGCCTGAGGTTTTCCAAGCGAAAGCATTTCAGTGGTGATATTTTCAATGCGCTCAAGTTCGCTTAGCAGCAATTCATTAATTTGGCTATTGCCGCTCTTATAAAGCTGCAGAAACCCTTTAATGGTTGTAAGCGGGTTTCTGATTTCATGGGCAACCCCGGCTGCAAGCTCCCCGACAATCGATAATTTCTCAGACTGCAAAAGAAATCCCTCTGCTTTTTTTCTCTCAGAAATATCCCTGCTAATCATGACGACATGCTCGATTACACCATTTTCACCTTCAACCGGCATACAAAGTGATTCAAATTCTATCCAATGGCCTTCTCTATGCTTTAGGCGGAACTCCATAGCCATTCTCTCATTATTCTCAAATATCCTTTGCATGCCTGCCTGAAATTTTTCCGATTCATCAGGATGAAGAACAATATCCACTTCCATCTTTTGCAGTTCGGTCACTTCATATCCTAAGACGAACTCATGAGACGGAGATAGATAACTCAAACTGCGATCCCTGTCCATGACAGCGATAAGGTCTGATGTATTTTCAGCGATTAACCGGTACTTAGACTCACTTTCTTCCAGCGTTTTTTCCATCCGCTTTTTTTCTGTGATGATTCGAATCAGCCTTTCATAGGATTCAATCAGCAAACTCCCAACAATGACACCAAGACCCACAAACAGAAGATATTGCAGATGAAAAATCGGGCTGTCTCTAAAAACGTTAAAAATGATAGGCACCGTTATAATATAAATGACACAATACACACCATATAATATGACCGTTTTTTTAACCGCCTTATGGTGCTGGGTATATCTATGTATGACAGTGAAAGCAATCAAAATAAGCAGCAGCCCTATTACAGCAGGCAGCCAATTCTCACTGACTGCAAGCCTTGTGACAAGAGCAATCATTGCGGTAATAAAACCTGCTCCCGGTCCCAAATAGGAAAACACCAAAATCAGAATGGCATATCGAATATCATAGGAATAACCCTGCTCGTTAAAAGATAAACCCACTAGAATGACAGAAATAATGCCTGCATATATGCCGCCCAAAAGATGCAGGTCCTTAAGCGGTTTATGACTCATAAACGAGCGGAGAATTAAAGGCACACTGACCAGTAATGAAAAAATGGAGAGATTGACAATGTAGTCTAATAGTATCAAGGAGGTTCCCACCTATATTGAGAAATTCTTAATATTCTTTCTTTATCATAAACCAGAGGTGATGACCTTTCCACTACTATTTTAGTACCCGCAAAAGGAAATGTAAAAAAGGCCAATCCAGGGAAGGAAAGGCCTTTTTTCGCTATACTTTCTTCACAAACTCCGATTTCAGCTTCATGGCGCCAAAACCTTCGATCTTACAGTCAATATCATGATCGCCCTCCACCAGGCGAATATTTTTCACCTTGGTTCCAATCTTAATTACAGAAGAAGTGCCTTTCACTTTAAGATCCTTAATGACGGATACCGTATCTCCATCAGAAAGGACATTTCCATTAGAATCCTTAATCACCTTTTCGTTCTCAAGACTGTTGATTTCGGATTCCGCTGTCCACTCATGTGCACACACAGGACAAACTAAGAGCACCCCATCCTCGTACGTATACTCTGAACTGCATTTTGGGCAATTAGGCAAACTAGACATTTCGTTTTCCTCCATTGTTCAGCATTTTTTTCCGTTTAGCTATGAAAACCAATACCATTATAGCCGCTATAATAACGAATGCAATAACAGTATATAAGATGTATGTTTGATTTTCATTCACATCCTGTGGAATAAACCGGTTCGCAATAGGACCCACAGATATTAAAAAGGGAATTATAATCGTAAACCATGTTTTTGTATAAATAGCAGAAACAATAAATATAACCGCACAAACAGCCACAATTACATTATTCTGTATGGGGGTTGCTGTAAAAATCGGTTCAAAACCCTGTTTCTGATTCCAAAGTAAAACCATCACCATTATGCCTGTCATAGCAGCGCCAGTTCCTAAAAGAAGAACCGTACTCCACTTGGAATGAAGAAATTTAGGAAGCACTCTGAAAATCAGAACACCATAACCTCCGACTGCGATTACTCCTGCGATAATAGCGATCCAAAGTATACCTTTGGATAAAGAAAAGTTCCCTTCAATTGCAGGGCCTATGCTGACATAAGCACCCAGCATAAGAATCATCAGCGGCACCAGTCCCGCCACCTGACGATAATCGGTAGTCATTGATTCTCCGATGCTTTTCATATATCGCTTTGGGCTATCCCCGATAATATGAGACACATCTTTCCCATCGGCTTCAGCTTCCATTAAATGCACTTCAAGCTCTTCTGTTATTTCATTTATCTCATCATCGTTTTTTCCTTTTGACATCAGGTAAAAACGAAGCTCTGTCAAAAACTGTTCAGACTCTTTTGAGACCATTGTTTATATCCCCCTTTTATTCAATACATTCTCAACAGATGAACTTACCTGTTCCCAGCGCACAATAAACAGGTCCAGCTCCTGTTCCCCTTTTTCAGTTAATGTGTAATATTTTCGTTTAGGTCCAGCCGTTGACTTTCGCAATGTAGCACTGATCAGCTCTTCCTTTTGCATACGCAGAAGCAGCGGATAAATTGTGCCCTCGCTCAATGAGCGAAATCCATATGACTCCAATTTCGCCGCCAGTTCATACCCATATATCTCCCCTTCTTTAATGATAGCTAATAGACAACCGTCCAAAATTCCCTTTAACATTTGCGTGGTATCTGACATTCACCTTACTCCTTCCACTACCTTGTATTACAAGATAATCACCTGCAGTTAAATACCTTGCAATACAAGATATACTTTTAATATAACCCCTCACTATATTGTAATGCAAGGTATTTTTATAAAAATAGGAAATTTATTACCATTTGATTAATCAATTTTACCTTGCATGTCGATTGTTTTCAGCCAAAGAGGGAATAATAATTCAATGCGGACCAGCCGCTGCTTAACTCATGCTTAATCACATTCTCAATTATATACTTAAATCTCATATTAGTTGAGATTATCACAGGCAAAAAAAAGGTAATAATGATAAGAAAGAGTTATACTGTTTTTAACGGAATCAAGGCTGCTTTTAAAGTTCCATTCCGAACTGATATCACCTATAAAAAAAGCGGAATTTATATTGGCTTCCTATCTGTGCATTTAAAGTTTCCGCCAACCAGGCGAAAAGGGACAAAGTTCACAGCTTTTCCCTTGACAAAAAAATCAACGTATATGATAATTATTACCGAATTAGAATTATTATTAAATAGTTCGCTATTTAATTAATAATCATATCACTCAACCATTTTAAGGAGGAATTTAATCATGGCATTAATCGGTTCAGAAGTACTACCATTCGCAGCAAAAGCTTACCATAACGGTGATTTCATCGATGTTACTGAAGAAAACTTCAAAGGAAAGTGGAGCGTAGTATGCTTCTACCCTGCAGATTTCACATTCGTATGCCCTACTGAATTAGAAGACCTTCAAAATGAATATGCAACTTTAAAAGATATGGGAGCAGAAGTTTATTCTGTATCAACTGATACTCACTTCACTCATAAAGCATGGCACGATAATTCAGAAACAATCAACAAGATTGAATACGTTATGATTGGTGACCCTAACCAAAGAATTTCCCGCAACTTCGAAGTTCTGAACGAAGAAGATGGACTTGCAGAACGCGGAACATTTATCATCGATCCAGATGGCATCATCCAAACTGTTGAAATCAACGCTGGCGGAATCGGCCGTGACGCAAGCCAGGTTGTAAGCAAGCTTAAAGCAGCTCAATATGTACGCAACAACCCAGGTGAAGTTTGCCCGGCTAAGTGGAAAGAAGGATCTGAAACACTTAAGCCAAGCCTTGATCTAGTAGGTAAAATCTAAGGAGCACGATAATCATGTTACTTGATGCAGATATTAAAGCACAATTAGCTCAATATCTTCAGATGATGGAGGGCGACATCCTTCTAAAAGTCAGCGCTGGGTCAGACAAAGTATCCAGCGACATGCTGGCTTTAGCAGATGAGCTGTCCAATATGTCCTCTCACATTAAAGTTGAGCGTACTGAATTACAAAGGACGCCAAGCTTTAGTGTAAATCGTCCAGGTGAAGATACTGGCATTACCTTTGCAGGCATTCCTCTTGGACATGAATTTACTTCCTTAGTGCTTGCTCTGCTTCAAGTTAGCGGAAGAGCACCTAAGGTTGACCAGAAAGTCATCGACCAGGTGAAGAAGATTGAAGGCGAATATCGTTTTGAAACTTATGTCAGCTTAAGCTGCCACAACTGCCCTGATGTAGTACAGGCTCTTAACGTCATGAGTGTTCTTAACCCTAATATTTCACACACTATGATTGATGGTGCTGCTTACAAAGAAGAAGTAGATGCTAAAGAAATCATGGCAGTGCCGACAGTTCTTTTAAATGGCGAATCATTCGGCAGCGGCCGTATGTCCCTTGAAGAAATTCTGGCGAAAATGGGATCAGGCCCTGATGCATCAGAATTTGCAGATAAGGATCCTTATGATGTGCTTGTCATTGGCGGCGGCCCTGCTGGATCTAGTGCTGCCATCTATGCAGCACGCAAAGGTATTCGCACGGGCATCGTTGCTGAACGCTTTGGCGGCCAGGTCATGGATACTTTAGGCATCGAAAACTTCATTAGTGTGAAGCACACAGAAGGACCTAAGCTTGTTGCAAGCCTTGAAGAACACGTGAAAGATTATGGCATCGATGTCATGAATCTGCAGCGTGCCAAGAGACTTGAAAAGAAGGACCTTGTTGAAATCGAACTTGAAAACGGTGCTGTTCTGAAAAGTAAATCAGTCATCCTTTCAACTGGTGCACGCTGGAGAAACGTCAACGTGCCAGGCGAAGCAGAGTTCAAAAACAAAGGGGTCGCTTACTGCCCTCACTGTGATGGACCATTATTTGAAGGCAAAGATGTAGCTGTTATCGGCGGAGGCAACTCCGGTGTTGAAGCAGCGATTGACCTTGCAGGGATTGTTAACCATGTAACGGTTATCGAATTCAATCCTGAATTGAAAGCAGATGCCGTTCTGCAGGAACGCCTGAACAGCCTTCCTAACGTAACGGTTGTTACAAATGCTCAAACAACTGAAATTACCGGAACTGACAAAGTAAACGGTATTTCATACATGGATCGTGAGACAGAACAAACACATCATGTTGAACTGCAAGGTGTGTTCGTCCAAATCGGCCTGGTTCCTAACACAGATTGGTTAGGCGACCAGATCGAGCGTACCCGCTTCGGCGAAATCGTTGTAGACAAGCGCGGTGCCACAAACATCCCAGGTGTATTTGCTGCAGGAGACTGTACAGACAGTGCCTATAAGCAGATCATTATTTCTATGGGATCCGGCGCTACCGCAGCTCTTGGTGCGTTTGACTATCTGATCCGAAATTAATTTCCAACCTAAAACCGCTTACTGCTTTTGGCAGGAGCGGTTTTTTTATTTCATTATTTACTCTCCATTGCCACTGCCTTAGAAAACTGCTTTCACCTATTTCAATCAAACGTTTGATTAAAAAAAGAAGCACAGACATAGCCTGTGCTTCACCATTTTTATCAATGTACCAATAAACCTTCTTTGTACTTTTTCTCAAGCGTTGGCCAATACTCCTTGTTGGCTTCGATAAGATCATCCAGTATCTTTTTCGCCACAATGGCAGATGGAATCGTCTTGTTAAGTGTAAATGCCTGCAAGGCTTTTTCATAAGATCCTTCTGTTATGGCCTCCACCAGAATTTTCTCTGATGCCAATTGCTGTTCGATCATGGCTTTGTGGAAGCACGGTATTTCTCCGACATACTCAGGAACAGGTCCCTTATTGGTAATTAGGGCAGGCACTTCAATCATGGCATCTGCCGGCAGGTTAGGAATGGTTCCTTTGTTTTCTACCATTACGAGATAGCGTTTTGCCAGATTCTGTGCAATGGAAACAGTGACATCAACAATAAAGATTCCGTGTACACCAACATGGAATGCATCGTCCAGGATGCCAGTCTCCTCAAACTTACTGACCGTTTCAAATAATGATTTTTCTCTGCCAGCCATAACCTCATTTGCACGGGTATACTCTTTGTTTGAGTTCTCTACAATATAATCCGGCAGCAGGTAATACTGCAGATAAGGGTTCGGAATGTAATCCGGGAAGAAATCCATTATCGGCTTGATGTTCTTAAATGTCTTGATCCAGGATGAATCGGCATGACGATAGTCGATTTTAGAAATGTCCTCTGTCAGCAGACCCCATTTGCTGATATGCTTACGAAGCTCAGGAAGACGGTCAACTCCATCCACTTCAACTTTTGTAAACCAGCCGAAGTGGTTTAAACCAAAGTAATCTACCACAAGGTCTTCTCTTTCAACCCCAAGGATCCCCGCCATGTTGCGCATCGTTGCCACCGGCATGTCGCAGATGTTAATGACCTTAGCATTGGGACGCAGTTTGCGAACCCCTTCCGCTACAATGGAGGCAGGATTTGAATAGTTGACAATCCAGCATGATTCCTTCGCATATTTCTCTACAAAATCAATAAGCTCAACCATTGGGAAAATTGTTCTTAAACCATATGCCAGTCCGCCTGGCCCACATGTTTCCTGGCCGACCACATTGTGTGACAGAGGAATTTTTTCATCCAATTCCCTCATTGCATATTTGCCGACACGCATTTGTGCAAACACAAAGTCTGCATCTTCAAATGCTGTTTCCGGGTCGGTTGTCTCGGTTATATTAATAGAATCTGTATACTCTGCAATAACCGCTTTGGCTGCAACTACTACCTTCGATTGACGCTCTCCATCAATATCGTAAAATCTGATTTCAGATAGCGGTAAATCTTCTAATCTATCCATTAAGCTTCTCACAATACCTGGTGTATATGTGCTTCCGCCGCCAGCAATCGCCAGTTTATACGTTTTCATAGTTAAGTCCTCCCAGTTTTTGATCGACTTGATCCCGAACAGATTTTACATTTAGTCCATATACAACCTGAACGTTGTTGCCTGACTTGATGACACCTTTTGAACCGGTTTCCTTTAACATCTGTTCATCCACTGCACTTGGATCCTTTAAAACAAGTCTCAATCTTGTATAACAGTTATCAACATTTTCGATATTTCCGCTTCCGCCAAGTGCCGTTACAATTGTCTCTCCAAGAGGAGATCCTGCTGAGGCATTTCCTTTTGCCTGAATGCCTGCGGGCTGAACCTCTGCTTCTGTCCCTTCTTCACGGCCAGGTGTCTTAAGGTTGAATTTCAAAATCAGGAATCTGAAGATGATAAAGTATGCTGCAAACATGATCAATCCTACGACAATGAACATCGGCCAATTAGACTTCTCCGTGCCAAGCGGCAAGTTATAAAGAAGGAAGTCAATAACACCATTTGCACCGATGGCATGAACACCAAAGATGTTTAAGAGCATCATTCCTGCACCGGCCAGAACGGCATGGATAAAGAACAGGATTGGAGCGGTAAATAGGAACGCAAATTCAATCGGCTCCGTTACCCCAAGCAGAAATGACGTGACAGCTGCCGGAAGCAGAATCGCTTTTGCCATTGCTTTTTTATTTTTATCAGCTGTAACGTACATGGCTAAAGCTGCGCCAATTAAACCGAACATCTTTGCCAGGCCGCGTGCATCCCAGTTCACTGTGCTGCTTAATACAGCCACACTTGGGTCAGCCATTTCCGCAAAATAAATATTTCTTGCACCATGGACGACTTCGCCTGCTACTGTTGCCGTTCCGCCTAATTCTGTATATAAGAACGGTGTATAAACGAGGTGATGAAGTCCTGTCGGAATCAGGATTCTTTCCAGGAAACCATAGATAAGGAAACCAAAGTCTCCTAGACTTCGAATACCATTAGCCAGTGCAGTAATACCATTCTGGACAATCGGCCAAAACTCTGCTGCAAGAGCACCTAAAATCATCGCACTTGGGATTGCCAAAATGGCGACAAAGCGGTGACCTGAATAGATGGAAAAAACGCCTTTAAATTCTGTATCGCAATATTTATTATGAAGAACACCAACTAAAGCTCCGATTAAGATACCTGCAAAAACACCCATTTCCAGAACTTGAACATTCAATACCATTGCCTGTCCGGAAATCTGCATTGCTTCTGCTGGAACTAAACGCTCTGAAAGATTCAGAACCTGATGCATCGCATTAATAAAAATGACAAAGGTTACTAATCCTGTTAATGCTGCATAACCTTTATCCTTCTTTGCCAAGCCGATCGGAATGCCGACCGCAAAGATCAGGGCGAGATTCTGAAGTATGGAAACTGCCGAAGAAGAGATAAACTTCCCGACATTTTGTATCATCGGATTTTCAAGAAATGGGACGTACTGTGCCAGATTTCCGTTACCAAAAACATTACCAAAAGCAATGAAAAGACCAATGATCGGTAATAGTAAGATCGGGGCAAACAAGGATTTTCCAAATAGCTGGAGACCATTCACCACTTGTTTCATAGTTGTCTTCCTTTCTAAGTAAAAGTAAACGCTATCATTTCATATCCACAGTATAGCTTGGAATCTAAACTGCAGGAATGGGAATGGCGGATTCTGTACAATGTCACTAAATAAAGTAACATGTTACATGGCCTAATATTCTTTGATAATCCCTTTTTTAATAGCTAAAATCAGAATAATATCAATGAGCATAAACATATTCGACTCAAATGAGGTAATCTCAAATTCACGCTGGGATTCGATGGTCGGATCAAGAATAGTAAACACAATATCAGCCAATTTCGCCGTTGTGCTTGTATCATTTCCTGTGAACAAAACGGTCTTTAAGCCCTTTTCCTTAGCAATCTGTACTTTTTCAATCACCTTGCTTGTCTCCCCGGATCGCGAAAAGACAATCATCAGCCGATACTTCTGGATATTATTAAAGAAAATCGCCCGGCTGTCACTAGTCGATGTATTTGAAACGTAATATCCGAAAAGCTCCAATTTCTTAGCAAGATAATTAGAGAACAGCGTAGAGAAGCCTGCTCCGTAAAAATAAATCATCTTATGCTTTTTAATTTCATTTAAAAACTCCTGGATGCTCTCCTCATCTATGTAATCAAATGTAGTTCTGATATTTTTTATAAATTCACCAATACCTGCTTCCATTGGAAGATGGATCTCTTCTACTGATCCAGCATCTGAACTGTGAACCTTCTTAACTTTAAGGCCAAGATTATATACAAACTCACTGTATCCGCTAAACCCAAGCTTTTTACACAAACGAATGATGGACGTAGTTGAAACAAACAGCTCATCCGCTGCTTTCCGAATACTTAATTGCTGGTCATCTATTCTGCTTTCGATCAAAAAAGAGAGTATCTCTTTCTCTGACTGATTCAGGTCTTTATCAATTGTATAATCTAAATAGATCTTCTCTGCATTATCCATTGGTTCACCTCTTTCTTATTATGGACGGGTGGTTTTATTTAAGCCATTTCTATTATAAATGAGACAGCTGAAAATTTTACTGTTTTACAGCAAAAAAGGGATGCCGCATTAACGCAACTCCCCTCTCGATCTTTAATTCACCGCCATTCTCCCCAGTGGCCCATTTTCATCAATAATATCCTGCAGATCATAAACGGATATCGGAAACATTGGGAATCCATAGGCGTATGGCGTGATTTCATATAGCTGGAAATAGACAACAAGCGCTTTGTCTGCAATGTAAAAATCCTGGTCTGGCTTGATTGCAGTAAAATCAACCAGGAGCGGAATGTCTCTTTCTTTAATTTGCACAGCAATCAAGTCAGAAATCCGTTTTACATAGTTGCTTCCCGGCTTGAATAAATCGTTAAGTGCCGCCTGCTTCCCCTTCTGAAGATCAAACGTCAGCGATTTTATTACTGTCATTCCATGAGCAGCATGATAATGATACACATAGTTGTTCAAAGACAAACTCAGCACATCCCGCTGATTATTTTTAATTTCATAATATCCATACAAATCCACAACGGTTGTATCCATATTGCCTGTCTGTTCGTTAATGAGCTGCTGGTTTTGCCTGAGAATGGTATTGTTTATAAATTCCTGCAGCTGCTTATTGTGCATGCCTGATACACGGGGGTAATAAACGACTTTGGTGGGCCCGGTGCTGATTGTCATCGTTTTAATGCCTACTGGAAAGTTGATTGCCACGGCCATCCATCCTTTTTGTTTTTTAACACATCCTATTCAACTCTGAAAAGTTGGCAACATCCATCTGAATATTTACATTTCTTTACTCAATTAAGCTATGCTCTTCCTGTGATTTTGTTATATAATATTATATAACGATATATTTCTGGAGGAGCCTTTATGAAATTAAACAATTCAAGTTCAAGGCCTTTGTATGAACAGTTAATGCATAATATAAGGGATGCTATTGAAAAGGAAGTGTATCTTCCAGGTAAAAAAATTCCCAATGAAGGTGAACTTTGTGACATTTATGGAGTCAGCCGAATCACCGTTAGGAGGGCCATTCAGGATTTGGTGGAAGAAGGCCTATTAGAGAGAAAGCAAGGAAAAGGCACATTTGTATGCAGAAGAAAGTTAGCGCGGGAATTAGTCACCATAGATGGATTCTCTAATTTCAGCAAGCAGCTGGGGAGAAAATCCTCTAAAAAAGTATTAGGCTGCGAAGAAATTAGAGCAACAAAAGAGATCGCGAAAGCTCTTCAGCTGGAAGTTGATTCTCCAGTATTAAAGCTTTCACGAATCATGTATTTTGATAATGAGCCCTTTTCCATTGATGTTGCACATTATTCTCTTGAACGATTTCCAAACTTGATTAAGAGGATCTTTGATTTTGATTCCACTTATGAAGTATTGAAGAATATTTATCATGTGGATATGCAGGCAAGTTCATCAAAAAAAATCCTTACGGCTGCACCGGCAACTGAAAAAGAAGCAGAACATCTTGACTGCGACATGGGAGATATACTTTTTAATATCGATAAAACGGTCTATGATGATAGTGGTGTACCTATTCATATTTCCATGACGAAAGTTCCCACCACACATATCGCCTTTACTATCTCAACATAAAAGAAGAACCAGCTCCTAAATGAAGCTGGTTCCTTATTTTTATCCAACCAATGCCTTACCAAATCCAAACGCACCATGGACTTCACATGTTCTTGCCGCTCTATAGGCAGCAGCCTGCAATGATTCTTCAATTGGATTTCCATTTAACAGATGTGTTAAAAACCCTGCTATAAATGAGTCCCCTGCTCCAAGTGTATCAATCACATTCGCCTCTTCAATTCCTTGATGGTATATGTTTGTCCCGTCTGACATGACAACTCCATTAGAGCCTCTTGTTATAACCGCGTTTGGGCACCCAAGTTTATGGATTTGGTTTATTAACTCTTCTATTTCTTCCTCTCTATAATCACTTCCTGAAACAAAGGCATAATCAATATAGGGACACACCCTTCGTAAAAGCTCATCGGTATAATGATTGGAAAAATCGTAGGAAATCGAAATAGATTCAGACAGTTTCTTCAGCTGATCATCCAAACTGCTGTAGATACTCGTATGCAGAACATCATATGTTCTAACATAATCATAATCATCTTCATCCAGTTTCAGCCTTAATTTTGATTGAATGCCACCTTTATTGGACTTGACAAAAATTCTGTCCCCTTCCTCATTCAGGTCCACATATGCTTTGCCGCTCTCTCCAAACGCTTTCCGGATTTTGCTGATTTCTACTTTACTTAGTTTCAGTGATTCGATAATATGTTCACCTTCAGCATCGCTTCCCACAATCCCAATAAATGCTGCTTCCTCAGCCCCATACTGTTTTGACAAAACCGCAACATTTAAAGCGTTCCCTCCAGGAAACATTTCGTTCCGATCCTTATATACATCTACAACATTATCCCCTATTGCAATTAATCTCATAATTCTGCTCCTCCTAACCTTTTACACTGCCTGATGCAAGCCCGCGAATAAAGTATTTTTGCATAAATAAAAATAAGATGATGATCGGTGCTGCAGAAATCATTAACCCCGCCAATAAAACTCCCCAGTTTGTTTGGAGAGCATCCCTGAATTGCATTAACCCTGCAGGAATGGTTTTTAATGCATCAGAATCAACGAAGATTAAAGCAAACATAAATTCATTCCAAGTAAAATAAGCTGTCAACACAACACCCGTTAATAATATTGGCAAATTAAGCGGAATAAAGATTTTCGTAAAGATCGCCCAAGTATTGCAGCCATCTAAAAAAGCTGACTCCTCTAACTCTTTTGGTACATCGAGAAAAGCTGCCCGAATCAGAAGGATGGTGATTGGAATACGATAAGCCACATACGGGAGGATCAGTGCCAGATAAGTATCATGAATACCCAATGCCTGAATGAGCTTATACAAGGGCACTAGGCTTACCTGCGGGGAAAGCATCATGCCTGCCATACAGATAATAAGCAATGCATTTTTGCCTTTAAATTCAAATCGGGTTAAGCCATACGCCCCTAGTGCACTAAGGAAAACCGTCAAAAAACAAGTAGTTATGGTAACAATCGTACTGTTCAAAAAGTATCCGGAAATACCTGTCTCCCATGCATGAGCATAATTTGAAACAAGCCAGCTTTGCGGTAAAGCCCAACTATTTGCGAAGATCTCTTCTGTGGTTTTGAAAGAATTAATAACCATCCAAAATAGCGGATAAGCTATGATAACAAAATAGAAGATTAATATGGAGAATAAAGGAATTCCTTGTATTGCTGATTTATACCTTACAGGCTTTTTAATAACTGGTTTAAATTCTTGATGCGCAATTGCTTTGTTCGTCTCCATCCTAACCATCCTTCCCTGTTTTAAATAACTTCATCTGCACCAGCGAAACCAATAAAGTCAGGATAAGAATGACTGTCGCAATTGCTGACGCATACCCCATTTGATCCTTGAAAAACGCTGAATTATAGAGGAGCGTTCCTAAAACCTCACTTGCATTTCCAGGCCCTCCCCCTGTTAAGATGTATGGTTCATTAAAGACGGTAAACGCTCCTGTCAAAGTGATCAAGGATGCCACAAATAGCATTTCTTTTACTTGAGGAACTGTTACGTAGATAAATTTACGAATTTTCCCTGCACCATCAATATCAGCAGCTTCATATAATTCCTTCGGGATGGCCTGAATTGCAATAATAAATAGCATCATAATGTAACCAATGCTCTGCCATTGAGATACAGCGATAATGGCGAAGATAGCTGTCTCTGACTGACCCAGCCATGCTCTTGTCCATTCTTCAAGCCCTAAAAGAGCAAGCAGACTGTTTAATAAACCGATATCAGGATTGTATATAAAACTGAATAATAGAGCGATGACCGTTATGGAAATGACAACAGGGAGAAAAAATACAGTTCGGAAAAAACTGCTTACCAACCTGGTAATAGGATCTTCCAGAATGGCTGCTAATACCAATCCTCCAAACACTTGAAAGATTATGGATATAACGGCATACCAGATATTATTTTTCAGTGCTATATAAAAAACCTCATCTTTAAAAAGAGTAAGGAAATTTTCAAAACCAACAAACACTTTATCAGGAGAAAATGCTGAAAACTCATAAAAACTAAATCGAAAGTTTTCTAGAATGGGATAATAAACAAATACGCCCATTAGCAGTAAACAAGGGGCAATATATAAAAATGGAACGAATTTTCGGCTAAGCATATTGGCCACCTCTTTCTTTTAAAAGGGGAGGCCAATATCAGCCTCCTATACCTTTGTATATGGTTTATTTACCTTATTTTTTTACCTTTTTTGCTGCATCTTGTACATCAGCCATCACTTCTTCTGGGGTTTTCTTTCCGTCCAGCATTTGCTGTGTGCCATTCAGGTATGCATCAACAATCGAAATATCAACAGCAGTATCAAACCATAGATACGTTTTATCAGCATTGATAATTAAATCAATTGCTTCTTCTTGTAACGGGGAGGCATTTTCGGATGTTGTTGTCCCTTTAACCGCACTATATTCACTAACTTCTTTCAGCTGTTCAGTACCTTTTTCCTTTGAAGTTAAGAACTTAACAAACTCCATTGCTTCTTCAGGGTGCTTAGTTTTAGAAGAAATCATAATTCCCTCTGGTGCAGCAGTGATTGAATTAGGGTTTCCTTCTCCTCCTTCAATGCTTGGTGTATTAAAGACGCCTAAATCCTCACCTAAAGAAGGTTCAATTAGCCCAATTTCAGCTAATTGGAAATAACCTATTGCTGCTTTGCCGCCATTGAAAAGTTCACGAGCGTATTGATGGTCAACTGAATTTACACCTTTATTGAAGTAAGGTTCAAGTTCCATAAACTTCTCCAATGCCTTCACATATCCAGGGTGCGAAAAAGCACCTTCAGGGTTGTTCGAATTATAATCCTTAGCAATTACATCTTCAGGAACAATCAGTTCATTTAGAGATCCAATATAATGAGAAATCGTCCAAGGTGCCTTGCTTCCAAACGTAATCGGAGTAATGCCGGCTTCTTTTATCTTTTCTGAAACCTCGATGAGTTCACTCCAAGTTGCAGGGGGTTCTAAATTTAAATCCTTGAAAATCTTTTTATTAAAGAAGAAGGCTTTTCCGTCCGTTGACCAAGGAATTCCATATGTTTTTTCATCCAATGTAAATGGCTTGAATTGGGACTCTATAATTTCTCCTGACCACTCTTTATCACTGTTGATATACTCTGTTAATTCAAGTGCCTGGCCGGCACGTACAAAGTTATAAGCGAATTCTCCGCTCCAGGAGAAATAGACATCAGGCGGATTCTTGGATCCTAGTACAACGCGGATTTTCTCTTTGTATGAGTCATTCAAGACCGCTTCTGTTTTAATCTTTATATTTGGATGCAGCTCTTCAAATTCTTTAACAGCTTTTTCAAAATATTGCTTCTTAGGTTCAGTAGGCCAACGATGAAAAAAACGGAGTTCAACAGTATCGCTATCACTTGAAGAAGATGTGCCGGCAGATGAATTACAGCCAGTTATTAAAGAAAGGAATAAAATTGAGAGAATCCCTGCGAGTGCTAACCTTTTCATCTTTATTTGCCCCCCTATAAATTAAATAAAGCAGTGGAAAAGTGGAGCCGCACTTTTCCACTCTATTAACTTAGTATTCTACCTTCCACATATATCTGCGCTTTGACAATGGGTGGTTACGCTGCTCTGCTAAATTGTCCGCATACTTTCTTAACACAAAATTTAGAACAAGAGGAGCAATATAACCTTTAACTCCTTCATCGATGCCTGAAAAGTCAAAATCTTTTGCATCCAGAACAACTATTTTCTTCCCATATTTCTTAGAGAAATCCAGTGCTCTCTCTTCTAAGTATCTTGTTTCATCCAGTCCCAGTAGAATGATAAAAGGTGTTTCCTCATCGATGATTTCAAATGGACCGTGGAAATATTCACCTGCATGGATGGCATGTGAGTGAATCCATTGCATTTCCATTAGGATACAAATCGCAAATGAATATGCAACTCCATAGTTTGCGCCGCTAGCCATGGTATAAATAATCTTCTCATCTTTGTACTGTTTTCCAAATTCTACAGCAGAGTCATGCGATTGTGAAGCCGCTTTTTCATACACAGATTGTAAGTTTTCAAGGCTCTTCTCAATCGCTTGAAACTTTCCATTTCCCTCCACCTCTTTTAGAACTCCAAATACGAGCTGATAGATAACCGAGTAGTTTGTCGTAAATGCATTCGCTTCTTGTCCCCACTCATATTTGAGAACAACATCTGAAGCCTGCGCCAAAGGAGAACCAGGCTCATTCGTTAAAGAAACAGCCAAAGCGCCTTTGCTTCTGGCAAACTTTGCAGCTTCTACTGTTTCAGGAGTTGTACCAGAATGGGAGCAAAGGATCACTAAAGAATTTTGACCAAGTTTCGAATGATTGCGATGAATGAATTCGTTGGAGCTATATAAATGAGCATCGATCTTACTTGCTTCCCGATCGATTGCATATTTGCTTGGATACATAAGCGCGGAAGAACCTCCGCAGGCAACAAAGAACACATTTTCAATATTTTTCTTCTTTACTTCTTCAAGTGCATGTTTAATTTGATTTTTTACATCTACCACTAATTCTGTTGTCATAAATAAACTGCCTCCTTGGTTTTTTTATATAAATAAACCTCTACCCTCCTCAAAACAATACACAACTTTATAATACGTTATATATTGTTATATTTGTTTATATAATATCCCCTACTGTTTTCGTAGTCAACATACTTTTCTGAAAATTTTAAATACAATTATCGACATTCCAGTTTAACTTCCTGTCGAAAATAAGTAGATGATGACGTTTCATAGAATTAAACTAACTGTATCGTATTGGTTATAGGTATGGGACATAATGTATAATTCTATTGGTTAGTAAATTTTTATGTGAAGACAGGAGTAAGAACATGGATAACCGCCAAACCAGCCTAAAACCATTCATTTCACTCATTCTATCAACAAAAATTCCAAAGACTGCGCTCATCATTGGTTTAACAGCGAGCATTTTAACCACCCTGACCGGGCTGGCGGTTCCGCTGCTGACCAAAAATCTGGTGGACGGTTTTTCGGTTGAATCTTTAAGCGTTCCGCTCATCATCGGAATTGGGGCAGCCTTTATCTTCCAGGCGATTATCAGCGGGATTTCCATTTACCTGCTTAGCTATGCGGGCCAAAAAGTGGTGGCTCGGCTTCGGGATCGGATGTGGATGAAGCTCATAAGGCTGCCGGTCCGTTACTTTGATCAGCAATCCAGCGGCCAGACAGTCAGCCGCGTAGTGAATGATACCAGCATTGTCAGGGAGCTGATTACCAACCACTTTCCGCAATTTATTACCGGTATTATCAGTATTATAGGTGCAATCATTATCCTGCTTGTGATGGACTGGAAAATGACTCTTCTGATGCTCACTTCTGTTCCTATTACACTGGCCATTATGATTCCTCTTGGCCGAAAGATGGCAAAAATATCACGGGGCCTTCAAGATGAAACGGCCATCTTTACCGGAAACATTACCCAGACACTCGGTGAAATCCGCTTAATGAAGTCTTCTGCAGCAGAGCAAAATGAAGAAGAAAAAGGATTGGATGGCATCGACAAGCTGCTTGGCTACGGTTTGCGGGAAGCCCGCATTTTTGCCATGATCGGCCCTACGATGTACCTGATCATGATGGTGGTCATCGTCATGATCATCGCCTATGGAGGCATGCGTGTGGCCAGCGGATCGATGTCAACGGGTTCTCTTGTTGCCTTTTTGCTGTATTTGTTCCAGATTATTATGCCGATCACTTCATTTGCGATGTTTTTTACACAACTGCAAAAAGCGAAAGGCGCAACAGAACGGATCATAGAAATCTTAGAAGAGCCATTGGAGGATGGACAGGACGGCATCGAGATGGATATCAGCAGCAAGCCGATTATAATCCAAAATGTTTCCTTCTCCTATAGCGAAGAAGAGAGTGTTCTGGAAAATATCTCACTGGAAGCCCAGCCAGGCCAGATGATTGCATTGGCAGGTCCAAGCGGAAGCGGAAAAACCACCCTGTTTGGATTGCTTGAACGATTTTACGAGCCAGCTGCGGGTGAAATTAAAATTGGCCATACACCCATTCTGCAGATATCACTTAAATCCTGGCGCAGTCAAATCGGTTATGTTTCACAGGAAAGCGCTATGATGGCAGGCACGATCCGTGAGAATTTATGCTACGGACTGGAAAATTCCGAAAGCATTCCGGATGAGAAGTTATGGGAAGTTGCAAAAATGGCATATGCCGATCAATTCATTGCCGATTTTCCGAAAGGGCTTGATACAGAAGTTGGTGAGCGGGGGGTGAAGCTTTCCGGAGGACAAAGGCAGAGGATTGCCATTGCACGCGCATTCCTGCGCGATCCTAAAATATTGATGATGGACGAAGCTACCGCAAGCCTCGACAGCCAATCGGAAGGCATCGTCCAGCAGGCGCTTATCCGCCTAATGGAAGGCCGGACAACTTTCGTCATCGCCCACCGCCTTTCAACAATTGTCGATGCGGATCAAATTGTCTTTATTGAAAAAGGCCGGGTGACGGGAATTGGCACACATTATGAATTAACACAAACTCATGGGCTATACAGGGAATTTGCCGAGCAGCAGCTTGCATAAGAAGTGGCCAGTCTATCGCAGACTGGCCTTTTTGCTGCAGAGCATAATTCCAGCTTTCATTAAAACGAAATATTGTGATAAAATGTGACAAATTATCCATACAAACGGAAAGTTAAATTCCTTATAATGGTATTAAGGTTACACCTACCCAAAAAGGAGGTTGTCGACTAATGCCATTAGATCATACGAAAAACATGCTTGAAACGTTAAAATACTACAGCGATTGCCAGATCACTCAAACGTTTACAAGAGATCAGTCACAGGTTCTAGTGGTCCGTTATATAAAAGAGACCCATTCTTTTGAGGTTACTTATACGGGAACTTCAATAAAAAGAACGTATCCTTCTATTGATTCCGCTGCGGTTGCCATTGAACAGGCGATCGGAAATCATTAATTCCTCACATGTTTCCCATATCAGAAAACGCAGCCAGTACTCTCTATCCCGTACCAGTACTGCGTCCATTCCCTTTCAATCAAACGTTTGATTGATTTTTTTCTGCTTACAATTGTCCATTTACCTTGCTTCTTCAACCTGAAGAAGCTTTTTAATCTCCCTGCTGTCTTTTGCCAATATGCTTTTCACATTGGGCCCGAACCATTCCAGTGAAGCGTCCATTTCCATCATTTCAGCAGCCTCTCTTAAAAACAGGCGATAGTCCACCGCTCCTTCAAAAAGTGAAACCATACCTTCCCTGCTGCCTGCTGCTGCATACACATTATTAGGGGCAAAGACGCCAAGCTTGCTGCGTGACTCAATATTTTTGAAATGAAAATGCGAAACATAGGGCTGGAGCTGTTTAAGAGCAAATAGAGGATCCACCCCTGATTCCCATATGTGCAGGACATCAAAATTAACCCTGAGCGCCGGATGGTCCGTTTCCTCAAGAAGCTGAAGTGCAGAAGATGGATTATCTGTCAAAGTATTCGGATGAGTCTCGACCAAGAGCTGCATTCCCTCTGCTTCAGCCATTTTACAAAGCATCTTCATGCGCGAAACAAGCTCAATCCGCTCTAATCTGCTGATATCCGCACTGCCCTTGTTCCCGGCAAATGTCCGTATTTTGTCCGTTCCCCAGCGATGCGCTAGTGAACATAGGGCGTTCATTTCGGCCATTAAGGCCGGAAGGGATTCATCCAGGGGCAAATAGTCGCTCAGCATACTTGTCTCCAGATCATATGAGCTCAGCCACTCACTTCCATAATGGATATCTTCCGCCAGATTTTTGGCATGGACACCCCATAGTTCAATTCCCTGGAACCCATTATTCTGGGCCCAGTGTGCAATTAGGTCAATCGATTGGAGATGATGCCGGAATGAGATGGTGCACAGTGAAAGTTTCATAGAATGGCCTCCTTCATGTTTTGAGATTGCTGCAGTTTAGAGACCAAGCCTCAAAGCTCTCCTGCAGTCCACTTTTTATTTTAAATTCCAGGATATTCTGTTCTTCCAGCTTTGCAGTAATTTCATCCAATAACAGCCTATTGCCAGTCATAGCGAGCTTCATAGCCCTGTATTGGATGGCTGTATAGCCTTTCACAAGTTTTTCGATTTCATCACACCAGGCTTCAAAGCCTTCTTCATCATAGCCAAGCGATTCCCAGAAAAACGCAAAAGCATGTTCATAGGCATACTTCCGTATAGCGAGAACAGGCAATTCTCTTAAAGCCAGTGTCAGCCCTGACAGCGGAAACTTTTCTTCTCCAGCAGCATGAAGCTCGATAATCTTTGCAACAGCATCTGTCATTGGATTGCAGTCATGCTTGATGCATGTGTTAAAATACGCTTCAACCGTTCCGGCAGTTGGCATAATAATGTCAGATGCATCAAAAAAGTAACCGCCTTCAGCTGATGGATCTTCAACGGCAGCCAGGATCCGCTCTTTTGAAAGCACTCCTTCCCAGCGGAAGTCCGGATCATACATAAACCATTCCTCTTCGTTTTCCGTCTTTTCCAGCATCACATAATGGGGAAAAGGGCTCTGATGAAATTTATTTTCGCGCTCAGGAAGCTTTGACAAATCGAGCATCACCATGACATATTCATGGGGCTTCTTGTTTTCCAGCAAACTCAGCATTTCCTTCATATTTTCCTGCTTGCTTTGCTTTTCGTCGTACCACTTATGCAGCTTGATGCCATAAAGCATTTCATACCACTGGTGAAAAAAATTATGGTCGATCCGATTGGAATGATACGTTAACACTCCATTTTCCAGCACATCAAAATCGGCATCCCATACTCCGAAATAATAAGGACGATGGTCAGCGCCTTCTGTCTTTTTGACCGCTTCGCACACACAGCTTACAAAACAATGCACTTTAATCATAAAGAGCCCTCCGCTGCAGCCGGCTCCTGGTTTCGCTCCAGAAAATCAGCCAGGCTTCCTGCCGTCCGGAAATCTTTTGCCACAAGCATTTCATCTGGAATATCAAACCCCATGTCTACTTCCAAATGAAGAATCAGCTGCAGAATCATAATGGAATCCATATACAAATCTTCATTTAAGCGTGCATCTTCATGGAAAGCCTTCATAGAAGGAAGCTCTAATTGATCTTGTAAAATGTCATGGATTACCTGTAAGATTTCTTGTCTTGTCATGCCAGCACTCCTTCCCCCAGCCTTTTCCGGCTGACCTTTCCATTCGGCAGCTTTTCAATTTCCTCCACTTTCTTAAATTCCAGCGGAACCTGGTAGGGGGCCAGATAATCCCTGCACCACTCTCTCAGTTCCTCTTCCTCAATGGGTTCGGAGCAGACATACTGCGCACAAACTCTCTCCCCTGAAAGCGGATGAACTTTTTTATATACAACTGCCTCTATAACTCTTGATTCTTCCATCAAAACATCTTCCACTTCCTGCGGATAAACGTTCAAACCTGCCACATTAATGGTGTCATCCATTCTGGCCAGAAATGACAGAACACCATTTTCTATATAGCCAAGATCTTTTGTATAAATTGTTTTTTCAGAATCATGAATGAGGATTTCACCAGGATTTTGGATGCTTCCGGCCTCTACTTTGACATGCGGAAGCGGATAGCCCATTTCATGCGTGTCGCTCACATCCGGATGAATGGCCACACATCCCGCTTCCGAACAGCCATATTGCTGAAGCACTCGATTTGAAACCTTCTTTAATGCTTCCAGCCAGCCGGCAGGCATGAGTGTGCCTGATGTTATGACAGCATCCAACCGCTGCCCATCCCTAATGAGGCGCGTTAAAGTATGCAGCAGTGCGGGAGCCCCGTAAAGAATATGCTTAGGGTGTTCCTTCAGCTTTTTCAGCACATACTTAGGATTCATATTTGTCAGAATGACCGGTTCTGCCCCGCGCCTTATGCACGCCAACACCCCGCAGATTAAACCATAGGAATGGGTCGTCGGGCAGGCAACGACTGAAGTTGTCTGATTATCTGCCGGCAAAACAGAGACATAGCTTTCAAGCTCGTTTTCAACGGATTCCCATGTACGTTCAATACACTTCGGATCCCCAGTCGTACCCGAACTCATTTGCACCAGAACGCCTTCCTTTTCATTTATTTGCTGTGACAAGTGGATCGGCCGGTGGATATTTTCATAAAGCAGGAAATGGCTTCCCGCCTTATTTGCCATCCTGATGGCCCCTTCTTTCGAGACAGAGGGATGGAGGGGGACAATGGATCCTCCCTTACTGCGGACAAATAAACAGAGTGCCAGCCATTGAAAAGCATCCGGCATACAAACAGCCAATCTCCTATTCCGGCATTCTTTTAAATGAGGTATATTTTCAAATACCGTATATTGTCTTTCAAGATCGTCCAGCGTATAGTACTGATCATTTACAAAAAACATCTCAATTCTCCTTTGTGTTCTATGCTAAAGAGTTAGTGACAAGATGGCGGAAGCCGCCATCTTCTTCTTTTTGGACCTTCCTTTTCAAGAGCGACTCGGCATAAACCATTGGAGCTGTGTGCTGCAGAAGGTAATTTCGGAAAATCAGTTCAGGATAGCAGCCCAGGTGCCCGGCAAGCACCTCGTCTGCCAGCCCCCAAAACTTCTTCTCGCTGTATCCATAATTCTCTTCAAGCGCAAAAGACAGTTCTGTTAAATGAAAAACGAACAATGTATCCATCACGAGCTCTCTCAGTGCTTCAATGGAAGTCATCCAATAATACTCATTGTCCCCGCCTTTATTAAACTGCTCATGAATCTCTCCAAAGTCAGGAATCCGGCTGGGTTCTGCCAAAAAGTCATAATGATACTCTGTGCTGTCATGGAAATCCCTCAAAGCAACACGGGTTGGCCAGCCGTTTTTATGAAGGAGGATCATGTTCTGGGCATGTGCCTCCACAGCTATGCCATGAGCGGCGAGCAAGTGCCAGACCGGCACCACACTTACTTCCATCAGCTTTTTTAACCAATTTTCTATTCCGTAGTGCACAAGCCAGTCATTTATAAATGGGGAACCGTCCCTCTCCATTAATGGAATTGCTGTAAAAGGTAAAGCCTCCTCATCCTCTTCCATGTGGAGGCGAATGCTTTCCCGCCAAATAGCTCCCAGTTTTGCCTCTGTTTTTTCCTCAATAGGCTGATGGGCAATCCCTGCATACTCCTTCAAAACGATCAAGGAAGCTTCCTCCTTTAAAAATGGATCCGCTTCTACCGTATCCGCTATCCAGTTGGAAATATGGGGAGCAGCACAGATGGCGTGAGTGTCTAATGTTCTCAATGATGAGGTATTCACCATATTCATAGATAGTTTTAGGTGAGCTTTCTCTGGATTCGCCACGTTCCAAAGCGTTCGGACCGACTGAGTTGCCCGATAAAAATCCCCGCTGCTTTTTAGCAGAACGACATCTTCTTGTTCCAGTTCCTCTTCTATATGCTTTACCTGCCATGGATGTATTGGCAGAAAGGTGTATTCTTCAAACGTCTTTCCTAGCTCATGCAGCTCGGTCAGCATCTGTCCGAGCATAAAAGGACCCAGCTCCTTCTCCCAGAATTCTTTCTCACCTTGGGGGAGAGCCATTTGGCTATGCTCCCGTCTGACTGCAGCCCATTGCAGTGCAAAAGATCGCCCTGCTTCCGGACCAAATACAGCATGATCTTCAAGAGAGAATCCAGTCCTTGCCTTAAAACAAGGATGATAGGGATGCCCTTCCCTAACTTCAGACTCCAGCTCTTCATAACTGAATGTTCTCCTTGAAAGAGACGGCGTGAGATGTTTTTCATTCCATTCACTAAGCTGAATGGTTTGCTGCAGCTCGTGTATAAGCTTGCTTCTTTTATCCGGGTCGGGTACAAGGTCCTCTGCCAGTTCCTCTATGCTCGTTTCCGTACGGGAACCATCGCTTTGCACAGAATGGATGCTGTCTTCCTTCAGCCGAACACGGTCAAACGCAGCAATCCTTCCCTCACAGCAGTAAGTCCGCCGATTTCCGAAAATGGTGAAGCTCAATAGAGGTGCTTCAGGCTGATTTGCTGTTTTTTCATAATCCATCAGCCCTTCAAAAAGAACGGCCTCCATTAATTGTCGGATGACTCTTTTTTCAACTTTCTTAGATGGCAGCGGATGCAGCTTCTGCATAGTTCTCCTCCTTCTTCACCATGGCAAAAGGATTTGGGATATAGGTGTAAACGGCTTGTTCGTTCTTCGCCAGCAGTTCATCCACATCATGGAAACGGGTCAGCAGGTTGGCTTTATAAGCAAGTTTTTCTGAGTGCAGGATATGGCCGATGAATTCCTTGCCCTGTCCAGACAGCTCTTTTTCAAGAATGCAAAGCTGTTTCCGGCACCATTCAATCAAACGATCTTCACTGATGAGTCCTTCCTGCCCAAATCGGCAGATGACTGAAAAGAGCTGATTCATAAACAGGTAATAGGTGAATCGTTCCTGGATGAGATCATCTTCATAAAATAGTTCCGGGCAATCTGCCAATGACGGCAGCAGTTTGCATAGATTTCCTCTATAAGAGTTTGATAGATAGTAGCCTTGATTATCACGGTAGTAATAAGCTTCCGGGTATCCCGAAGATAAATCCAGAACGCTGTTTTGCTGATGGGCCTCAAGTGCCAGCCCATGTTGATCATATAATCGGATTAGAGACTCAATTGAGCATCTCCAGTATTTTTCGAACCAGTCCATGCTGACTTCCAGCGGATCTCTCACTTCCGATTGTGCCAGCCTTTCGATCGTCCTCTTCAGTCTTGAGCGTTCATCCGGAAGCGGATCCTGAACCAATGCCGCGATGGAACTAATCCCCTTATCCGCTCCTTCTGGAAAAGGGTTGGACCGAATAATGACCTCGAACCCTGACTCTTTATGCCCCGGCAATTCAGCTGTTATATAGGCCGGATCATCAATCATTCGAAATGACGGATATTTTTCCGTAAAGCGAAGCTTATCCATTAGTACCGTCATAGCGGTACCTGCCTTTAGTTCATGAAGGCGGTTCGTCCTTAATGAATTCGTAATTTTCACCGGAACAGAAAATTTGAACATCCAGTCATTTTCCGGGCTGTAAACCGTTCTGATGGAAGAGGTAGCTGAATAATAGGCTCCCATTGGGCCAAGATCTTTTATAAGATTTTTTTCAACCGCCTCTCTGACATAATTCTGCTGAAGCAGCCATTGAGCCTGAAGTGGGTGCATCGGAATGAGGCAGTTGTTATGCGGGACAGTAAAATGCGGTATCGATTTCTTTAGTGAATGGAGTATAATTTCGCTTGCGCTATTTCGATTAGCTGAAGCTTCCCTGATGAACTCTCGGTCTACTTGGAAATAGTGAAGTTGAAAACGGCCTTTTAACTCCGGTGCATACTGCGGATGCTGCCATCCAGCCATTCCCTGCCTGCTCTTCGGTGTAGGGTGAAGCCAGTGACCAAACAAAAGTGACTGCTCGGCTTCAATGAAGGTGCTTTCTTCGGAATACAGGCTATTCTCGTCATTCATTCTTTCTTCAATGTACGAAGCCATTGTCTGATAGCTCTCAATCAGCCTGAGCACCAGCTCATCAAAATGGGATGCAAGTTCATGGCAGCCATTTGATTTAGCCATTAAATGCAGTTCGTGGATAACCGCAATCATCATAGGAAGCCGATCCTGCTGCATCCATTCCCGCCTTTGGCTACAATATTTAAAGGCACCGCCGATCAAATGCCTTCCAGTTTGTGATTGGTAAATCACTTCCACAGCAAATGCTGCAGATTGACCTGGAAGTTCTATCTCCACTACGAATTCGCCTGATAGAGTCATTGATGGCCGCTGCTCCTGCATCCATTCCTCCCTTTCCATCCAATGTCCGCAATCTACTTCTCTTAAGTAACTATTTATAAAAGCTTGAAACGTTGCATTTTCTGCAATTTGTTTGGCTGAATGATGCATAATTCCATCCTTTCACCGAGTCTTTAGACCTAGTAATTGATAACCATTCTCAACAATGGTTAAAAAATTTGATTTCTTCTCTTGAAAGAAATCAATGTAATGGCAGAGACAGGGACCTGCGAAAGTCCCAGCCTCTCATTAAGGTGTTTATTCACTTAGGAGCAAGGATTCAATCTCTTTCAATCCTTTTTGGCGCTCAATCGGATCCCAATATCCCCATGTGGTCTTAAGAGTATGTACGTTGCCGTTCTGAACAGCTTTCAGGCTTTTCCAAACCTCGCCCTGTGTAACAGAATCATAGAACTCTCCACTATTAAAATAAGAAACATCGAGGATATGATCTGGATTATACTTTGCTAATCCTTCAATCGAAATATTCTCACCGAAGTCCTCAGGAAGGTTTTCTGCAGGTTTTAATTTCAAATCATCAAATAGTAAGGAATTTGTTGCATGGTTTGTACGTCCATATACACGAATATCTTTTTTGTTGATTGCTACTGCCATAAATGTTTCATCGCCCATTTTTTCACTTACGCGGCTGCCGATATCTTCTGCTTCCTTCTCAAGATCTTCAATCACTTTCTTGCCTTCTTCAAGCTTGCCTGCTGCTTCGGCAACCTTCAGATGGTCTTCCTTCCAATCACCGCCAACTTCTACTGCAACGGTTGGAATGGTTTCAGACAGCTGATCATAAAGAGGCTTATAGCGATCACTGATAATTAACAGGTCCGGATCCAGTTTTAAAATTTCTTCAGAATTAATTTCATCAGCATAAGGCAGTGCCTTCACACCTTCAAGCTCCTCTGTTAAATGCGGAGGAAACTCATTATCATACGCCATCACGGCATAAGGCTTTACACCAACAGATACGAGTGATCCTTCCCATGATACATGCGACAGCAGAACGATTTTTTTCGGTTCGGCAGGAACTTCTGCTTTTCCGTATAAATGCTCAACGGTTCTTGTTTCCTCTGTTTTCGCCTCTTTCTTCTTTTCAGCCGCTTCTGTAGAAGCTTCCTCTTCTTTTCCACAGCCTGTTAAAACAAGTAAAAATAACATAAAAACAATGCTCAAAGGAGCAAAAAACTTCTTCATGGATCATTCCTCCAAAACAATAATGAAATTCATTCTCAATGATAATCATTATCACCATAACTGAACATGGACATTTTTAACTTCCTCCATGAACAAAATGAATTTCTGTTATAAAAAAACAGCCGCAAGTCTGCAGCTGTTTCTTCTAAGCCGTTAAGCTTTTAGTTTGGCTTTAAGAATGCTAGAAGGAAACTCTTCCAGCATCCTCCTCCTCCCAATCGGACCCCACGGATCCCACTCATGGCTTTCAGGGTAATAGACTTCTCCGGTTCGGACAGCCCGGATTTTATTCCAACCTGGAGTATGGGCAGTTCTCCACACATCCTTTTCATAACTCCATAAAATGAGAAGCTTGTCAGGGTTCAATTCAGCAATCTCGTTCAGGCTGACTTTCCGGTAACCCTCCTCATGCAGATTTGGATGAGGCTGGAACCCCAGGCTTTGATAAAGAAGCTCGAGCAGTGCATGGTTTCCCTTCCCGTAAAGGCGTATTTCTTCCGGGCGAATCCAAATGACAGCCCACCGGCCATTTCTCGTTAAGGGACACAGCTCATCCCGCACTTTGCATTCCATACCGTGAATGTCTTTTTCTATGCATTCGCCACGGCTTTCACAGCCGAGCAGCGATGCTATTTCATAAAGATAATGACGCCAGTCCTGCTTCAAAGGCATATGATGAACTTGCTCCTGTTTTGAAAGCAGCACACTTTGAAGCTGAAATTGATGTAAGGGTGTTTTAATAATGCGGTCCGGATGGGTCAGCAAAATATCATCCGGCTGAAATGGTTTTTCTGCGTTTAACAATTTAGTTCCTTCGAGCTCTTTTTGAAGATAGCTCGGCACCCCGCTGCTCGCAGAATAGACGGTTGGGTAGGACGGAGCTGCAACTGGCTGGATTCCGAGTGAAATAAGGTGATCCTGCAAAAACAGCTGACTTACGACAGCGATTCGTTCACTGGCCCTTTTCATGAAAACAGTTGGGGGCATCCCTTCCCTGCTTTTAAAAAGGCGGCTGAAATAAAATTCATCCTGCAGCCCTATTTGCATGGCGACTTCTTTAGCTGTAATTCCTTTCTTTTGAAGCAGCAATTTTTTGGCAGTTTTCATTCGTTCTGCATTTAAAAATTCTTTCGGAGTCATTCCAGTCCTTTTGCGGAAAGCCCTTGAAAATGTAACAGGGGTCATATTTGCTTTTGAAGCTAATTCCGCAACGGTTAATGGCCGGGACAGGCTGTTCCGGATCAGTTCCTCTGCTTCTTCCATTCTGTCGATTTCGGTTGCGTCTGTCAGAATGGACAGCATCTCCCAGAGCAGGGATTGAAATCTGCATTTGGCCGAAATTGATTTTTCCTGCCGGCTTTTCTTCATCTCTTCCCAGAGGGGGACCATTTTTGCAGGGAACTGGTCAGCAAGCGGACGGGATAACAAGTCTTTCAGCATATCGCCTTCTTTTGGCCAGGAAAGCAGATAAACAGAAAGAAGCGAAGAAGACGACGATGTGAGGGTGCAGGAATCCGCAAGGAAGAAGCTTTTGCCCTCTTCAGCCTTCAATCTCTGGTTCCCGCTTACCAAAGTACCCTTTCCCGATGATATGTATAGGATTAAAAAATGACTGCACTTTTCATTTATTGCCTGAGATAAGCCCTCACGCAGGTTGAATGATTCAATTTCAAACATATGGCACTTCAGCATCATATTTAGACACTCCCTTCTTTTTCCTGAAATATGAATTGACAAATGCTGTGGAAGGATAGTAGATTAATAACGATCTTCTCAGACGATAACGATTCTCATTTTCACTTGAAAAAATACATAGAAAAGGACTGATCATCATGGCCAGAACTGCTGCTGACATAACCAAATCCCTGCAGCCCGTTCACTTAAAATCTATTAAATTGGGCCTAATTGGCTTAGTATTTGTTTTCTTTGGCCTGCTCGCTTCAATCGGACTTGGAGCCATATGGATCTCCCCTTCTGTCGTTTGGGACTCTTTTGTCTCTTTTCAAGCCGGCCAAATTGAACACCAGCTGATCAGGGAAGTGCGAATCCCGCGGGCATTGGCTGCTGCCCTGATTGGGGCAGCACTTGCGGTGGCAGGAACTATTATGCAGGGAATCACACGCAATCCGCTTGCCGATCCTTCAATCATCGGCATCACCCATGGAGCAGGGCTGGCAATCGCTATTTCTCTAGCATTTGTTTCGAGCGGATCCTACTGGATTCTTCTGGTCTGGTCATTTGCAGGCTCTGCGGCTGGCGCTATGCTAGTCCTCTCTTTTTCCATGATTTCAAAAGAGCGGATATCTCCTGTAACCTTGACGCTTGCCGGTGCTGCGTTAAGCACATTATTCAGCGCTCTATCCACTGGCATTGCCCTGTATTTCCAGGTGGCACAGGACTTGAGCTTCTGGTTTGCGGGAGGACTATCCGGAACCAAATGGCAGCATGTATTTATACTGCTTCCCGCTGTTATCATCGGACTGCTGCTATCCCTTTGGATCAGCCGCTCTCTGACTATATTGGCTTTAGGGGAAGAAGTGGCTGCCGGCCTCGGCCAATCCCAGCAAAAGGTCAGATGGAGCGGGCTCATTGCCGTTATTCTATTATCCGGCGCGGCCGTATCCATTGCAGGTGCGATCGGCTTTATTGGCCTTGTCGTTCCCCATATGGTGCGGATGCTGATCGGATCTGATTATAGATGGCTCATTCCGTTAAGTGCCATTGCCGGTGCCCTTCTCCTCCTACTCGCCGATATCGGCGCACGGATGATCAATCCTCCATTCGAGACACCTGTCAGCGCAGTGACCGCATTGATTGGCGTTCCGTTTTTCCTATATTTGTCCCGAAGAAAAGGGGGGTATATGTAATGGATTGGAAGCTTGCTTTAAGACAGTCCAAATCCTGGCTGGCAGCCTTTGTCTTTTTAATCATGGCAACCTTTGTATTGAGCCTGTCCACTGGCGTGATGCCCATCCGTTTTTCTGAAATATTGAACACGTTAGCCGGCAGCGGCACCCCGAGGCAGGAGCTGGTTTTATTTCAGCTGAGATTGCCGAGAATGGTCATTGCCATGCTGATTGGTGCCGGCCTTGCTCTATCAGGCAGCATTCTTCAGGGACTTTCCAGGAACTCCCTCGCTGACCCGGGCATTCTCGGAATCAATGCCGGCGCTGGACTGGCTGTCGTTTTTTCAATCTATCTTTTCGGGCAGGAAAAAGGAAGCCTGCTCTCTGAACCTTTTTTTCTGCCCGTTTTCGCTTTTATCGGCGCTCTTGCCATTGCAGCTCTGATTTACCGGTTCTCTTGGAAAGGAGGTATAGACCCGGAACGCCTTCTCCTTGTCGGTCTCGGTTTTAATGCTCTCTGCGGTGCTCTTCTGATGATTCTGCAGCTGAAAATGGATCCAAAGGATTTTCAGCAGGCGGCCATTTGGCTGACAGGAAGCATTTGGGGAACCGGGTGGCCTTATGTATGGGCGTTGCTGCCATGGATTGTGATTCTAATACCGGCTGCCTTTTATAAAGCAAGGACCATGAATCTTCTTCAGTTTAAGCAGGAAGTTCCGGTTGCCCTTGGCTTAAAAGTGGAGTCTGAACGCCGCTTGCTTCTTTGCCTTTCTGCTGCCCTTGCAGGAGCATGTGTGGCTGTCGGAGGCGGAATTGCTTTTATCGGCCTGCTCGCTCCCCATCTGGCACGGCGGCTGTGCGGGCCCAATTACTTCAGCAGCCTGCCATTGTCTGCACTGATCGGGTCAGCACTGGTGCTCATGGCAGACATGATTGGCAAAAACCTTTTGGCACCAGCTGATATTCCTGTCGGGATTGTCATCTCGGTTATCGGTGCACCCTACCTGATCTTCATGCTGCTGACCCGGAAAGGTTCCGGGATGAAGGTATAAATTCAGTAAAAATGCCCATTCCCCTTAATGAATGGGCATTTCAGCTTTATTTGACTTCTGCAGGCTCTCTGTATTGCTTTTGCCCCAGCACATGATATACATCCTGACGGCTTTCGATAATAAATTCAGGCTTTGGCTTCCCGCGATTCGCACGATGGCCAGCAAGATGTACATCGCTTGTTTCCCAAGCCTTCCATGCTTCTTCAGATTCCCAGCGGATCATAACAATGATTTCTTCCTCTCCGCTGCGCTGTTTTTTCTTTAATACATTCAAATCAAGAAATCCGGGCTGCTCTTCGATGATTCCTTCTCCTGCAAAGCGGTCCACCATTTTATCCCCATGGCCCTCTTTAACCATAATTGTCTTTAATTGAATAAACATGCCTATTTCCTCCTCAGTTCTTTTTTGTTATTATAATTGATAACGATTTTCATTTTCAACTGTTTTAAAAAATAGATTCATTATTTTGTAAGTTTATAGTATCTTTAGATTATCGAAATTTTACTAATTGTGAGGCCGTTATATGTGGAAAAATAAAAATGTGTGGATTCTTTTAACCGGTGAATTTATAGCAGGTCTGGGCCTTTGGCTTGGCATTATAGGAAACCTGGAGTTTATGCAGGAAAGGGTTCCTTCTGATTTCCTGAAATCACTTATTCTTGCGTCCGGTCTGCTGGCAGGAATTGCAGTCGGCCCCCTTGCCGGCAGAATTACAGACCAGCTGAATAAAAAGACTGTAATGCTCGGAGCAGGTTTTGTCAGGGCCATCAGTGTTATTTTCATGCTGATTGCTATTCAAACGGGATCTGTGTGGTGGATGGTTCTGTTCCTGGTTATGATTCAATTGTCAGCGGCCTTTTACTTTCCTGCACTGCAGGCAGCCATCCCTCTTGTAGTTGCCGAGAAAGATTTGCTTCAGCTGAATGGTGTGCACATGAATGTGTCCACCCTTTCGAGGATATTGGGTACAGCACTGGCCGGTGTTCTATTAGTCATTTTGCCATTATCCATGCTTTATATCGGGTCGCTGGTCGCTTATCTGGCTCTATTCGGTTTAACCTGGTTTATGGACTTCGAAGAAAAAGGGGAAAAGCAAGGCCCTGGAAAAGAGTCTGCGAAAAACAGTGGAGGATTCAAGGAGGTTTTCCCGATTATTAAAGGCCTCCCCATTGTATTCATGACACTGATCTTAACCCTGGTCCCGCTGCTGTTTCTTGGGGGGTTCAATCTGATGGTCATCAACATCAGCGAGCTTCAGGACAGTTCATCTATTAAAGGGTTAATTTATACTGCAGAAGGAATTGGCTTCATGCTCGGCGCATTTATCGTCAAGCAAATCAGCCAAAAGCGTTCGCCATATGCTATTTTATTTTTCTTCTCATTTGTCATTGGCGTCTCACAGCTGCTTCTGTACTTTGCGGATGTGCCTGTTCTATCCATTGCGGCCTTCTTTGTATTCGGATTTGCCGTTGGCTGCTTCTTCCCAACTGCAGCCACCATTTTTCAAACAAGGGTGCCAAAGGAATTCCACGGAAGATTCTTCTCCTTCCGAAACATGCTTGATCGTGTTATTTTCCAAATTGTGCTCCTGCTGACAGGATTCCTGCTGGATGCCGTTGGACTTCAGGTAATGGTCGTGATCTTCGGTATTCTATCCTTAGTCATGACGGCTGCTTTCTTTGTTAAATCCAAACAGATTCGGACCGAAGTACAGATAAAAGAAAAGATCAGTACGTAAAAAAAACGGCTCACATCGTGTGGGCCGTTTTTTTACTGCTATTTTGCCTTATTGCCTGGTGTTTTTATAGTTTATGTCCGGATAGCCTTATTTTATGTGCGCTTATGCCCCTAGCGAACCAGCTGCTTCACCAATTCCCGGTTCCTCTTTTTAAAAACATCATTATGTGATGAAACCATCGCTGCCCCGGCTGCATCAGGTTCAATGTACTGCTTCGCTTTATTGACTGCATTCGCAGCATCCTGGAAGGCTCCCGCAATCAAGTGAAGCTTGCCATCATGCTTAAGAATATCCCCGGCAGCATATAGCCCTTCAACTGACGTCTCGCTGTTTGCATTACCGGCAATATAGAAATCTTCCAGCATATTAATATGCAAATTGCTATTTTTCAAGAGTTCCGTATCCTGCTCATATCCATGGTTAATCACCACTTCATCGATCGCAAGATATGAAATCTCGCCTGTTTCATTATTGGTCAATTCCACCTGTTCAATTTCCTCGTGATTTCCGCTGGCAATTAATTTGGTGATGGACGTATGGTTAATGCAGATAACCGAACTATTCATCAGCTGTGAAACCTGAGCTTCATGACCAGTTAGGGCATCCCTTCTGCAAGTGATGTATACCTGCCTGGCAACGGGCTCTAATTCATTGGCCCAATCCACTGCCGAATTCCCTCCTCCTGAAACAATAACTGTTTTATCCTTAAAGTGTGCAAGAGACTTAACAGTATAGTTCAGATTGGAGACCTCAAAGCGCTCTGCGCCTTCAATTTGCAGCTTTTGCGGTTTAAGAATTCCGCTGCCTACGGCCACAATCACTGTTTTTGAAAAATGCTCTTCGCCTGAAGACCCTTTCAAAACAAAAACTCCATCTTCATTCTTACTGATGGATTCCACCTTTTCATTTAGGACAACCGTTGGATTAAAGGTCAGCCCCTGCTCGACCAGCTGTTCAATCAGCTTTGCTCCAGGAGTTGGAGTCAACCCGCCGACATCCCAAATCATTTTTTCGGGGTACACATGAATCTTTCCGCCCAGCTGCGGCTGAAATTCAATCAGTTTCGTTTTCATTTCCCTTAATCCGCTGTAAAAAGTGGAGTAAAGTCCCGCCGGACCTCCTCCTATAATCGTAATATCGTAAATATCCATCTGCTTCATATCCGTTCACTCCTATAACCAATTATTATTGATTATCATTCTCACTTCAACTATACGTCCTTTCTTCTCCTTTGACAATGAAAATTTCCCTTTCTACTTTTCCTTAAAATACTGTTGACTAATACCTTAACTAGACTTATAGTAAAAAAGAACCGACACTGATAATCATTATCACTAATTTGAAATAAATTCTCACATAAACGGAGGTTACATAATGGTCCGTCTATATACAGATGGCTTGAACATTGGGTATAGCGAACGGCTAATTGTAAAGGATCTCAGCGTCCAGATTCCCGATAAGAAAATCACAACCATCATTGGTCCAAATGGCTGTGGGAAATCAACCCTTCTAAAAGCCATTACCCGAATCATTTCCCATCAATCAGGCACTGTCATCTTAGATGGGGAAAACATTTCAAAGGAAAATACGAAAATCCTTGCCAGGAAGATGGCGATCCTGCCTCAAACACCTGAAAGTGCAAGCGGTTTAACAGTAGGCGAGCTAGTCTCATACGGTCGTTTCCCTTATCAAAAGGGATTCGGAAGATTGACAAAAAGGGATTATGAAGTCATCGACTGGGCACTCGAAGTGACAGGCATCAAAGAATTTAAATTCCGGCCTGTTGATGCTCTGTCAGGCGGCCAGCGCCAGAGAGTGTGGATCGCCATGGCACTTGCACAGGAAACAGACATCATTTTCCTTGATGAACCAACCACCTATTTAGATATGGCACACCAGCTTGAAGTTCTCGAGCTTCTTCAAAAGCTGAATGAGGAACAGGAGCGCACCATTGTAATGGTCCTCCATGATTTAAACCAGGCAGCCCGTTTTGCCGATCATATCGTCGCATTAAAAGATGGTGAGATTGTTAAATCAGGAAGCTATGAAGAAGTTATTACACAGGATGTTTTAAGGAAGGTGTTCAATATTGATGCAGTCATTGGACGCGATCCCCGCACAAATAAACCAATGTGTATTACTTATAATTTACTAAAAGGAGAAAATCAACATGAAGAAACTATTGATCCCATTTATGATCTTGCTGCTTCTGCTAATTAGCGCCTGCGGCAATACAGAAGAAAAAGATACAAGCTCGTCTGAACCAAAGGAAGATAAAAAGTCAGGTACGATCACATACGATTCTGAAACAGGTCCGGTTGAGGTCCCGGCTGATCCTAAGAGAGTTGTCCTTCTTTCAGGCTTCACAGGAAATGTTATGCAATTAGGCGTAAATATCGTCGGAGTGGATACCTGGTCCAAAAACAATCCTCGTTTTGAAGAGCAATTGAAGGATGCTGAAGAAGTATCAGAAGATAACCTTGAAAAAATAATTGAACTGGAACCAGACTTGATTATTGCCTTATCTACTGTTAAAAACTACGATAAACTTAAGGAAATTGCACCAACTGTAACGTATACATGGGGTAAATTAGATTATCTTTCTCAGCATGAGGAAATCGGAAAGCTTCTTAATAAAGAGGAAGAAGCAAAGAAATGGGTAGCTGATTTCAAACAGCGTGCTGAAGCGGCCGGGGAAGACATCCGCGCAAAAATTGGCGAAGATGCAACCGTTTCAGTATTTGAAATCTTCGACAAACAGCTTTATGTTTTTGGCGATAACTGGGCACGCGGAACTGAAATCCTGTATCAGGCAATGGACTTAAAAATGCCTGAAAAGGTTAAGGAAATGGCCTTAAAAGATGGCTACTATGCCATTTCAGCTGAAGTGCTTCCGGAGTATGCAGGAGATTATATGGTGATAAGCAAATACTCTGATGCAGATCATTCATTCCAGGAAACCGATACGTACAAAAATATCCCTGCTGTGAAAAATAATCGTGTCTTTGAAATGGAAGGCAATGGCGCTTCCTTCAGTGATCCAATCACACTTGATGCACAGCTGGAGTTCTTTAAAGAATCATTTTTAGGCAACTAATACTGCAGGAGGGATTCTTAATTTTTAGGAATTCCTCTTTCCTATTTAAAAACACAGCTCCCGACTGGCAAAAATAAACCCGAAGAAAGATGGAAGTACAATGACTAAAGATGCTCAACCCTTTATTCCATTTATATATAAACTTGCGGCAGGCCTCATCATTTTTGCCGGCATGTTTGTGGCTGCCTGTGTGTTCGGGGCAGCCGATGTTACGGTCAGAGATGTTTGGCTTGCACTAACCTCCAATGCTTCCGGAGAAAAAATCTCCATCATTCGTGAAATCCGTCTGCCCCGTGAAATTGCGGCCATTTTTGTCGGAGCATCTCTTAGCATCTCTGGCGCCATCATGCAGGGAATGACAAGAAACCCTCTTGCTGATCCAGGCCTGCTCGGATTAACGGCCGGAGCAAATGCTGCGCTTGCCATAACTCTTGTTCTTATCCCTTCAGCAAATTACATTGGAATTCTGTTCGCCTGTTTCATCGGTGCGGCTATCGGTGCAGGGATGGTTTTCGGCATTGGCGCCATGAAAAAAGGAGGCTTTTCTCCGATTCGAATCGTTTTAGCCGGAGCCGCCGTTTCTGCCTTCCTTTTTGCAATAGCTGAAGGCACCGGCATCTTTTTTAAGATTTCAAAAGATGTCAGCTTGTGGACAGCAGGCGGGCTCGTCGGCACATCCTGGACCCAGCTGCAAATGATTGTACCGGTTATATCAGCAGGCATACTTGTTTCCCTTTTTCTTTCCAGGCAGCTTACGATACTAAGCTTAAACGAAGAAGTGGCTGTAGGATTGGGACAAAATACAACTCAAATTAAAGTCATCCTGTTTATCTTAGTCACCCTGCTTGCAGGGGCAGCTGTTGCACTGGTCGGCAATATGGCATTTATCGGATTGATGGTGCCTCATATCGTCCGTGCTATAGTCGGTACCGATTATCGTTTTATTCTTCCCATGTCAGCTCTCACAGGAGCGTCATTCATGCTTCTTGCCGATACACTCGGGAGAACCATCAATGCTCCTTACGAAACTCCTGTGGCGGCCATCATTGCCGTAATGGGGCTGCCTTTCTTCCTGTTCATTGTTCATAAAGGGGGTAAGGCGTTCTCATGATTCAGCCAGAGTTAGTAAAAAAACAGCGAATTTTAATGGCCTTTTTATCCGTACTTATTATTGTTACCATTGTTATTGGAATGGGATTAGGCTATGCATCCCTTTCCTATGACCGGTTAATCCCGGCCCTCCTGGGACAGGGAACTTTTAAAGAGGAGTTTGTGTTATTTTCCATACGGCTGCCGAGAGTGTTTATCACTGTGTTAGCCGGCATGGCACTTGCGTTATCGGGTGCGATTTTACAGGGAATCACACGCAATGACCTGGCGGACCCAGGCATCATCGGCATAAATTCCGGTGCAGGGGTTGCGATCGCCGTTTTCTTTCTGTTCATCCCGATTGAAGCAGGCACTTTCGTCTACATGCTGCCATTATGCGCATTTTTCGGTGCTTTGCTTACTGCTATTCTCATCTATGCTTTTTCTTATAAAAAAGACGAGGGGCTTTCGCCTGTAAAAATGGTGCTCGTCGGAGTCGGGTTCTCCATGGCGCTATCCGGTGTGATGATTGTCCTGATTTCCTCAGCTGAAAGAGAGAAAGTCGATTTCATAGCAAAATGGCTGTCAGGGAATATCTGGGGAACAGATTGGCCTTTCATCTGGGCACTACTCCCCTGGTTGCTTGTGCTTATTCCATTCACATTATATAAAGCAAATCGTTTGAATCTATTAAGCTTAAGTGAGCCTGTCGCCATCGGCATTGGAGTATCCATTGAAAAAGAGCGGATCACCCTTCTGCTTACAGCCGTTGCACTGGCGGCTTCGGCTGTGTCTGTAACCGGCGGAATTGCCTTTATTGGATTAATTGCACCGCATATGGCTAAAGCACTTGTCGGGCCGCGGAATCAGCTTTTCCTTCCGATCGCCATTCTTTTAGGCGGCTGGCTGCTCCTATTCGCCGACACGCTCGGCCGGAACCTGGCTGATCCGGACGGCCTGCCAGCCGGAATTATGGTTGCAGTTATCGGAGCTCCGTATTTTATGTATCTATTATTAAAGAAATGACGTGCCGGCCTGCACGTCATTTTTTTATTATTTATGTTTTTTTCTGGAATTACTGGGCAAATATATAGAGTCTCATCATTTAACAGTTTAATAGATTGGAGGAATTTAGATGTTTTTTCATGTAAAAGAATTGCAATTTGAAGCAAAGCCGGAACGTCCGGATCCGGTTTTTGCGAAAAAACTTCAGGAATTGATTGGCGGCCAATATGGTGAAATGACCGTTGCCATGCAATACATGTTTCAGGGCTGGGCCACTCGCGGAAATGAAAAATATCGTGATCTTCTCCTCGATATTGGAACTGAGGAAATTGGACATGTGGAAATGCTCGCTACAATGGTTGCCAGACTGATGGACGATGCCCCAGTTAATCAGCAGGAAGAAGCAGCGAAGGATCCAGTTGTTGGCGCGATCATGGGAGGAATGAATCCTCAGCATGCCATTGTCTCCGGACTTGGCGCACGGCCGGCTGACAGTGTTGGGAACCCCTGGATGGGCACTTATATTACAGCCAGCGGAAACTTATTAGCAGACTTCCGTTCAAACTTAAATGCAGAATCGCAGGGCCGCCTGCAGGCTGCCCGTCTCTATGAAATGACTGATGATAAGGGCATTAAAGATCTGCTTTCCGTTCTGATTGCAAGAGACGCCTACCACCAAAACCAATGGGCTGCTGCGATTGCAGAGCTTGAGGAAAAAGAAGGCCTGCTTGTCCCTAGCACCTTCCCTCGTGAAAATGAGCGCACAGATGTCGCCTACACACTCTACAACCTGTCAGCAGGCGAAGAAAGCAGCGCTGGCAGATGGGCACAGGGCCCTGCTCTTGATGGCCAGGGAGAATACAAATATGTAAGCAATCCAAAGCCGGAAGGTGACAAGCCAATGCTTAAGCCGGCACCTCCAAATCTTCATAACACATTGCCAATGGATTTAAAATAAATTCCGAACAAGACAGGCTGAAGCATTCAGCCTGGTTGTTTTTTCAATCAAACGTTTGATTGAATTGGGCTGGTTTTCCTCTTTCATATCCATCCTCTCCATTGACTTCCTTCAAATTTTTTATATGATAAAACCATCTCACCTTAAATCCTGAATAGAATAATTTCCTTGCATTCACTCTGAACATTAAGGTTACCCTCACTATTAAAAGGGAATGAAAATAAATAATTCAACCGCCGGAAAGGATCTAGTTTGCATGATTTATTTTTTTACCGCCGCATTGATTATATTTATTAGTTACGCAGTTCTGCCCACTTTACTCATACGTTCGCTGAATTGGGGAATTGTAAAAGATATAACGGAACCAAATTCCATTGCTTTAACCTTTGATGATGGTCCAGATCCCCAGTATACTGCGAGGCTCCTGGATGTCTTAAAAAAGCATGAAGCAAAGGCAGCCTTTTTTGTTGTCGGGGAAAAAGCAGCCAAGCATCCATTGCTTCTTAAAAGAATGCAGGCAGAAGGGCATACAATTGGAATCCATCATTATCGGCATATCTCAAGCTGGATCCTTTCACCGGGATCATTAAAAAAACAACTGGAGCAAACAAAACAAGTTATAGAAGCTGCAATTAATGAAGAAGTCTATTTCTACCGTCCGCCATGGGGCCACTTCAATTTATTTACCCTTTGGACAGCAAGGAATTATAAGATTATTATGTGGTCGGGAATTTTCAATGATTGGAAGATCAAGCATATCAGGAACACCCTTTCCGAGTCGCTTGCAAAAGAAACCGTGCCTGGCCGTATTTTTCTTCTCCACGACAGCGGTGAAACTCTTGGGGCCGACTCCAGTGCACCTGAACATATGATTAACCATCTGGACGAGTATTTGCAGCAGGCAGCACTGAAAGGGATCCAATTTATTTCTTTAAAGAAGAATATCAGGGGCATCGCACATGAGTACTGAAACCATTATTGAATTTATTTCGTCATACGGGTACTGGATCATCTTTCTCTTTTTATTTTTCGGGATTGTCGGCATTCCAGCTCCGGAAGAATCGCTATTATTCCTGATTGGCGTGTTAATTGGAAATCACAAATTAAGCTTTGCTGAATCTGCTGTGTGCGCTGAAGCAGGTGTGCTGCTCGGAATGCTTTCAGCCTATTGGATCGGTAAGAAAGCAGGGACGCCCTTTCTCAGAAAATATGGCAGGTATATTGGCATCACGGAAAAGAGATGGAATACCGCACAGAAAAAGTACATGGAAAATCATCGCTTTATGATTTTTGCGGGTTTTTATATGCCGGGAATACGTCAGATTAGCCCGTACTTTGCCGGCATTTCAAAAGTTCCTTTTCATCAGTATCTTCTATATTCTGCGGCAGGATCCTTATGCTGGGTGCTCCCAGTCATCGCAGCAGGATACTTTGCAGGAAGTTTCTTAGATATAAATCCTGAGTATGTTCCATATCTAGGGGTTGTATTATTAGTTTTATTTATAATTTACATGCTAGTTAAAAATACGAAAACTAAATCCAACTGACAGAAAGGAGGGTATCATGAAAGTTCTCCTGCTCCCTTTATTTCAATTCCCCACGGGGCATTCAAAAGTTGCCAACACACTTCAGGACCATATTCAAAGCCAATATCCTGATGCGGAAATCAAAATAGTCGACTTTCTTTCCTATTGCAGTGATAAGCTTGAAAAGCTGGTCTCAGGTATATACTTAAAAGGATTCCTGGGTGCTCCTTTCCTTTACAGAGCCTTATATTACACGATTATGTATAAACAGCATCCTTTTAAATTGCAGCCTGATTTACAGGTTCTATCCTATTATTTTGAAAGAAAAATGCAGAAGTTCCTTGATGAAGAAAATCCTGATTTAATATTTTGCACTCATTCTTTTCCATCCGGGATCATCAGTTCACTCAAGCAAAAGGGACGATACCGGGACATTACTGCGGTGAATGTTTACACGGATTTTTTTATAAATGATATTTGGGGAAAACGGGGAATAGACTTTCATTTCGTCCCTCATACTGAGGCGAAGGAAAAGCTTATTAATAAACACCATATACCGGATGATCAAATTTTTGTTACGGGCATTCCGGTTCATTCTGCCTATCACCTCCCGGTTCCATTTAAGAAAGATAACCGGATACGCCATATCCTGGTTGCAGGAGGAAACAGCGGCTTAGTAAACTGTGATTTTATAGAATCTATACAAAAGGTTCCTCATATTCGATTTCTGATCCTGTGCGGAAATAATGACGAATTATATAGCTCACTCAATGCACTTGATTCAAAGCAGATCGAGCCAATTGGATATATTGAAGACCCCTACGAAATGAACCGGCTGTATAATAAAGCGGATGCTATTTTGACCAAACCAGGCGGAGTGACAATTAGTGAAGCGCTGCAAAAGAAGCTTCCGATTCTGGTCCATACCTCACTTCCGGGACAAGAGGAAATCAATTTGGACTATTTGCTTGAGAAACATCTGGTGACGGTCATTTCCGACAAACAAATTACTGAACAGCTTAAAAACGAAGAAGCTATAATTAGTCTAAGAAAACACATTGATTCTTATCTGGAAAAAGTCACTTGCCCTTTGGACTATGCCATCTTCATTTCAATTAAAAGCACCGGCAGAAAAACGCCGGACACTGTTCATTCCTTGAGAGCCGTTCCAACTATCAAGTAAACCTTCAGGTCATAAAAATATATAAACAGCCTGGAATCTCCAGGCTGTCTTGCATTTTCAATCAAACGTTTGATTGATTAATCCTTCTTCATAAAGAATATCCTCAATACCTGGGCCATCGCCCTGATCAGCTATGTCTTCCTCACAGCCAACCGAAAAATAGGTATACGAATAATCATATCCGTCTCCCTGTACACCGCCTGCTCCGCCATGTGAAATACAGCTGTCCGGTATAGGTTCACGCTTTCCCTTGTCATCCACATAATAGTACAAGTCTTCAATATACCCTTCACTCTGCGGTAAAGAGGTAATGGCATATCCCCTGTCATTCACCCGAAATACATCATACTCCCCTTCTGTCTCAGGCGCAGGAGCAATCTCTATCTCATGAACAATTCTCACCTGACCAGTATACCCTTTTGGAATTAGATAAAGGTCATGCGTTTTCTCTTCCAGATCTGCCTGCTGGAGCATCCAAAAGAACCCTGCCGGGAGCAGACAGGCGATGAGAAACCCGGCTGTATTTATGGTAATTCTCCTGCCTCCTGGCATCTCACGGTCCCACTTTCGCCACTCGTCAACCAAAAAGAAAAGAACCGCAGCAATTACTGCATAATAAGCAAACCCTTCCACAATAAAATAAGTCACAGCAGCTAAAAAGGTATGTATAAATGCAGATGCCGGGAATCGCCATACTGCCAGATTTCTGGTTAGAAACTCAGAAAGCAGTGAAACCGGAATGCCGTATATAACATTTCCGAATAAACAGTACAAAAAAACCACGATCAGGAAAAAAGAAAACAGTTCCCCCTCAGAAAAGAAAAAGAGAAGCCAAAATCCAAAGGTAAAAAGAATGGAAGCCTGCAGGGCCGTTTTTATTTTTGATCCCAGCATTGATATAAATTCCCTCCCTTTATATTGTGATTAATTTCACATATATACAGCATACAAACAAGGCATTTCCCATACTCCCTATATAAAGTTGCGCAGAAGGAATGTGGGGAGGCCTGCTCCCCTACCTGACAGACCCGGCCTCAATGACTTCTATTGCCCATTCAACTCCTTCTTCTGCCATTTTTTCCGAAGGGTTTGTGTGTGGTGTGTACTCCATGACAAAAAATACACCCTCACATTCCGTTGCTAAAAAATCCATCAGCTTCTTAATTTTATGATGCCCATCATTCTCATGAGATGGATGCACAGGCACCCAAATATATTTATCGCCCTGGTATTCAATGTTATGTAAATGAACAACTCTTACAAACCCGGACCATTTTTCTATATAATTTATGGCCTTCTCCCCTGCGGCTAATATATAATCCCCGATATCAACACAAAGGCCAAGTCCGTATTTCCTCCATGTCTCTACAGGAAAATGGTCAAGATATTGAATTCCTGCTGGCGATTGCTTGAATCCCACTTTAGGTTCACACACAATCATAATCCCATATTTTCTCTGAAGAGCACTGAGTTTCTTGAGTCCCTCCTCAATGATCTCTGCCGGATTCCCACTTGTTTCCTTTTTAAAGTAAGGAAAGTGCACCAATATGTATTCAGCACCAAGCCGGGACATCCTTTCCACTTCCGCCTCTAACTGGATCCAGGCTTCCTCTGGATTCATACTGACCTTTTCCAGAAGATCGTATTTGCTTTGTCCCCGGAAAAGAGGCGAATGAAGACCAAAGCTTTTGTTTGTTTTGCCCAGCAATTCAATAAAGCATTGAAAGGATTCCTCATCTTGAAATTCCCCTATCTCAATATGCGGCAAATAACTTTTAAAAAGTTTATGAAACAGCTTGCTGTCTGACAAAATGACGCTTCCTGATACCCCTATTTTATGAACCATTATATCCCCTCTCTTATGAATTGTTATAACAATCTTATCATACCTTCATGTAACTTATTGGGAAATAATGCCGTCTATTCAGTAAAATAGGTGAGGTGTACTTTATGTTTAAAAAGGTATTTACATCAATAATTGGAGTAATGTTATTATTCATTCTTTTTTTCCGGAGCGGAATTATTCTGGATTCCATCGGCATTCATTTTGGAAATCCAATTGCAAAGAAACTGGAGGTGCCCTCTGATTACTCACAGGCCGATTCAAATCAAAACGGCATTGCTGATCCGCTTGATATGGTCCAGACAGCCAGAAAAGAAGTGGAACAGCGCACGCCATATAAAAGTGCCTACTATGCGGGAGGCTATCCGCCCGATGGCGAAGGTGTCTGTACAGACGTGATATGGAGAGGATTCCAAGGAGCTGATGTAATCATAAAGGATCTTATTGATCAGGATATCGCCGGGAATACGGACTTGTATTCAAGAGTCCAGGGCAAGCCTGACCCGAACATTGATTTCAGAAGGGTGCCAAACCAGAATATCTTTTTTAGCCGGTTCGCAATGTCATTAACAACAGAACTGATTCCAGGAGATGTTAAGAACCTTAAGCAATGGCAGCCGGGTGACATCGTGGTTTTTCTTTCCCCTAAATTCGACCATGCGGCAATCATATCTGACAAGCGGACGAAGGATGGCATTCCATACGTGATACATAACTCCACACCATTTGCAGCAGAAGTAAAACTATCTTCTTTTAAGACTCCCATTACCGCTCATTACAGATGGGATTTTGAAAAAACGCCTGCGCTGCCATAAAGCAGATGCAGGCGTTTTTCTTATCTTACTGCCGCCGGACTGCCCGCCGGCCACTCTTCGCAGGTATAAGCCATCTCCCAGAAGCCAAGCTCCAGCTGGCAGCTTTTTCGGAAAGCGTCCTTCATTCGCTGCCTTTCTTCCGGTGATGCCGCATCAGCAAGCTCATCCAAACGGTTTCTCATATTCATGGTCACAGCTTCGACCCTTAAATTTGCATAAAAAGAGATCCACGGATAAAACGGATGGTTCTCATCTGGCTCATATTGCTTCATGAGCTCAAGCCCAATCTCCCAATAAGTCCATGGACAAGGCAATAATGCAGAAAGGATTTCACCCATGCCGCCTGTGTGGGCATGATACATCATGTGCTTAACATAATGATCAGCTGTTGGCGGGAGCGGATAACCCTGCAATGCTTCGTAATCCACGCCAATCTGCTGGCAAAAATTATGGTGGGGATGTACTTCGCTGTTCAATACGAATTCTATTTGCTGATTAAAATAAGCAATATCCTTACGCTCTGCAGACTTTGAAATGGCAATCCCATAAATATGCATGAACGCATTCAAATACTCAAAGTCCGCTTTAATGTAATGAGCCAGTGCCTCTTTCGGCACATCCCCTCTCCCGATACCCTGGACAAATGGATGTTCAAATATCAGCTGAAACAAATCTTCATTTTCCTTGCGCAGTATCTCTGAAAAAGTCATAAAAAATAGCCTCCTTAATTAAATACAGAAGCTGCCGGGGAAAAAGCATGAGGATTTATATTGAGGTCCTCACTGCTTCCCTGCGCTGGCATTATCCAGATCAGGTTCCAAGGGACAAAGGAAAAGCTCCTTATCTCAGCCGTAGCGCCCCTAGCAGTTTTCTCACATTATTAATTATTTTTTATCGATTGTCTAACTTGATGTTTTCGCTCATAAATTTTGAATTTTGCCCATAACTCTTGAAAATGCTCATAAAGTCAGGTTGCTATGCTGCACTCGCTTACCTGCTTACTCAACTAGCTTTACCAGCCCAAAATCATCACATATTCTGAACCAAATTCTTCTCTTTAACCTTCGCTAATACTATCCAGCCTATCGACGCACCGGCAATGCTGCTGACCAGAAACGGCGGCACAAAGAAGAATGCACCAGCTGCACTGCCCATGAGAAACTTTGCGTATGGAACGGCAAACAATGCACCGATTATGCCGGTGCCCACCACCTCTCCCACTACAGCCCATATTTTCCGGCCGAATTTCAAATAAAGGACACCAGCCAAAAACGCACCGATCATGCCGCCTGGAAACGCAAGCAGCGTCCCGAATCCAAGCAGATTACGAAGCAAAGCAATCATAAAAGCGACGCCTGCTGCAGGCAAGGGGCCAAGCGTCACCGCGGCCAATACATTCACCGCATGCTGGACCGGATAGGCTTTGGCTATACCTGCCGGGAACCAGAGCAAATGGGATCCCAGTGTCCCAATCGCCGTAAATAAAGCCATAGTAGTTAACAATCGGGTTCTTTTCATCTAAACCTCCTTTCTAAAAGGGCAGCCTGATTGCTTATCAGGATGAGAAGTATGTATACAAAAAGGCCGGATCCCCACAAAGGACCCGGCTTGGTTTAAGTATATGAATCGACAGATTGTCAAATCCTACTTCCCTCCGCTGGCATTAACCAGATCAGGTCCATAAGAGTCGGAAAGCTATAAGCGCTTTCCTCTCAGCCCGCACATTCGGGGCACCCCTAGTAGTTACATAGATATTTAATTTGATAAGCTGTTTCAAGCTTAACAAATTATTCCGGCACTGTCATCAAACTTTTAACTTATATACTTTTCCTGATGCACTGGATTAAGCGCTCTTCAATTTCTGCTGCGAAGCTTTGAACAGATTCGTCATTGATTAGCTCAATCATACTTGTCGGCTTAGGCATCCCAATTTTCGTTTTGCCCTTGTCTTCATAAACGACAATTTTACAAGGCAGGAAGTAGCCGGCCATTTTATTCTGTGTTAAAACGCGATGTGCTTCATTCGGATTACAAACCTCTAACACATGGAATGCCTCGTTATATTCCAGGCCTTTTTCCTGCAGCTTCTCCTGAACATTAAACTGCCATAGAACTCCAAACTTTTCGTCCTTCAGACTTCCTTCCAGTGAGGATATCGCTTCTTCAATTGATTTTTCGGTTTCAGCTGTGTAATCGAACATGACTGCATCTCCTTTAGTATTGGCATATTAATCATGTACCCCTATAGGTATAGTAATAAACACAGTCTTAACTGTCAACATGCCAAGCTTTTGTTAGAATGCTTTATCGAATTAACTGCAGACCAGCAATATCCTTTAAGCTCCCCACCCCTGCCAGAGAAAGCGACACTTTTGTTTCTTCTATAAAGTTGGCAAGCACTTTTTCAACTCCATCCTCCCCGCCAATGGCCAAGCCGTACACATACGGCCGTCCCAGACAAACGGCGTCAGCTCCAAGTGCCAGAGCTTTAACCACATCTGAACCTCGTCGAATGCCGCTGTCAAACAATACTGGAATCCTTCCTTTAACTTCCTTCGCGATCGGTTCAAGCGCATCAATCGCCGCAATCACTCCATCAAGCTGTCTGCCGCCATGATTAGAGACAATGATTCCGTCTATCCCTCTTTCAACGGCCAGCCTGGCATCTTCAGGGTGGAGAATGCCCTTTAATAAAATCGGCAGGCTGGTTTTCTCTTTTAATCTGGAAATATGCTCCCAGCTTAATGTTGGATGATGAATATTATCAAGGATTGCCTGTACGACATCGCCGTCCTGGAGAGAAGCCATAAAGACTGGATCGCTTTCATAATTTGCTTTTCCATAGCCAATCTTTAACGGGGAAAAATTGTTTCTTAGATCAGCTTCCCTCCATCCCATCATCACCGTATCAACCGTTAACACAATTGCCTCATACCCTGCTTTCTCCGCACGGCGAACCATGCTGAAGGAGGCTTCTTCATAATTGGACCAATATAATTGGAACCATTTTGGACTCGAATCTGTTGCCTTTGCAATTTCTTCAATGGAATAACTGGATACTGTGCTCTGAATAAAAGGAACTCCAAACGAAGCTGCCGCCCGGGCAGATGCCAGCTCACCCTCACTGTGTTCAAGCCGCTGCATTCCAATCGGCGCAAGGAATACTGGATAAGGATACGTTTTACCAAATAAATTCACACTTATATCCGGCAATGAAACATCCCTCAGCATTCTCGGAACAATTGAGTATTTTGCAAAGGATTCGATATTCTTTTTCAGCGTTTCTTCCCCGCCGGCTCCTGATTGGACATAGCCAAATCCGCCAGCCCCCATCACTTTCTCTGCTTCTTCTTCCAGTTCCTTAAATGAAATAGGAAAATTTTCTGCGAAACTAATATTCTCTACTTTTGCCATCTTCCAGCCCCGCCTTTTTTTGAATTTATTGAAAATAATATCACTTTTTTTGATTTTAAGAAACCATGTAATAATTTTGGAGCCTCTTCTCTGCAAATTAGCAGGGATTTCACAAAAAATCGGGAATAACCATTTTAACTAAAAGAAATTGGAGTGTAGCAAATGCTAATCAAACAGCCTTTTGATGAATTCCTGAAATTCCATTACGAAAGAATCAATGAAAGCAAAATGAAAGTCACTTTGCCCATCCAGCCTCTCTTTATTAACAGCGCCGGACTGGTGCATGGAGGGATCATTTCCACTCTTGCGGATGTAGCAATGGGGAATATTTTCGAGCCGGATGAAAACCAGATGCAATCCGTGGTCACCGCTGATTTGAAGGTCAGTTTCTTAAAGGGGGCCACAGGGGAATATCTTGTTGCAGATGCTCACCTTGTGAAAAGAGGAAGAAGCCTCAGCCACACGGATTGCCTGATTTATAACGATCAGGATCAGGTGGTTGCCAAAGCATCGGGGATTTTCGCAGCTATCAATAATATAGGGAATACGCTATAGAGCATATCGTAAAAGAATTATCAGATCTTGCTTAAGTAGATTCTAAGCCTGCAGAGGCTTTTTTTCGAAAAAAATGTAATATATATTTTACTTTTTGCAAATATATATTACAATAAAGGTAAGAAAAGGAAATGAGTGAGGCACTTGAAAGAGTTCACTATAAAAAACAAGGTAAAGCTTGTACGCATTGAAAAAGAGCGTTTAACTCAGGGAGAACTTGCAAAGCTTGTTGGCGTAACCCGGCAAACGATGAATTTGATTGAAGCACAAAAATACAACCCGACCATACGTGTCTGCCTCTTAATCAGCAAACACTTGGAAACACCTTTAGATGAGCTGTTTTGGATTGATGAGAACCATTAAAGGAGGAAATGTAATGAATGTAAACAGCTGGACTATCTGTTTAGGAGCTTTTCTTGCTTTTCTAGCTATTACACTTATGACAGACAATATTCAATGGGGGTTTGTCGCCGGATTGTCCATAAGCGTTGGCGGCTTCAAATGGCTAAGGATTAAAAGAAAGGAGGCCAAGGAAGAACTGGAGTACGATGAAAGGGTGAACCTCAATATTTTGCAGTGCTCTCTATATGTCTACTCTGGGGCCCTTGTCCTCCTCCTGAGCTATCTCATCATCTCCAGCCAAATATTAAATAACATATCGATTAATATTGAACTTTTAATCTGGTATTTAGTCATTACATTATTTTTAGGTTTTTATATCGTTCCAGTCATTATAAAAAGAAGATAAGGAGGAGTTTTCATGAATCAGCATTTTATTATTATCGGAGCAGTCCTGTTAATTCTTGCATTTTTGATCGGAGTAAAAAAGCAGACATGGCTTTTGTCGGGGTTCAATCAGCAAAGGGTCAGTGATAAAGATAAACTGGCAAAGATTATAGGCATATACAATTTAGTAATGGGGCTTTTGCTGATAGCCGGAGGTTTCATAAACCATCCGGATGCCCAGATACTTTTTCCCATTTTGCTGGTGGGCTATGTCATTTTACTTGGGTATGTGAATATAAAAATGATGAAATAACCTTTGCGGTATTGGCTGTCCATATTTCCTCTTTAGAAAATCATATAGCTGCATCTCTTCTATGTGAGTCTTTTGTTTCTCTTTTAGACCCTCTCAGTCACACAGATTGCCTGATTTATCCGACAAGGATCAGATATCCAGACCTCCAATTTTCTTGTAATCTAATGATTATCCCCCCTTCCTTCGGGTATAGTTACAAAAATCAAGAGGGAGGATTTCAACATGGAGCATATTAAAGCGATATTGATTAAATTTGTTATGATTACAGCTGTGCTGGGAATTATTTTAACTGGAATTTTTGATATCAGCTTTACGGAAACACTTATTATTAGTTTCATTCTCACTCTAGGGGCTTATGTAATTGGGGATATGATGATATTCCGTATGTCCGGTGATGAAACAGAGCATACGAAAAGGAATACCATTGCAACCTTATCTGACATTGGTTTAAGCTTTGTTGTCATCTGGCTTTTAAGCGAATTAATGGCATCAGGGAAAGACGACTTGGCAATGGCGGCATTTATCTCGGCTCTTTTGATAGGTGCAGGTGAATGGTTCTTCCATGTCTACTTGGATAAACGTGTTTTTGATTATGATGGACGTGAGTAATATTTGAAGAGACCTCTTGGCAGGGTCTCTTTTTTCCTTTATGATCATTGTGAATTAATTGATTTAGTATTCGATCTCATCATAATCCTTAGGCTGCGGAACCGGCTGATCCCCCTTATATTTTCCAAACTCATTGACAAGCTCCCTCTCCTCTTTTGGACCTTGTGCCTGTTTTTTATTTTGCTCATCCCTTCTGGTCAATTCATTTGCTCCTTCCTTATAGTTCTCAAAATTAATATGTGCTCATTACTAATATTTAAAGCATACTTTAGAAGGATTTTTCCTGAATCCTGTAAAATAGATAAAAAAACAGCACAATCAGATGATTAATAAAAAGGAGATTACCATGGTAAAATTAGAACCTTTTACAGAAAAAGATTTCGATTTGCTCATCAGCTGGATCAGCACACCGGAATTAATGGTTCAGTGGAGCGGTGCTCATTTCGAATTCCCGCTTGATCATGTGCAGCTTGCTAAGTATATACGCTCTGCGAATCTGGAAACCAGCTCGGATTATATCTGCAAAGTTATGGCAAACGATGAAATCATCGGTCATATTTCCCTTGGAAGAGTAGACCGTGTCAACGAAACTGCGAGGGTTGGCAAGGTTTTCATCCACTCCGCAGCACGGGGGAAAGGGTATGCTTCAGAAATGATTCATCAAATCCTGAACTTAGCCTTCCAGGAGCTAAAATTAAAGAGAGTCAGTCTCGGGGTTTTTGATTTTAATCTCCCTGCTATTAAGATTTACGAGCAGGCAGGTTTCCAAAAAGAAGGACTTCTCAGGCAGACCAATAAAGTTAAAAATGATTATTGGAGCTTAATAGAAATGAGCATCCTGAAAGAAGAATGGCAAGCTAGCGCCGGGCTCATGGGTATTCAATCAAACGTTTGATTGAATAGTGCTCATTAAAAAAACAGGGCGGAAAAACCCCGCCCTGCTTGATCAGCTTGCTTTTTCCTCTGCTGGCATTTCCTGTTTTTCCTTGGAAAGGAACCATCCAGCTAACGCAATACCAATTAAGACTGCATAGAAAGTAACTTTCCATCCGGCCGACTTGGCAAATCCTTCTGGCAGGATGGCCAGCGCCGGATGGGACATTGTGTAGACAGCCAGTTTAACACCAACCCATCCGACAATACCAAACGCTGCAATCTCAAGTCCAGGTCTCCTGTGAAGAAGATCCACAAAGAGGTTTGCAGCAAAACGCATAATAATCAATCCGATCATACCGCCGGCAAAGATGACAAAGAACTTTCCGCCGTCAAGCCCGCCTACATGGCCAAGTCCTGAATCCGGAAGAGCAACAGCCAGGGCGACCGCTGCCAGAATAGAGTCTACAGCGAAAGCAATATCAGCAAGTTCTACTTTAAAAACCGTCAGCCAAAAGCCTGATTGTTTTTTTGGTTTCGTGATCTCTGCTTCTTCCTCGCCTTTTTTCACAAGAAACTTTCTTAATATATGATTAGCCGCAATGAACAGAAGATACAGTGCTCCAATCGCCTGAACCTGCCATACGTCAACTAAATAAGAAATCGCAAATAAAGATCCAAAGCGGAAAACAAAGGCTCCTGCCAATCCGTAGAATAATGCTTTTTTCCTCTGCTCCTCCGGAAGATGCTTAACCATAATCGCCAGCACCAGCGCGTTATCAGCAGCCAATAAACCCTCCAGCGCCACAAGCAGCAGCAGCACCCATCCATACTCAAGTATTAGTGATAATTCCATCTAAGCACCCTCCCTCATTTCACCTTTGTGTATTTTTCGTCTAAACGCTTTTCAATTTTCTCAAGCATTGCTTGATCTCTCAGCAGCTCTTCTTTGTTTTTCTTAATTAATTCAGCAAAAGATATCTTAGCTTTTTTCATTTCGGTCTCCTTTCCTTCTATTTTTTAAGTATTGAAAGCTTCGCGCTGTTTCCCTGCAGTTATGTCGATTGAGGATTTTCATTGCCAAGCTATATCAGGCAATAAAAAAACCTCTACCAGCAAGCGGTAAAGGTTTTAAAAAAACAAAAAGACCTTTACCCGAAACAGGCAAAGGTCTTGCTAACAACGTTTAGGTTGCCAACAAAGCCGGGAGCTCTTAACTCCGAAATGACGACTCTGCTGTAAAAGCTACTCCCCTTTAGGAGAAACTATTCAACTATTTAAATTAATCATATTCCAATTTGTTCAAAATGTCAATGCTTATGCAAATCGGTAATAAATTAAAATGAATGTCGCAAGGACGAAAATAAAGTTCAGGAATACAAACACAAATTGATCTGCTTTAGTTTTATGCAGCTTGATCGGCGGGTTATAGAAAGACACCCCTTCAATGATGAAAATAATCAGCACAATATGGATCATAAAATGCCCGATCACTTCTGTCATGCCAAACAGCATTGTGGTAGTGATGAAAATAACAGTCACCACGAAGCCAACTACACGGTTAAGAATTCCTACTACAAGAAGGTAACCGACTACAAACTCAATGAATGCAGCCATAACAACGAATGCAGCAGGTGCAAAGCCGAATGTCGGGACTCCGTGATTGGCCACAATATCCAGAGACATGCTTGGATATACCCATTTCTCAACAGCCACCCAGCATAAAGATAAACCTGTGCCCAAATATAAGAATGGAAATCCAACCTTCTCCAGCTTCGTGCTGCCGACCAGCAGGACTCCAATAATAGCTACATAATATCCATAATCAAGCATATGGAAAATGCCATTCTGCATGGTAACGTACACAAACAGTCCCAGTAAAATAACAGCCCCGGCCTTTGTTGAAATATGATGCGGAATTAGCAGAAAGCCAATCGTTGCCCATGTTAATATCATAGCAATCGTGCTGGTTAAATGAAATTCAGGCGCAAACAATGTTCCGTTCGTTACCTGGATGATTAACGCCGCAGCAGTTCCATACTTCAGGATATATCTGCTGTATTTGCGGAACCCTGAGAGCCAGTCATCCAGCTTTTTGACTTTGGCCCATTGGGATGTCCTTGGGATAATCAATGTCAATAGCGCAAGGACAATCGCAGCCGCCAGGGCCAGTCCCATAAATAGAGGTGATAATATATTTTCAATGGTTTCCTTTTGAGGCGCCACATTCGTGAACCATTTCACATGAGCGCTTGTAAAAAAAGGTGTCATGACTAAGCCTGATATTAATAATAACTGAAATATTTTTTTCATGGTTTATTGTGCCTCCTTGATGGCATTTAAAATTATATAAACAATATAAGTACAGTATTAATATATTATACTTTTCATTCCAGTGGATTATTCAAAAATGAACATTATGTGAAATGTTTCACAGGTTAACACACAATAAAAATACAGGCTAATTTGCGCCTGTATTTTTATTCCCTATTTTTCTTTTTTCAGAGCTGAAAGTACCGGTTTTTTCTCTTCATTCTTTCCCTCATCTGACACTAAGTCCTTTGCCGCGCTTTTAAACTCAGTTAATGTCCGCCCAAATGCCCGCCCAATCTCGGGAAGCTTGGATGGCCCAAATATGATCAAGGCAATGACAAGAACAAGAATTAAGCCTGGAATGCCAATGTTGGATATCATCTTCTCACCATCGCTTTAATGTAATACTTTTTCACGCTGTTTTTTAAGTTGCTTTTCATGTGCCCGGGTATGGGCACGATGGCGATCTTCTTCCACCTCAGAAGAGATTCCAGCCCCCTGAGGTACAGCAGATGCCGATACCTGCTTCAAGCCAGCCTGATCTTTTTCAAAAACAAATGATGCTCTTGTTGAAATATCCGCTCCAGGCTCTGTTACGAATGGAAGAACCCGATAATCCGCACGCCATTGCTCTGCTGTTACCCGGCAGCGGACATAGCCTCTATAATTATTAAAGAACTTAATATGCGGATTCTCTGCAAGCGTCTTTTCCGTATCTGCTCTCACATCTGATCCGTTCCCTCCTGATGTGATAGAGGTTCCGACAAATTCGGCACCAATCAGCTTTGCATTTGGATCATTATAGTCTGTGAGAATATTGGAAGCCCAGCTTGCATGAACGTCCCCAGTCAGGACAATCAGGTTTCCGATATTGTTTGAAGCAGCAAAATCAGCCAAACGCTGCCGGGCAGCAGGGTATCCATCCCATGCATCCATGCTGAACTTCGGCGAAGCAATTGTCCCGAAATTTCTCTGGGCAAAGAACACCTGCTGTGCCAGTACATTCCAATGCACATTAGATCTGCTTAGATTGCTTTCAACCCATTGTTCCTGTTCCTTGCCAAGGAGAGTCCGGGCTGGATCAAGCGAATCCGGTGTATGCGGCTGCATCACCATTTGCCTGGTCATCCCGATATTGCCGGGAATCAAGCACAAGGAATGACGCCAGGCTGCCATAGCTGAACTCCCTATACAATTGCATACCATCACCATTTGGCATGGAAGATAACCGGAGCGGCATGTGCTCATAATATGCCTGATAAGCGGCTGCCCTGCGTTTAATAAATGCTTCAGCTGACTGGCCCTTTTCCGGAATCCCTGCTGCATAGTTATTTTCCACCTCGTGGTCATCCCAAGTGACCACCCAAGGGAAAGCAGCATGAGCTTCTCTCAGATGCGGATCAGTTTTATACTGGGCATGGCGATTCCTGTAATCTTCTATAGAGATAATTTCCGGTCCGCTATGGTGGCGGACGTTTCCTGTTGGTGAAATATATTCATTTGGTCCATATTCATATATGTAGTCGCCAAGGTGAATGACAAAATCCAAATTTTCCTTTGCCATATGCTGATAGGCTGTAAAAAATCCATGTTCATACTGCTGACATGAAGCAAATGCAAATGATAGCCCTGAAACTTTGGCACCCGCAGGCGGAAGTGTCTTTGTTTTGCCGATTGGGCTTAGTTCATTGCCGCTTTTAAAACGATAATAATAGACAGTGTCCGGCATTAAGCCTTCTGCCTCCACGTGCACTGAATGCGCCAAATCCGGCACCGCAATTTCTGTTCCGCGTTTAACAACTTTTCGGAAGTGTTCATCTGCAGCAAGTTCCCATTTGACTGGTACAGCATGATTTGGCATCCCGCCTCCATTAAGCGGATCGGGTGCTAGCCTTGTCCATAAAACCACACTGTCCGAAAGAGGATCTCCTGATGCGACACCGAGCGTAAAAGGGTATTTGCTGAACTTAGGCGCAGCATCAACCGTTAGATTACCCACCCCTAAAGATTGCGCCATAGCCAGCGCCAGCGAAAAACCGGCTATTTTCCCTGCACCAGATAGAAAGCTCCGGCGGTCAATGTCCCTCTTCAGGTTCTCTTCATTAAATTTCCTGATTAAATCATCAATCGATCTCTCATTGTTCATTTTCTTCACCTCTTAACATGGATTCACAATTGATTATAAGAGGTGTTTTTTAAAGTAATATGAAGACATGTAAAGGAAGAAAATAGATTCTCTGCCTATTTTATCAGGACTTTTGTAAGGATTGGTTGTTCATACAGCCTATAATCTATATTTGCGGTCAACAATCCTTTGTATTCCCGCACCTTTTGCCCCAGATTTTTTTACAATATAAACATAGAATATTAACGAATCCTGTCAGATTCTTTTAGTTTACTAATCTATAAATAGTGGTTATGATGATAGTTATAATCTTGAAAAGGGGTGAGGGAATGACGAAACGTCAGGTAATGCCACTTTTACTGCTGTCTGTGTTTTTATCCTTTCTCATTACCCAATACCCTGGAGTCCATTATAATGACATTCCGATGGACCAAAGCAAAGCGGTAACAGTTTCGGACTTTACCGAGAGCTTCCTATTAAAAGATGATCCCAAAAAGCATATCTTCACGTTGGATATCATCTCTTTATCCATTACAATCCTGACAGTTATCCTTTTTGTATATAGTGCTCTGCACATCGCCCGCAGGAAAAAGATACTTTATACTCCAATTTTCTACGAGGCGAATTATGTCATTCAAGCTCCTTAATTGTCCAGCAAAACAATTAAAGGAGGAAGACATAATGTGGATTAGATTTTTAATGATTGGGTTATTTTCATTAACAGCTTCCAGCCTGTTCTTTTATCAGGGGATGGAAATGTATCATGCTTTCACAGATTTCTTCAGACAAAAATAAAGAGTAGGCGCCCGGGGATTCCCTGGGCGTTTTTAATTCATTTAAAAACCCGGCCTGTTTTATTCCCAGGCCGGGTGTACTTTCTTACTGTGCTTTTGCATATTTATCGTCTATTTTTTTTTCGATCTTCTCAAGCTCACGGCGATCTTTTAAAAGTTCTTCTCTATTAACCTTTATCATTTCAAGCATTGATAATTTTTTCTTTTTCATTTCTGCTCACCTTCTTTCATGATGGTAATCTTTCTGGATGCAAGATCTTTTTTTCAGTGCCGCTTAAAAAACAATCGTCTTATTACCATGCACTATGACTTTGTCTTCCACATGCCAGGCGACTGCCTGTGCGAGGACCTGCCTCTCCACATGCCTGCCGGCAATTTTGAGATCCTGTGCAGTGTGCCGGTGGTTAACCCGCTGGACATCCTGCTCAATGATCGGCCCTTCATCCAAATCATTTGTTACATAATGGGCGGTTGCCCCAATCAGCTTGACTCCGCGGTTAAACGCCCGGGCATAAGGATTGGCTCCCACGAAGGCCGGCAGAAAGCTGTGATGGATATTGATAATCCTGTTTGGATATTTGGAAATAAAGCTTGGTGAAAGAATCTGCATATATCTCGCAAGCACAATGAAATCCGCTTTTCCATCCAGCAGCTCAACCGCCTTTTGCTCAGCTTCCGCTTTAGTATCCGGCGTAATCGGAACATGATGATATGGTATTCCAAAACCCTCCACCACTTCCCTCATGTCAGGGTGATTGCTGATCACTAAGGGAATATCCACTTCAAGCTCCTTTGATTTCCATCGCCACAGCAGCTCGAGCAGACAGTGATCCATTTTAGAAACAAATATGGCCATCCGCTTGCGCTCGCCTTTGCCGCTCAGCTTCCACTCCATAGAGTATTCCCTGGCCATCTCAGGCAGATCTTCTTTCAGTTTTGAAAAGGACTCATCAAAATGATTCATATCGAATTCAATCCGCATGAAGAAGATGCCTGCCAGCGGATCGGTTGTGTGCTGGTCAAAATGCACAATGTTCGCGTTATGCTCCAGCAGAAAGTTAGAGACTGTGGAGATGATGCCTGGCCTCTCTGGACAGGATATCAGCAATGTCGCCCGGTTTGCGTTAACATTTATATTCATCTAGATTCCTCCAACTGCCTTGCCATCCATATAAAAAGGACAGAAAAAAGGCGGCTTCTTTATCCCCCTTCTCTGTCCTTTTACCTGAGAGTTTGACCCCTTTGGTGTCGCATAGTCCATGCGCGCTCTCCAGAGATGCGTCCGACTGAGGTTCTGTCTACCTGAGAGATTGGCTTCAAGGGTATTTTTGAAGCTTGCTCCTTCGGTGGCTACTGTATGCTCTCTCCCGCAGCCGTCATTCGCTCAATATTTTTGTTATTTTCAGAATAATATATTTTTTAACTTATGTCAATCGAACTAGGTTTCTTTCACAAAATTGCCACAATTCTCAGCCTGTATTTATAGCTGATTTCCTTTGGGAAAAAGAAAAGCTTGAAGACAATGTCTCCAAGCTTTTTTACACAGCAGCCTTCGGTTTTGGCTCCCTTTTTTGCCATGCAACCGTGATAAATAACGTAACAATCAATAAGGCCAGACCGAGAACAAACGGATAGGTTATCCGTACATCGTAAAGCACACCGGCAATCGTTGGCCCCAGAACGTTTCCAATGCTCATATAAGCATTGTTCATTCCCATCGCAAACCCCTGTTCATTACCGGCCATTTTTGAGATTAGCGTGGTTAAAACCGGGCGCAGAATGGAAGTTGCAAGGAAAATGATCAGCGAAATAACGAAGAAAAGTGCATAGCTGCCTGCAAACAGTGAAACTAGGAATCCTGACGCGGCAACAGCCAAAAAGATATTCAATACCTTTCCCTCTCCGAATTTATTAACCACCCGATCGACTACGAATAACTGAACAATAACACTAATGACACCCGTTGAAGTCACCATAATGGCAATTTCCTGCGGAGTAGCAGCAAACTCATTATCAAGGTAGAGCCCCAGCACTGATTCATACGCCATTAGTCCAAAGCTCATCACCAATGTAATGACAAGCGGAATAAAATATGGCTTCTTAACGGACATGGCCAGTTTCTTGACCATCGGTTCCTCTTCAGGCATCTCACCCGGCACTGTCTGCAAAGTGCTGCTTTCTTCGAGGAGGACAATGGAGAATAGAACAGCCACTAGAGATACTAGCGCTGAGATCAAAAACGGCATTTTCAGGCCGAAGTCTGCCAAAAACCCGCCAATTCCAGGTCCAACCACAATTCCAAGTGACATCGCAGCTGATACAAGGCCATTCCCTTTTGCACGCTGCTCCATGGTAGTAATATCAGCAATGTAAGCAAAAATGGCTGGAATCAGCAAGGCAGCTCCAACGCCACCAATAACACGTGAAAAGTATAGCAGCCAAATGGAATCTACTGCATAAAAGACCAGCATGGATAATGTCAAACCAGCTAACCCGTAAATAATCATCTTTCTGCGGCCGTACTGGTCAGCCCACTTCCCTGCAATGGGAGAAAAAATCAGCTGGGCACCCGCAAAAATGGCAATCATCAGGCCTGCTGCCGTTCCTCCCTGATTGATGGATTCCAGATAAGCCGGCAAAATCGGAATGATAATCCCAAAGCTTCCGATTGCAATAAACATATTGATCATCAAAATGATCATCTTTTTCTTCTGATCCCCTGACAAAACGGATACCCCTCCTTCTATATGTGAAAAATTTACATTATTTTTTTCGGCACGCTAAATAGCTTATAATGAGACATGCTGCTTTGTCAAAGGAAAAAATAGAGAAGCTCCAGCAAAGCTGAAGCCTCTTTTAATTACCCTTTAAATTTGTCCGGGAATTGCTTAACAACCGCATCAGAAATGACATCTGCCATCATAATAATATGCGACACTCCCTCATCAATCGAAACAATTCTTGCTTCCCAATCCTTAACAAGACTTGCTGTCAGATCATCTGTTACTAATTCTAAATGCTTATAAAGCAGTTTTTTCACATCTTCATTTTTCAGATTTGGATTGGCTCCGCTTAGAAAAGCAGCGATATCATCGGCATTGCGATACCATTTTTTGTTCAGCTGGTTCACCTTTGCTCCCTGCCCGCTCTTAGCTGCCTCTACAATATCACCCGCAATGACAATATGCTCTTTAAGAAGTTCTGTCAGCTTAGCTCCTGCAGCTTCGCCGTAATAAGGCTTAATGGAATTTCCTATGTCCTCCTGATTTCTAAGCAGGCGGGCCAATACCTGCTTCTGATCCTCTGCTCCGGCAGTTGAGGCACTTGTAATATAGTTGCTTGTCCATAATACATGGTCGATCCAAAGCTTGCGGAATTCGTTTTCAAATTTAACCTCTGATTGGGTGAGACACGGTTTTTGTGCAGCTGCACTGCCCGGTGCTGTCAGCATATTCAGGGGCATGAGCAGCATTATTCCTATGATCAGTAATTTCTTCATATCCTTTTCTCCTTCCAAATTGAAAAAGTTTCCTTCTTATTTTGATTATCTTAAGATTTTTCATTCCAAAAAAATAAAGCCCGAGGCTAATGCCCCAAGCTTTTTCAATCAAACGTTTGATTGATTTGCATATATAGCCTATTTACTTTGGCTCTTTTCGTTTAAACAGATTTACCTTCACAAAATGATCACACCGCTGCCACCGCAGCAAAAAACTCATTATAAAGCGCCTGTACCGCACGTACCTCATCCACTGCCTGGACGCCGAACATCATGCTCACTTCAGAGGAGCCCTGATTGATCATTTCCATATTTACTTTTGCTTTAGCGAGAGCTTTGGAGGCACGGGCCATTGTTCCGATGTTCTGGCGCATCCCCTCTCCAACCACCATAATTAGTGAAAGGCTGTGCTGAATTTTCACTTCATCTGCATGAAGCTCATGCTGTATGCGGCTCAGAATTTCTTCCTCCATCCCATCAGTAAATTGGTTTTCCCGCAGGATAATGGAGATGTCATCAATTCCTGATGGTGTATGCTCATAGCTGAGGCCATACTCTTCCAAAATGGTCAGCAGCCTCCTCCCAAAGCCGACTTCCCTGTTCATTAAGTATTTGCCGACATAGATGCTGCAGAATCCCTGATCACTGGCAATCCCGATCACAGGTCCGTTCGTGTTATCCCGCTCGTTCACAATCCTGGTGCCGGGAGCAGACGGATTATTGGTATTTTTTATCTGCACAGGAATTCCAGCCCGAAATGCCGGTACAAGCGCTTCATCATGCAGGACAGTAAAGCCTGCATAGGAAAGCTCCCGCATTTCCCGGTATGTCAATTCTTTGATTTCTTTAGGGCTTTCTACAATAAAGGGATTTACCGAATAGACCGCATCCACATCTGTAAAGTTTTCATATAAATCCGCCTTGGCTGCACCAGCCAAAATGGAGCCTGTCACATCCGATCCGCTTCTAGAAAATGTGAAGACCTTGCCATCCGTGCTATATCCAAAGAAACCCGGAAAAATGATGATCCCGTCCTGCTCCCTTAATGCAAGCAGCTTGTCATATGCTTCAGGAAGGACCTGAGCATTGCCGGGCTCCGGACTGACAAGCAATCCTGCTTCCTTCGGGCTCACATATCTTGCTTCTATTCCCTGCTGCTGAAAATAGGCTGCTACAAGCTTAGCGTTGTTATCTTCACCACTCGCTTTGATCAAATCCATGAAAACTTCAGGATCATGCGTATCACTGGAAAGCCTCGCAATAAGGTCCTCCCTGATGATATCTTTAATTTCCGGACCAAGCTCTAATTCATCAGCGATTTGGCCATACCGATCCAATACAGCTTCAGCCAAACCATCTGCAGCTTCCCCCTGAATCCGTTTCTCTGCACATGCGATTAATAAATCAGTAACCTTGTCATCCTCTGAAAATCGCTTTCCAGGAGCCGAGACAACAATGATCTTCCGCTCTGGATCCGCAATTACAATATTGAATACCTTCTCGATTTGCTTTCCTGATGCTAAAGAAGATCCTCCGAACTTCACCACTTTCATTCTGACATCTCCCAATCTCTGAAAATTTAATCTTTATTTTACTCTTATCCTCACAGAAATCAAGAGAAAATTCCACCCTACAAAAACAAATGTTCATCTTAAAAACACATTATAATATCCGAATATAATATTTTTACTTGTTTTTTATGAATACACCGTTAAATAATATTATTTTAAGAAAACAAAGGAAAGCGCTTACACTTACTGTTTATTTTTTGGGATTAACTAAAGCAAAAAATGATCAAATTAGTGGTTTTCACTCTCCTGCAATAGGGTATATGTTAAGGATATTTATATAAAGAATTAAATCGTAAAACACAGGAAGGGAAAAAGTCTATGGGAATCCTAGTTGTGGACGATAACCAAGCCAACTTATTTGTAATTCAACATATATTAAAACGCGCAGGGTATAAAGAGCATTTAACGTTTTCTTCTGCAAAGGATATGTTTCAGCATCTCCAGGGATATTCACCTTTTTCAGCTGATATAAAAGCAGACGTGATTCTGATGGATATAATGATGCCGGAAATGGATGGAATTGAAGCATGCCGCCGGCTTCAGCAAATTCCACATTTGAAGGATATCCCAGTGATTTTTGTAACTGCATTGGAGGACTCAAATAAAGTTGCAGAAGCTCTTGATGCGGGCGGGACCGATTATGTAATGAAGCCCATTAATAAGACGGAACTGCTTGCCCGCATTCGTGCTGCCTTAAGGCTTAAATATGAGAAGGACTGGCATAAGGAGCAGGAAAATAAAATCAGGAATGAACTGGATTTATCCATGCAGGTACAAACCAGCATGCTGAGCGAACCGATTTATCATGAACATACACTGTTAAAGGCTTCCTACCTGCCAGCCAACAAACTTGCAGGAGATATGTATTACTGGCACCAGATAGATGAACATCGCTATGCTGCCATACAGCTGGATATGATGGGCCACGGAATTTCTGCTTCTCTTGTATGCATGTTTATCTCTTCTGTTCTCAGAGATGCCATCAGAACATGCAGTGATCCTGAATACGTCATGAACGAACTAAATCGGTGGATGAATTCCCTTAACCAGCGCAATCAGCGAATTCCATATTATTTTACAGCTATTTACCTCGTCCTTAATAAAAAAGACAAAACAATCGAGTATGTAAATGCCGGACATCCAGCGGGATATGCGCTTGTAGACAAAGATGAGATGGTCAGGTTATCCAGTAATATGTGTGCAGTCGGCTTTTTTGAAGATATTTCGATACAAAAAGAAACAATTCCCTATACAGATTCCATTCAGCTGCTCTTGTTTACAGACGGGGTGGAAGAAGCTGTAGAGCAGAATAATCTCAATCCATGTGAGTATCTTCAGCGCTTCGCATCGTTTCACTGGAATGCAGCCAGAACAGCAGAGCCAATCGATATGATACTGACTAAGCAGCAGCAGGCAAGCGCTGATGATGATATGTGTATTGTTCTTATTCAGGCAGATTAGGATGAATACATATTTTTTACATAAAAACAGAGTGCAGTCCCTCAAAAATGGGGACCGCACTCTGTTTTATTTTACATGAGAAACCTTCCTGAATATCTTTTCCTGCAGGTTGATTTCTTCGAATACCGGGTATTCCATCCGCAGCGCTTCCTTGCTGCCAAGCCCCAGAAACCCTCCCATGCTGAGGCTTTCATTAAAAAGATTAAAAACGTGGCTTTGCAGGTCTGTATTAAAATAGATCATCACATTGCGGCACATAATCACATGAAACTCATTAAAGGAGCCATCAGTCACCAGATTATGCTGGGCAAAAACCATTCGATCAAGCAGGGATGCATTCAAATAAGCCGCTTCACAATCGGTTGTATAGTATTCAGAAAAGGATTTTTTTCCGCCTGCCATAATGTAGTTCTTTGTATAGAGCTGCATTTTTTGCAGCGGGATTATTCCGCTCTCTGCTTTTTTAAGCACCTTTTCATTGATGTCTGTGGCATAAATCTTCGTTCGCTCTCCCAGCCCCTCTTCTTCCATTAAAATAGACATGGAGTAAGCTTCTTCCCCAGTCGAACAGCCTGCATGCCAAATTCTGATCTCCGGCAATTCCCTGAGCACCGGGACAACCTCATTCCGAAAAGCCTTAAAAAAAGAAGGGTCCCGGAACATTTCTGTCACATTGATTGAAAAATCGCTCAGTACCTTTTGCAGGTACCCCTCTTCATGTATAACCTTTTCTGTGAGACTTGTTATGCTGGGCAGCCGATCCCTGCTAAGACGAGCTTGAATTCTCCTGGCAATTGAAGAGCGCATATATTGCCGGAAATCATATCCGGATAAACTGTATATAGCCTTTAAAAGCAATTCTATTTCTAATTCTTCCTTTTTCAATTCCTTCATTCCTCAACTTTCGAGAATAAAATGATGTTGACGGTTTCCGGATGTTGTCCGGACTCCTCTCTGCCATCTATGAAAGCCATACTCTCATAACAGACAGCAGCTGGTCCAGCTTTAAAGGCTTGCTGATATAATCTGTTGCACCCGCTTCCATGCATTTTTCCCTATCGCCTTTCATTGCCTTGGCAGTAAGGGCAATGATTGGAACATCCTGGTGTCTGTCCAGCCCGCGAAGCCTCTTCATGGTTTCATAACCATCCATAACCGGCATCATAATATCCATTAGAACAATATCGATCTGTTCTGTACCCATTATCAAATCGAGGCACTGCATCCCGTTTTCTGCTGTTAGGACATTCATGCCTTCTTTTTTCAAAGCATTTTTCAGCGCATAAATATTTCTGTGGTCATCATCTACGACAATGACTGTTTTGTCTTTAAGCTCTGTACCTGTCTGCTGATGCCCTGCTTCCGTATCTTCTTTAGCATCTTGTGCTTCAGGTGTCTCAGAAACTTCCATGACAGGCTCAACGGTTACAGCAGCTTCTTCGAAAGCAAGCGAACCGGCCTCTAGTTCAGGCATTCCGTTTGGAAGATTCGGGATAACGAGTGTAAACCGGCTTCCTTTTCCTTCTTCACTCTCCACTTTGCAGATACCGCCGAGCAGCTGGGCAAATTCCTTGGAGATGGACAATCCCAGGCCCGTTCCGCCATATTTTCTCATCGTTGCGCCATCAGCCTGCTGGAAGGCTTCAAAAATCAGCTCCTGCTTCTCGGACGGAATGCCAATACCTGTGTCGAGCACTGTAATTTTCAGCCAGTCATTTGTATAGCTGGATAACGGCAAGCCAAAGAAATCGCTTTTTGAAGCTTTTTCAAACGTAACTGCTACTGAACCTTCTTCCGTAAACTTAAATGCATTTGAAAGGAGGTTCTTCACAATTTGCTGCAGCCGCTGCTCATCAGTATTGAATACAGAAGGAACTTCTTCAGAAGAGCTTACAGTAAATTTAAGATTTTTATGCTTTGCCACCTGTGTAAAATGCTGCTGCAGACGCTGCGACATTTCTCCCATATTGACTTCCTCAAAGCTGATTTCCAGTTTCCCTACCTCTACTTTTGAAAGGTCGAGGATATCGTTAATGAGAGCTAGTAAATCCTGTCCAGATGTATGTATAACCTTGGAAAACTCTTTCTGCTCCTCAGTAAGGATTTGATCCGGGTCTTCTGCCAGCATTTCTGATAAAAGCAGGATGCTGTTAAGCGGCGTGCGCAGCTCGTGGGACATATTTGCGAGGAACTCTGACTTGTATTTTGAGCTTAGACCCAGCTGTTTTGCTTTTTCCTCCAGTTCTTCCTTGGCAGCCTGAAGTTCTTCAGATTTCATTTCAGCATCTCTGGAGCGCTCTTCAAGCTGCTCATTGATGATACGCAGCTCTTCGGATTGACTCTGCATTTCTTCAGATTGCGCCTGCAGCTCCTCAGACTGGGATTGCAGCTCTTCAGCCTGTGCCTGCAGTTCCTCTGTCTGTGCCTGGGATTCGGCCAGTAAGCGTTCAATCTCCATTCTTCCAGAAATATTCGTAATGGCTATTCCTAGTGTTTCAATTACTTTTTCTATTAGTTTGATTTGTGCAGGAGTGAATGGCCTCAGACTTGCCAGTTCCACAACTGCCACTGCCTCGTCCTTAAGCATAACGGGAGCCATCATGATGCTTTTCGGCCTGACATCTCCCAAACCGGTTGATAAGACCTTGTAATCCTCAGGAACGTCCTCGAGGAAGATTGTTTTCTTATCCCTGACAGTTTGCCCTGCTAAACCTTCCCCCTCATAGAAAAAGTCTCTTCCAGCATCTTCGGCTCCATCTGCATATGCAGCTTGTTTTTTAAATATAAGCTTGCTTCCGCTGTCATCTTTCACATAAATGGCTCCGAGATCAGCTCCGGCGGCAGGTGCCAGCCTTGATATAAAATCATCTGCCAAATTGGCTATGGTCACATGCTGGCTATAGATGCTTACTAATGCAGCAGACTGGCTTTGGATCCAGTTTTGCTCACTGATTTCAGCCGAATAGCGCTGTTCTTTCTTATAATAGTTCTCAAGGGAATCAGCCATCGAGTTGAAGGCTTTCGCAATTTCACCGATTTCATCTTTTGTTTCGATATTCAGTCTTGAAATGGAAGAAAGGTCCTGATAATCAATCTCCTTAATCCCTTTTGTAATCAAGCTGATGCTTCTGCCTGTGCTTCTGATCACCCATACGGTTACTCCTACGATTAAAACAATGGATAATGCAACCGCAGCAACCAAAGTTGATACTAACTGGCTATACGTGTCATTTGCACCATTCAGCGATTCCGCCATAAGGGATTCCTGATATTCTTTAAATTCAGCCAGCTTGTTCAGCAGTGCGTTTCGGTTTTCTCTCTCACTTCTGTATAGCGCTTCTAAAGAATCCATTTCACCGCTTGCCATTAAATCAGTAAAGCTGTTTTGCATGTGGGCATATGATTCGTATGCCTGCTCCACTTCTTTTAAGAGCAATTTCGATTTCTGTCTATTTAATTCTTGCTCTAGATTAATTATTCGGTTTTGTATCCCCTCATGGTTGGCTTTCACCAATTCAGCTGTCATGGCTGAATCGCTTGTGTCTTTGTCGGTGAGCACACTCAGCAGCTGCTGGTCAGTCTGGTAAAAAAGCTGTCTGATCTCTGTAGCCTGGTTTACCTTATAATATCGATCCTCCACAATTTCCAGCATGTTTGCCTTCATTCCGTTTACCATAGACAGAATGACAAACATCAGAATAAACAAAAAAAATACGGTTAAGCCCAATCCCATTATTTGCTTTCTTTTAAAGCTCACCTGTTCTCTCCTTCTTTCCCCCGATTTTTCTTCACATTTTTCTTTTACATGTTCATGCTTTATGAGATTAAGGTTTTATAGACCAGCTTCTTTACCCTTATTTGATACAAACCAAACCTATTTTTCTATTTTTTTCATAAAAAAAGAGGAAGGATTACTCCTTCCCAATGTTTAACGATATTCCTTAACTCTTTCCCCTGCTGAAGTCATCCATTCAAACTGGCGGAGCTTCAGTTCAAATAGTGTCAGAGGATCCTGGTAAATCTCAGGATTTTTGCGCATATCGCTTAATGCTTCTTTATTTTCCGCAATGTTCGTATATGTCTCTTCAACTGTATGATTCAATACGTCAAACGGATTTCTGAAGAACATCTTAATATCCCGCTCAAGCGATTTCTCGAAGAGTTCGAATTGCTGCATGAATTTATCGGTAATGAATTCTGCAATTTCGCTATAGTCTTCATGCTCAATGAACTGTTTATATTTATTATGAAGCATGGTTTTATTCTGCTGAATGGCTCCAAACAGCTTTCCTGCACTCTTGAGCAGGAACTGTGATGGTGAAAAGCGGTTTAGAATATTGGCCTTTTCAAGCTGAACACTCCCTCGCGTCATCCGGTCAGCGTCGCGGCGCCAGTCATCCAGGACCCTGAAATCACAGTCCAGCGCGATTTTATCCTCGCCGTATAGCTCATTGAAGCCTTGGCTCATTTCATCCAAATACGCCTGGCTGCTTCTGAACTCTCCTTCACTTTCCGCAATCCATTCCTGAATGGAAACATGAAACTCCGGCAAAACTGTGTCTTCAATATATTGATGTACCCGATTATTCATTTCCTCATTTAGTTCAGTATGGATTTTTCCAAAATCACTGTCTTCTGTCACCATTTCTGAACAATTCCGAAGCAGTTCCGGAATCTGCTTCTCAAGATCCGCTCTCATTTCATCTTTAATCTTGCTGTACGATCTTTTAATCGTCCGGACCTTCTCTTCTTCCATATCCATCAGCTGATTCTTGGCACCCTTTAGTTTTGTCACCATCTCTTCATTCCATTTAATCGTATCAATCAAGCTATTTTCCATCTCAACACGTTTTTCAAGCAGGAATTTGATGGATTTTTTTATATAGTAAAGAACCTTAGCTGTACGTTCTTCTTTCCTGTTCCGTCCATCGATCATCGACTTGATAAAGACAGCTAAATCATTGAGCTGGCTTTCGCTTTCATAATAGGCGGAGAAAGCAAACACCTTTGCTTTCGGGAAATAGGTTTGAACACGGGACTGAGTTTCGTCAAGAAGCTCAATGGCATCCTGGCTGTCCGGAATCCGATCCATTTTACTGAGAAGAAAATGAATAGGCAGTTCCGGAGCCTGCTCTCGCATTCTTACAGCAAGATCCAGCTCTTTATCTGTCAAAGGGGAATCCGCATTCAGGACAAATAGCATACTGTCAGCGAAATGGAGGTATTGGAACACACCATTTCTGAACTTGCTCTGCCCCGCAAGACCCGGGGTATCTATGACAGCGAGTCTGTTATTCTGTAAAAAATTGAATGGCATCTTGCAGCGTATGAGCGTCTGCTGGCTTTTCTCTGCACTTTGCCTAAAATCCTCAAGATCAGAAATGCTTCTGACTTCCTCGTCTGTAATAGCATGGATTTCCGCTTCATCACTATCCTTGAACAGCACCGAAGCAGAGGTTGAATCCCCCATCAGTTCTTCACCGAGAAGAGTGTTCACAAACGAGGATTTTCCATTTGATGCTGCACCGGCAATCAGCAAGTGGCCGGAATCCAAATCAAGGAGCTCACGGACCATCCATTCAAATCGCTCACCCATCAGGACGCCTTTATCCTTTGCCCATTTCATGATATTTTCGAAAAGCTTAAAGCTTTCCTCCAGGCCTTCCTGATAACGGACAGAACGGTTCACAAGGCTTTCTGCTTCACTGACAGCAGAAGAATCAATATTGGATGGAAATATTTCGCTCCATGCCAGCACTGCCGATGCCGACACAAGATAATGAGAAGGAGCAGCTATTTTCACCCAATTCGTTATATGATTTGGAATCAGATGGGATAAGTCCCGGATTAAATGCTTCCCGCTGATCATTTCAAGATAAGTATCTTTATAAAGCTCCGAAAGCTCGCTCCATGTATGTGATCGTCCCGGCTCCATATCCAGGAGAAGATGATTGTATTCTTTCAGCCATGGGAAATACAGATCTGATGTCTTGTAGCTAACCCAAAGAGCCGCTGATAACCCTTCAAAGTTAGCCTGATCTGTACGGTACAGCACTGAAAGCGCCTCATTGAAATAGTTCGGCTCCATCTTTGCTGTCCGCCCCTGTTCCACATATGAATGAAGAACTTCAAACCAGGCTAGGGACTCGGTCCTGATGGCTTCATTGACAGCCAGCTCCACTGCATTTCCCCAATCGCTGTGTTCTTCAAAGAATCCGCGTGCCAGATCGGTCACATCCGGATAATCCGGATTTAACCGGACAGCCTCTTTAATAGATTCAACAGCCAATTCAAGCTTGCCGCGCTGTATGTAAAGTGAAAACAGCTGGAGGAGCACCTCGGTCTTCAACACCTCTGAGTCTGTTTCAATCGATTTATAAAAGTCCTCTGCATTTGAAAGCAGATCTAATTCAAAATAGGCATCAGCCATATTTTTCTGTGCCCATGGCCCCAATTCATTCGGAATGCTTTCCCACTTAAAAATGGCCGCTTCGTAATCCTTGTTAAGGAAATAGACTTCACCCTGGGCGAAGCGGATATTAGTTAAATCAGGCACCTCGTTCTGCTGCTCAGCCACATACAGTTCACCCAAAACCCTGATCGGATGTACATTTTCATTAGATTCCATGAAGGTCTTATAAAAGGTTTTGCTGATTAGCTGCTTCTCTAAAGTCATCTTGATCCCCCGCAGTGCTATTTTTAAAAGCTCGCCTAAAGGCGGCGGCTTTTAAAAGAATTTTATTGATCCAGCCTGCTGATTTCCTACTTTCATAGGGCTTTATCAGCATACTTTATAAAAAAACGCATAATACGCCAATTTTCATCCTTTATCCTTATATTGTAGCAAAAACTTTTCTGCAAAAAATTTCATTTCTCTATCATTTTTGAAACATTGCTGTATTCCTGTGTAATATTTTTAATAGTTAGAATCAGCTTCTCTCTATTAATACCACCTCTAATCAAAATAAAAACTGGCAGACAGAAATATATATTCCTGCCTGCCAGTTTTCATTCTTCATTATGAGGCCTGCTGCGGCCGGGCGGCCCGGCGCCGTTTCCCATAGAAGACTGTAACAGCCATGCCCAGAATCAGGAACACACTTGATATTTGGAAGAGTGCCGCCGTTTCCACATACTGTGCAAGCACCCCAAACACAAGCCCGCTTAGTCCAATGCCAAGGTCGATGGAGGAGAAGAACATTCCATTTGCCACACCGCGCCGGTTGGATGGTGTCATTGATAACGTCCAGGACTGCAGAGTAGGAATCAATGAGCCAAAGCCAATTCCAAACAAGATTCCGCTAATGATAATAAACAAATTCGAATGAGCGAAGGAAAGTACCCACATTCCTATGAAAGTCAGGAACGTGCAAAGCAGCACGAGCCCCATAGGCCCCCGCTGGTCAAACCACTTTCCGGCAACCGGCCTTGATAGTGATGCCATAATCGCATTAAACAGGTAGAAAAGAAATATCTGATCAATGCCCCGCTCTTCGCCAAAAATAACGATGAACGTTACGATGGAGCCATATCCAAATGTCACAATTATGGTGATGAACGCAGGAAACCAGCTGGATTTTTCAACTAAAGAGCCCAGGTAAGAGAATTTAAGATCCTCTTTCCTTGTTTTCATAACAGCCTCAGGTGTTTCGTAGCGGACAATGGCCAGGAGCACAATGGCAATCACCCCAAGTAGGCTTGAGATATAAATAAGATTTGTAAAGGAAGTAATCTGATATAGGTAGATTCCAAGACTTGGAGCAATGATCATTCCAATCGTAACGCTCAGGCCATAGTAACCCATTCCCTCTCCGAGCCTGGAATTAGGCACTACATCTACAGCCGCTGTCCCATTCACAGTAGTTGACCAGCCCCAGGCAAGCCCATGGATGAATCGGAACAGCAGAAAAATCATCACCACGCTTGAAAGCGGATAAATAATGGTTATTGCCAAAAGCGCTGCTGCCCCAATTAGCACCAGCTGCTTTCTTGCTTTATATTCGAGCATGAATCCGATGAAAGGCCTGCTCAAAACGGCTCCAATCGAAAACAGTGCTGTTACCAGCCCAATTTCAAGACCAGTTGCCCCTATGGACTTGATATATGGAGGCAATGTTGGGATCAGCATCTGAAACGACATAAAAACAAATAAATTCCCGACCATCAGCATAATGAAAGACTTTGTCCATAAAGTCTCTTTTGCAGCCTTTTCCAAGTGCATCCCCCTTTCATCCAGTAAAGAAAATGATTTTAAATTATTTCGCATCACTAAATGCTATCATAACTGGCTGCAAAAAGGAACGGGAATTTGCATCAGATCAAGGCATACAACAACGAATGGGACAATGGGAATATCCTTTTAAAGTCAAAAAAAAAGGAGCCTGATTAAGCTCCCCTCATCACCCCTGAAGGCTGCTTGTTTCCAGTGCCCGCTGCAGAAAATGCAGTGTTCTATCTATAATGATATCCTGATCGTTATCCAACGTAGCCACATGATAGCTGTTGTCCAGGGTGACTAATTCCTTGGCAGCTGATTTAATGCCGCTGTATATTTCCTGTGAATTAGAAGGAGGAACTACATGATCTTCTTTTGAGACAAAAATCAGCGCAGGACAAGTCACTTTCCCTAAATCGGCTTTCACCTTCTTCATAAGTTCCGTTATTTCACCTAGCGATTTTACCGGTGTCTTTTCATAGGCAAGCTCTTTTATTTCAGGATTTTTTATGTCTGAACCAATTGCATCAAGGAAACGGACATCCTCCAGGCTGGCTGCTGCCGCCATATCAGGAATCTCAACCGCTGCATTAATCGGGATAATCCCCTTAATCTCGGGATATTTCTCGGCCATATACAATGTCAGGGTGCCGCCCATTGACAGACCTGTAACGAATATCGTACTGCAGCGCTCTTTCAGCCACCGATAACCTTCTTCAACAGAATGAATCCAGTCCTGATAGGTCGTTGTTTCCATTTCTTCATAATGAGTGCCATGTCCCCTAAGGCGTGGACCGCAGACCGTATATCCAGCATTTGCATAAGCTTCCCCTAGCGGACGCATACTTTGAGTTGAACCGGTAAAGCCATGAGAAACCAGAATCCCAATCTCATTTCCTTCAAAATAAAAAGGTTCTGCTCCTTCTAAAACCGGATACTTTACAGACATGTTCCTTCCTCCATTCAATAGATTATTTCCTATTAAGAGATATTCTGTTCAACTCCCTCTATTCCTCCTCCTTTGAAAGTATTTAACATTTTTGTAAAACTTCGCATCCAGCATTGAGAAAAACTTTTTTTCCACCATCGTCTTGTTTATAATAGATAGAATGAATAAAGAGTATTGCCCTAAAAACGATAGCAAACACAGCTAAGGGAAGTTTCGCTTTATTTTCCTTCCCGATATTATTAAAATAAGTACTAACTACATAAACAGAAAGGCTGATACCGGTTTGGAAAACAATTCAAATTTTATACGAACGATTATTAAAGAGGATCTGGAGTCGGGTAAGCGCAAAGAGGTCATTACCCGTTTCCCTCCTGAGCCGAACGGTTATCTTCATATCGGACATGCCAAATCGATTGTCATCAACTTCGGCCTGGCAGACGACTTTAACGGCAAGACGAATCTTCGTTTTGATGACACGAACCCGCTTAAGGAAGATCAGGAATATGTGGATGCCATTAAAGAAGATGTTAAATGGCTTGGCTACGAGTGGGAGGAGCTTCATTTTGCTTCAAACTACTTCGAAGAAATGTATAACCGCGCTGTTCTTTTAATTAAAAAAGGAAAAGCCTATGTGGATGACTTAAGCCAGGAAGAGATCCGCCAATACCGCGGAACACTGACAGAGCCTGGAAAAGAAAGTCCATACCGCAGCCGTTCAGTTGAAGAAAATCTGGATTTATTTGAACGCATGCGCAAAGGTGAATTCGAAAACGGAGCAAAAGTTCTTAGAGCGAAGATTGACATGTCTTCACCGAACGTGAATTTGCGCGATCCGGTTATCTACCGTGTTTCACATGCAACTCACCATAATACAGGTGATACATGGTGCATCTACCCGATGTATGCTTTTGCCCACCCGCTTGAAGATGCAATCGAAGGGGTTACCCATTCTTTATGCACCACTGAATTTGGAGACCAGCGCCCGCTATATAACTGGGTTGTCTCAGAGTGTGAAATGGAAAGCACGCCACAGCAAATCGAGTTTGGCCGCCTGAATATTACTAATACAGTAATGAGTAAAAGAAAGTTAAAGCAGCTTGTAGAAGAAAATTATGTTGATGGCTGGGATGACCCGCGCATGCCGACGATTTCCGGTTTAAGACGCAAGGGCTACACTCCGGAAGCAATCCGCGAGTTCGTAAAAGAAACGGGTGTGTCAAAAGGCTCTGGTGTAGTGGATGAAGCAATGCTTGAGCATTTTGTGCGCGAAGACCTGAAAATGAAGGCTCCCCGTACAATGGGTGTACTCCGTCCATTAAAGGTGGTAATTACAAACTATCCGGAAGATCAGACTGAAATGCTTGATGCAGAAATCAATCCGGAGAACCCGGAAATGGGCATGCGCCAAATTCCATTTTCAAGAGAGATTTATGTAGAGCAGGACGACTTCATGGAAGATCCGCCGAAAAAATATTTCCGCCTCTTCCCTGGCAATGAAGTCCGCTTAAAGCATGCTTACTTCATCAAGTGCAACGATGTCATCAAGGATGAGAATGGCAATGTTGTAGAGCTTCATTGCACATATGACCCTGAAACAAAGAGCGGATCAGGCTTTACTGGCCGAAAGGTTAAGGGTACGCTTCACTGGGTTGATGCCAAGAGTGCCATTCCGGCTGAATTCCGTTTGTACGAGCCATTGATCCTTGACGAAGATGCCGATCAGAACGCTGAGGCAGATACAGATGAAGCTCTTGAAAACGAAGCAGAAGGCAAAACCTTCCTTGACTACGTGAATCCGAATTCGCTTGAAATTGTTCATGGTTTCATCGAGCCAAATATGAAGGATGTAAAAGCCCAGGATAAGTTCCAATTCTTCCGCCATGGCTATTTCAATGCAGACCCGAAATATACGACAGCAGAAAAACCTGTCTTTAACCGGATTGTTTCACTGAAGAGTTCATTTAAATTGAAATAGGCATTAAGCTTGAGGGATGCTTTCCTCAGGCTTTTTTACCCGTAAAGCGATTCATAAACTGCATTTCCGCAGGAAAGTATGGTAAGGTTTAAAAAGTAAGCATTTACATAAGGAGGAATAGATTATGTCAAATCAGCATGACCCAAATACATTACCGCCGAAAACATGTTCAGTAGACCGTATGGTGACAGTTAAAGAGGACGTTGAAAAGGTTCTTGCAGGAAAGAAAACAGCTACACGCCGCAACGGCCGCTATGCTGATGTGGGAGAAATCATGACACTTGAGGGACAGGACTTTGTTGTAGAAAAAGTTTATTCACAGTCTCTCGGAGAGTTAACTGACGAAGATGCCCGCCAGGAAGGCTTTGAAAATTTGGAAGACTACAAGCAATCCATCCTTTCCATGCATCCGGGAATGCCTTGGCTTCCGCAAATGCGTGTATGGGTTCATGAATTCAGCGCAGTGAAGAAGTAATCTGCCGGAATGGACATATTGTACCGAATACTGCTGTATATCCATGTCAGCAGTGCCATTCTTTCTGTTGGACCATTTTTTATTCTGATCCCAATCGTCAATAAATTGGGAACGGCTCATCCCGGGGTCCAGCAGGCATATATCGGCATCTTCAGGACGTCCGTGCGCCTTGTCAAGCATGCAGGACATGTACTTGTAGGCTCGGGTATCCTTCTAATCGTGAACAGCCACTGGGCCTGGACGACATCTTGGATCGTCGCTACCCTGGCAGTCATGGGAGGCTCAGTCTTTTTTCTCGCCCGGGCCTTCACTCCCGTCCTTAGGAAATTTGATGAGCCGGGAGCAGATCAGCATTTCCTAATCAGAAAGCTCACCCGCTCCGTCTGGATCTATCTATTTTTGTTAATGCTCATGCTCTGGTTCATGGTAGCCAAGCCGGTGCTTTGGTAGGAATCAAAACAAGCGCTCATGATGTGCGCTTGTTTTTTTATGCATGGATAAATTCATATTTTCTCGGCTTGATGCAGCTTCTATTCACTTTTGCTGAATATGCGGTGTCTATCTTGGCATTATACAACCTCTGCGCGAATAATCAGAATTTTCACCCTTGCAACTAACTCATTATTTCAAAAACCTTTCCGGAAAATCGGTCATAATCACTTCGACTCCTGCATTATTTAACAATCCGCTGCGGGTTTCATCATTTACGGTATACACCCGAAGCGGAAATCCTGCTTCTTTTGCTTTCCTCCCAAACTCGGATAGAGCAAACCTCTCTTCACAATGAATGCTGTCTGCATCGATTTTTTTGGCAATTTCGAGTGTATTTTCAGGAATGCCTTCAATCAAATACCCCGTCTGTATAGCTGCATGAGAGTCCCGGACTCTCCTCAGGCTCTCCGCATTGAAGGATGAGATAATGACACGCTGTTCCAATCCATATTTAAGTATAAGGTCAATCACCTTTCTCTCCATCCCAGGATAGTCAATCAAATCATTTTTCAATTCAATATTAATCAGCAGTTCATTGCCCTCCATCACTGCCCATTTTAAAAATTTCTCCAGGTCAGGGATTGTTTCTCCTGCGTTCACATCCGCAAACCAGCTCCCGGCATCAAGCTTCAGGATTTCTTCAAAGGTCATGTCCTTTATATAGCCGGTTCCGCCAGTCGTTCTGTCCACTTTTTCGTCATGAATGATTACAAGCGTACCATCCTTCGCCATTTGCACATCCAATTCAATGCCATCTGCTCCTGTCTCCAATGCAGCCTGAAAAGCGGCCATCGTGTTTTCCGGAAAACGTCCACTGACACCGCGATGCGCAAATACTTTCGCTTTTTTATTCAATTTATCTCCTCCTATGACAAAAACATCATCATTAATATTCTATTCTACAACCAGTACCAAAATCATTTTTTCATTCCAAGAAAGCCCGCTCAAGTTTCACTTCGCATTAGATTCCATTATAATGAAAACTATGAAACTTCTTTCTTTCCAGTACGTATAACAAATTATCCATACATAAAAACGAATTTAGGAGTGAAATCTGTGGGAGTTCGATTGAGCAAGGGACAAAAAGTAGATTTGACCAAAACCAATCCTGGTTTGCAGGTTGTGATGGCAGGATTGGGCTGGGATGTCAGCCACAATCAATCTCAATACGACCTGGATGCTTCAGCATTTTTAACAGGCGCATCCGGCAAAGTGCAAAGTGACAGTGACTTTGTGTTTTATAATAATCCTTCCGGCGGAAACGGATCGATTCTCTACAGCAGTGACAACAGAACGGGAGCCGGCACCGGGGATGATGAACAAATCCGCATCGAGTTGAATAAGGTGCCGCAGCATATCCATCGAATTGCATTTACTATTACCATTCATGATGCCCAGATGAAGGGTCAGAACTTCGGACAAGTTTCAAATGCCTATGTGAGAATTTTTAATGCCATGACGAACGAGGAACTGCTCCGCTTCGACCTTGGCCGTGATTTTACTGTTGAAACAGCCATCGTCGCTGCAGAGCTTTACCGCCACAATGGCGAGTGGAAATTCAATGCCATTGCAAGCGGATTTCAGGGAGGATTAGCTGCCCTCTGCCGCAATTTCGGTGTTTCCGTAGATGATGAACCTGTTCCAAGTCAGCAGCCGTCATTCGGCCATGGCCAGTTTCAGCAGCAGGCAAATTACGGACAGCAGTCTCATGGATTCAGCCCACAGCAAAGCCAGCAGACTCAATCAGGCTACAGCCCGTCGTCTTTTGGCCAGCCTGCCTACAATCAGACTGCATATAGCACACCTCCTTCCCAGCCTTCTGCCATGGGCGGCCAAACAGGTTTTGGACAGCCGGTACAGGCTCAATCCTATACAGATGGGAATATTGCCTGCACCCGGTGCGGATCTACTAACATCCGCACCGGTCAAAAGGGATTTGGCCTTGGAAAAGCAGCAATCGGAGGACTCATCCTTGGCCCTGTAGGACTTCTTGGCGGCTTTATTGGTAAAAATCAGCTGAAGCTCACCTGTAATGCCTGCGGCAATTCATGGTCGCCTAACCAGACAGATTACGCTCAGTGGGCCAATGACCAAAAGCGCCGCGCACAGGAGCTGTTCACCCGATTCAAGAGCCAGGATGTCATGGATGCCGTTGTAGCTTCATGCGCTCTTGTCGGCATGGCAGATGGCAGACTTGATCCATCTGAACGCCAAAAGATGATCGAATTTGTAAACAGCAGCCAGGAGTTAAAAGTATTTGATACCCAAAAGGTGATACAGCAATTCAATATGTTCGTCCAGCGGATTGAGATGGACCCGATCATCGGCCGGGCTGAAGCCTTCAAAGCAGTTGGCCGGGTAAGAAATAAGCCTGAGATCGCCCGCCTTGTAGCCCGTTATTGCATCGCGATCGGTTATGCTGATGGGAACTTTGATCAAAATGAAAAACAGGCTGTTACAGAAATCTGCATGGAACTCGGATTAAACCCGCATGAATTTCTATCCTGATTTTTCAAAGCTCTGCCCTAATGCGGCAGAGCTTTTTTTTGCATTTATTCCCTCCGCCTCCTGAATATGCCGCATACAAAGGTCACATGCGGGTATACTCAAAAAGATAAGAGGTCTGTTATTTTAAAAGGAGGTAATATTTTTGAAGGAAAGTTCATCAACTGAACGCTATATGCCCATGACTTCCTCCACGAGCGGGATGATTGTAAACGAAGCGGATGGAGTTTACTGCCTGACAGTTCAGATTGTTAATGTTTGTTTTGTGCGAATATCAGAAAAGCCCGGCGACTGGGTTTTGGTTGACGCAGGTATGCCAAAATCTGCAGAGAAAATCATGGATGCCGCCGAAGAAATTTTTGGGGAGAACGCCAGACCGAAGGCCATTATTCTTACACACGGCCACTTTGACCATGTTGGTGCAATTATTGATTTGGTTGAGCGCTGGCAGGTTCCTGTATACGCACACACACTGGAAATGCCCTTCTTAACCGGACAGCAGGATTACCCAAAACCCGACGCGAGTGTTGAAGGCGGACTTGTCGCAAAGATGTCCCCCACTTTTCCGCATGAAGGCATCGATCTCGGAACCCATATACAGCCTTTGCCTGACGACGGAAATGTTCCCCATATGGAAGGATGGAAATGGATCCACACACCAGGTCATACCCCTGGCCATGTTTCCTTGTTCAGGGAATCGGATCGTGTGCTGATTGCAGGTGATGCTTTCGTAACAGTGAAACAGGAATCCTTATACAGTGTCCTCACCCAGGAACAGGAAATCAGCGGCCCGCCCCGCTATCTGACGACAGATTGGGATGCGGCCAGGACATCCGTACAGAAACTTGAAGCCCTTCAGCCGGATGTAGCCATTACTGGACACGGCATACCCATGGCTGCCGCTGTATTAAGAGAAAGCCTCACCAGACTTGTGAATGATTTTGATGAAATAGCCGTTCCAGATCACGGAAAATATGTAGACGGGGAACGCTAGACAAAAAGCAGGGTCCAGCAAAATGACTGGATCTTGCTTTTTTGATGTTTAAAACACTCAAATAAAGGAAGAGTATAAAAAACGAATTTTAATAGTTCAGGAGGTTCATATATGCATCTTGAAAACTTTACAGGTCAAAAGATCCAAATAAAATTTAAGAACTTTCCAAATGATCTCGTCGGCTCCATTACAGGTATTTTTCAGCCTGATGAGTGGTACCTTGTTAAACTGATCAAAACAGAAAGCATGGGAATCTGGGTTGAGAACCCTTGCTTCAAGCGAACAATGGTACAAAAAGAAGACGGTACCAACATTCCGGAAGAACAGCAAAAGGAAGAAGATTGCGTCACCCATTTTCTGATCCGCTGGGATTACATCAGTTCTGTCATTACCTTCCCGGACAAGACGACGCTCGGTGTTGATAAGAAAGCCAAATTAATAGGTTTTCAGCCCTCATAATAGATAGATATCCCCCGGTGCTTTACACCCGGGGATTTTTTATTAGAAAAGTTTCCCTTTATAGACTATGATATATTTACCGACTTTTCAAAAAATAATACGGAGGCACACACATGACAAAAAGAACCTGTATCATTACACACGATCTGGAACCCTCACAGCTTGAAAAAATAAAAGAAATCATTCCCGATTGGGAGCTCATCTCCGGCAAAGATTCCGCAAACTGGCAAAATGAAATGAAAAAAGCCGAAGTCATCGCCGGCTGGAAAAAGGAACTTAAAGAGATGGTTCTCGAGGGGGACAGCAAACTCCGCTGGTTCCAATCCTGGAGTGCAGGTGTCGATTCCCTCCCCCTGGCAGAAATGGAATCACAGGACATCCAGATTACGAGCGCCAATGGCGTACATGCCAACCCTATTTCTGAAACCATTTTCGCTCTCATGCTCGGGCTTACCCGCAAAATCCATACATATGTGAAAAATCAGCAAGGCAAAGTATGGCACCATTCCGGGTTAAAGCTCGAAATACATAATAAAACCATCGGCCTGATTGGCGCAGGAGCCATCGGAAAAGAAACGGCCAGGATTGCCCAAGCATTCGGCATGAAGGTAATTGGAGTTCGCCACTCCGGAAAATCTGAAGAGTATTTTGATGAAATGTATACGTCCGGACAGCTGAACGATGTGCTTCCTCAATGTGATTATGTTGTCGTCACCCTTCCGCTTACACAGGAAACCCGGCAACTATTCCGCTCCGAACAGTTTGCTCTCATGAAGGATTCTTCCTTCTTTATCAATATCGGACGGGGTGAAATTGTAAAAGAAAGAGATTTGATCGACGCACTGCAGAACGGCGTGATTGCCGGTGCAGGGCTTGATGTATTTGAAAAAGAACCGCTTTCTGAAGACAGCCCGCTGTGGGAGCTTGATAATGTCATCGTTACTCCGCATACAGCCGGATCGACGGAACACTATACCAGACGTGTGATTGAAGATATATTTATTCCCAATTTAAAAGAGTATATAACCAACGGTATACCAGGCATTAATCTCGTTGATTATCAAAAGGGATATTAATAGAGAGGGCCTTGCAGATGCAAGGCTCATTTTTTATAAGCTACGATATAAAACCCCTCTTCTTCCAACCATTCCGCACAGAATATTTCTTTGATATTGTGATAGCCTTCAGTTTTAATAGACTCCCTCAGCCACTCTCCATCTTTACCCAGTAATTTCAGGCCGTCTTCCACTACTTCTCCTTCATCGATCAGTAAAATGGAAGGATTCTTTTCCTTCACCTCAAGTTTCATCATTTCCGGAGTGACAGGCTCTTCTTTTTGGTATTTCATTACACTTAAGCCCCCATTGGTTTCAAGGTAAGCATATTTGACTTCATTCATGCTGAATATCCCTTTCTGGCGCAGCATAGTCCTCAGCTGCTCCATTTCAAGATGGTTTTTTTCCACCTCTTTCACATCCAGCTTGCCTTCCTTGACAAGGATCGACTCGCTGCCCTTTAAAATCCTTCTGAAAATATTTTTCTTTTTTGCCAGAATTTCAATCATATAAATAAAAGCTCCCCATAGGAATGCAGAATAGATAACTTGAAGCTCCGTTACTTTTTCATCATAAATCGTTTCCTCAATGATCCCTCCAAGAACAACCGCATAGACAAAATCAAACGGGGTTACCTGTGAAAGCTCCTTCTTTCCAAGAATACGGGTTACCGCTAACAGTGTTACCAGCCCCACAGCCATTTTTAGTGTTATTGATAAATACATCCAAGCTCCTCCTCTCTCTATAGCCTCTCTATTCCCCTTTGCGGTCTTTGAATACACCTTTCCCACTATTCCACTTTTTGCAAAAAAAAGAAAAGGTGACAGGTACCTATACCACTTTGTCTGACTGGTATAGGTGCCTGTCACCGCTATTAAAAGATACTTTACATATACTGGCTGTTTTCTTTTCTCCGCTTCCTGAATAATAAATCCTCCAATGCTCCAGATCCTGAAAGGACACCTCCCACAATAAGAACCAGCCCAAGCAAGTGGTTGATGGTGATAACTTCACCAAGAATCAGCGCTGAGCCTGCCAGTGAGAAAAAGGTATTCAGGTTCAAAAAAATACTGGCTTCTGCCGGCCCTATATTACGGATGGCTGTGTTATAAACCATATGGCCGACAGCTGTTGCCAATACGGCAGATGCGGCAAACGCAGCCCAGACATAGGCTGGCGCTTCTGATATGCCCTTAAGTCCGCCAGGTTCCATTACGCTCGCCATTACAAACAGGATCACTCCCCCAAAAACCAGCATATAGCCTGTCAGCAATCGCGGATCAAGCGTTTTCGAAGCCTTGCTGATCACAATGAAGCTAAGAGCCTGTGAAAGAATGGACAGGAACACAAAGAAATCGCCCGGTGTTAAGCTCGATATCCCTTTATTTCCTGAAAGAACAATAAAAGTCACGCCTGCACCGCCAAGCAAAAAACCAAGCACCTGGATGCCTGTAGGCTTGTGGCGCAGCAAAATGGAAGACAGGATAGCTGTCAAAAGAGGACCCGCACCTAAAATAAGCCCTCCATTCACTGCACTTGTCCCCGTTAGGCCTATTGCCAGAAAAAGATGGTGGCTGACAACACTCAGAAGGCCGCCAAAAATAATATACGAGATTTCCCTAACGCTCGGCTTCCTCACTTTTCCCATTATGCCTAATAGTAAAAACACCGTTATGCCTGCAGTTAATATTCGCAGAGAAGTAATTGAAACCGGAGGAAAATAACTGACAAGAATCTTAATTATGCTGACATTCAATCCCCATAAAGCCATGATGGACGTGAGGAGAATGTATGTTTTTATGTTCTTCACATTGATCCTTCTTTCCAAAAAATCCAAATTCATAATTTGTATCATTTTATCATATTTCAAATGGGAATATGTCTATTTAAAGCTTTAAAAAGTGAAAGTTAACGGGCATGAAAAACACCCTTCTGGACAAAATAACCATCAGCAGAATGAAGGGAGGGATCTGTTTGTCACCCGCTCAAGATAAATTCTTCAACAAACTCGTTGCTATTCAAGGCGATCTTACCCGGCATGGGATTGAATACTGGCAGCAATATTCCCACCTCGGCACATGGCAGTTTTGGACTGTTGCATGTCTGCTCATCCTGCCCCTGGTGCTTGTATATTTTAAAATTGACCGGAAGCTCATTTTTCACATCGGCTTTTTTGGTTTTGCTGTTCATGTCCTTTTTTCATATGTGGACGCAGCGGGAATCCGTTTCGGTTTGTGGGCCTACCCGTATCAGCTGCTGCCTTTCATACCCAGCTTGTCATTAGATGCAGCCATTATCCCCGTCACTATTATGCTCGTATATCAATGGACCTTGAAAAACAATAAAAATTACTACCTTTATGCTCTATTAACTGCATTGGCTTTCGGATTTGGCTTTAAGCCCTTGCTTGTCGCACATGGCTTATTCCAAAAGTATAAATGGGTTAATTATATTTATATATTTCTTATTTACATTACCCTATTCCTGCTGGCCTACTGGCTTACCAGAGTTTTTCGATGGATGAATACGCGTGAAAAACACAAGTAAAAGAGCAGCCTCCCTTAAAGGAACGGCTGCTCTCATACTTATTTCACTTCTTGCTCATAAACCATCTCTGGTGCTGCTTTCATTTTATGCTTCTTTTTCGGCTTAGGGCCCATGTTATCAAAACGCGCTTTATCATAAATGGCAGCACCCACAATTTCTGCTGCATCCTGGAGCTTTTCCTTGCTGATTTTATCAATTGTGTCCTCTGGAGAATGGTACCACGGCTCTGTAGGGCTGTGAATGAATAATGCGGCCGGTATGCCCGCTTCTGCGAATGGAACATGATCACTTCTGCCGCCCTGATATACTGGTGTCGGCTCACCGTTCAGCCTTTCACTTGATGCTTGTGATAGCTCTGTTACCAGATTTTCTTTTCCATCCAATGTCATCATCACTAAATCGCCTGCATCCCTGCTTCCAACCATATCAAGATTAAAGTTCGCAATCGTCCTGCTGATCTCATCGTCAGAAAGGCTGTCAACATAATGATAAGACCCAATCAATCCCAGCTCTTCAGCTCCGAAAGTCACGAAGCGGATTTCTGTATCAGTCGGAATGTTCTTGAATACGCGTGCAAGCTCTAATGTCATCGCTGTTCCGGAAGCATCGTCATTCGCCCCAGGCGCCCCGGCTACAGAATCATGGTGTGAGCCGACTACAATAATGTCATCGTTCGCTTTCTTTTTGCTGGTCGGTTTTTTTGTGGCAATCACGTTATGGGAAACTTTTTCTCCTGCCTCCGCACCTTCAATGGTCAGGGAAGCTGTTAAGGTTTCACCGCTCTCCAGCAAAGCAAGTATGGCCTCACCTTCTGCTTTTGACAGGGCTAACGCCGGAATATACTCTTCATTATGTTCTCCAAGTGTGCCGCTTAATGGACCCTCTGCATTATTAAAAACAATTACACCGGCAGCGCCTTTTTCGGCTGCGTTTAGTACTTTCTCAGCAAAAGAAATGGAACCTCGCTGAATTAGTGCAATTTTGCCTGTGAGATCAGCACCTTCCAGTTCTTCGACTGTGCCCAGACCGGCAAATGCCAGCTCCCCGCTCACATTCCCATTGACTGAATAGGTAAAGGATCTTGGCTGCAGTTCTCCTTCATAGCCGTCAATGGTCACTTCCATACTGCTTGGAGGTGTATATCCATAAAACGTGAATGGCTGAATCTCCGTTTCATAGCCATAGGACTCGAATTGGCTTTTAATATACTGAACAGCGTTATACTCCGATTCCGTACCGGCTACACGCGGGGTTTGTGAAAGAAAATCAATATTATTATAGATATTTTCTGCATTAATTTTATTGACTGCTTTCTTATCGAATACATTTACCGGCTGGTTCTGGTTTACGCCGACTGGCTGTGCAAAAGCTGCTTGTGCTCCGACTGCCCCAAAAACAAGAGTTGAAGCTAACGCTACTTTTAAAATTGGCTTCCTCATCTAGTACCTCCAATAGAATAATAGATTCCGCTCATTAAATATTATAATGTTTCGAAAACTCTTATAAGGGTACAAGATACTAGAATCCTGTAGGTACAAAAATCTATATTTTGGATATTTTGTTATTATTAGTAAATTTATAATAGGAAGAATAGACAAAAAAGAAGGCTGCTCAATGCAAGCCTTCTCCCATTCTATTTCATTAAATCATGGTCCACATAACGCTCGCCGTTCAATTCACTGATTACATTAATCGCCACTTTCGCACCGTCTCCAGCTGTAATGATTGTATGGACGCTGACTCCTGCAATAGTTCCGGCTGCCCAAATGCCATCAACATTCGTCTTACCGTCAGCATCAGCATCCAGAACCGTTTTAATGCGAGGCTCAGTCCCTGCTTTTGTTTTCAAACCGGCTTTTTCTGCTAAATCAGTTGAAAGACCAGCTGCTACAATCACATGTTTCGCTGAATATGATTTTTCTCCTGCTGTTACAGTAAAACCACTTTCAGCTTTTTCAATGTTTTCTACAGTTCCTTCAGTGATCTCTGCCCCAAACTTAACAGCTTGCTTTTTGCCTGTTTCAATCAGTTCCGGGCCAGTGATTTCCATAACGCCATAATGATTTTCAACCCATGCACGTTTAGTCATGCTTTTATCATTATCCACAACCACTACCTTCTTGCCCGCTTTGGCGGCAAACAGCGCAGCACTTGCACCGGCAGGACCTGCACCCACTATTAAAATATCAAACATCCATACTTCCTCCTTTAACACATTATTTACTTATAGTTTATCCAAGCTAATAATAATTGTAAAATAATGTGATTCAAGGGAAATTGTACAATTTAATCCTCATCTTTGATATCCCGGTCCTCCGGTATCGGCTCATTTAAAATTTCCTCCACCAGCTCCCTGTATTTTTCCACCTGCTTTAGATGGGCATTAAACTGTTCCTTGTAAATTAAATACTGTTCTCCGTCATAAATGGCGCGTATTTTCCTTTGCTGAATCAGGCTTTCTACATATGACTCAGGGTAAGATAAATATTCTGCGGTTTCTTTAATGGTCAGATACATGCTTGTCCTTCCCTTTCTTTTTCCTTATAATATGATTTTACTAATTTCCTGGCACTAGAAGACTCTGCCAAAATCATATAGAATAGAAGCTATATATAATCTGTATATGCAACCTGTATATTCTATTATTATACGTGAAAAATACTAATTTGACTGAATTCCAGCTTTTTTTCAGCCAAATAAAGAACAGGAGAAATATAAGCTAATGAATAAAAAAAAGGTATTGGGCTTATATGTGATCATCAGCCTTATTTGGGTATTCGGAACGAATTACCTTTTACATATGCTTGAACCTTCTTCTCTTGTCAGTTTTCTATTCAGAGCTAAAGAATTTCTGTACATCATTGCTACAGGATGGCTGCTCTATTATTTTATAGGCAAAAGAGATGAGCTCAGCGCCTCAAGAGAAGAAGAAAAGCGCCTTTCCACTTTAATTAATTCCATGGTGGATTTCGTTAATTTCAAAGACGGTCAAGGCCGCTGGATTGAGTCTAATGAGTTTGGACTTAAGTTATTCAATCTCGAAAATGTCGATTATAAAGGCAAGAAGGACTCAGAACTGGCCGAGTACACTGATTTTTATGCAGACGCACTTCGCTACTGTGAAACATCAGATGAAGAAACCTGGAGAAACGGTAAAATTACACGCATTGAAGAAGTTATTCCTTTACCTGACGGAACAGAAAAAACGTTCGATACAATTAAAGTTCCGCTCTTCCATGCCGATGGAAGCCGCAAAGGACTGGTTATTATCGGCCGGGACATTACAGAAAGAAAGCATGTGGAGAAGCTGCTTGCCGAAAGCCAGCAGCAGTATAAATCCCTGTTTGAATATAATACCGAGATAGTCTTTATGACAGACCTTCATAGCACAATTACGAAAGTAAATCCCCAATTTAAAGCCGTGACAGGATACAGCCCTGATGAAACATTGGGTAAAAGCATCAATGAAATAATACCGGTTCCTTATAAAGCGAAGGCCATTGAAGACTTTACAGGCATCCTTGAAGATAAACAGCCAAAGACCTGTGAGTTTGATTTCAATCATAAAAATGGCAGCACACTGACTATTCAATGCACTGCCCTTCCGCTTATTGTGAATGGTCAAATTGCCGGGGTCATCGGATATGGGAAAGATGTGACAAAGCTTCGTCAGGCTGAAGAAAGACTGCGCCGCACTGAAAAGCTTTCTGTGGTTGGGGAGCTTTCTGCAAGTGTTGCGCACGAAATCAGAAATCCTCTGACATCCTTAAAAGGCTTTGTGCAGCTCATGCAGCTGGAAGATGAAAAGCATCAGTTCTATTATCAGATCATGCAGGAGGAACTGGACCGGATCAACCATATTGTCGGCGAGCTGCTGCTTCTTGCCAAACCTCAGGATATTTGTTTTACAAAAGCAGATGTCCAAAAGATCCTGTTTAATGTCATTTCGCTTTTAAAAACAGAAGCCAGCATGCACAATGTCCAGATTGAATTTCTGTTAAAATCTGATGTTTATATGATTGAATGTGAACCAAATCAGCTAAAGCAGCTTTTTATCAATATCATAAAAAATGCCATCGAGGCATCTAAAGAAGGCGGCAAAGTAACCGTTACACTGCTGGCGGAAGACCATCTGCTGACTATCCTGGTTAAAGATAATGGCTGCGGCATGTCGGAAGATCGCCTAAATAGGATCGGTGAACCTTTTTATTCGTCAAAGGAGAAGGGAACAGGCCTCGGACTCACAGTCAGCTTCAAGATTGTCCAATCCCATAATGGTTCCATTTATTTCAATAGCGAGAAAGGGAAAGGAACAGAAGCTGTCATCAAGCTCCCTGTAAAAAAACAAACACCTGCCACTGAAACTGAATTAACAGTTTAAACAGCAAAAGAGCGATGTTCAATCAAACGTTTGATTGAACATCGCTCTTCTTTTAATTTCCCTTAATCTCCAGCAGCTTCAGTCTCAAGTCATTTTCCATATTGGCCAGGTCATGTTCCGCCTGCCGGCGCTTATTCCTGCCTTCTTCCTGGATCCTCAAGGTTTCTTCAAGAGTAGAGATCAGGTTCTCCTGTGTTTTCTTTAATGTTTCAATATCGACAAGGCCCCGCTCATTTTCACGTGCCGTTTCAATCGTATTCACTTTCAGCATCTCCGCATTTTTCAATAGAAGATCATTGGTGGTTTTTGAAACCTTCTTCTGGGCTTCGACGGCATGGCGCTGGCGAAGCAGCGTCAAGGCAATGGCCACCTGATTTTTCCAAAGAGGGATGGCGGTCATGATGGAAGACTGGATTTTTTCAACCAATGCCTGATTGGTATTCTGTATCAGCCGGATCTGCGGCGCACTTTGAATCGTTATTTCACGGCTCAGCTTCAAGTCATAAAGGCGTTTATCCAGGCGGTCAGCAAACTGAATCATATCGTTTACTTCTTGGAACTTCATCTGATCATTTGACTCTTCTGCCTTCTTCTTCAGTTCAGGAATCGTCTTTTCATGAAGTTCTTCAAGCTTCAGTTCACCGGCTGCAATATAGACATTTAACGCATGAAAATACTCTTTATTATTATCATAAAGCTTATCTAACATGACAATGTCGGAAAGAAGCGCATTCTTGCTTCTTTCCAATTTGACGCTGATGCGGTCGATTTGAGCTCCCGTTTTCTGGTATTTGGACAAGACTTCCTGAACTGAACCGGAAATCTTTCCGAACATACGCGCAAAAAAGGATGATTTCTCCGGCTTCAGCTCATCCGGATTCACATCGCTGAATTTTTTCATCAGGTCATTGATGATCGTTCCCACTTCACCAACGTCCTTTTTCTGAACATGCTCGAGCATAGTATGGGAGAACGATAACAGCTTTGATTGAGCTGGTGTTCCGTATGAGATCATCGCCTGGTGATTGGCAGGATCGATTTGCTTTGCAAGCTGATAGGCTTTTTCGCGGTTTTCTTCCGGGATCACATCTATCAGCCTTGTCCGCTTTTCCGATTGCAGCGGCGAGGAAACAGGCTGCTGATTCACCCCGAAAGGATCTGCCAGCAAATCATCCATCAAATCAGTATTTTTTAACAGGGACGGTTTTTCTTCGGTCATTTTAATCTCCTGCTTTCATCATGAATTCTTGATTCTTTTATCTTCTCAATCGAATTCCTGGCAACATCAATTTCAAGATGAAGCTGATCAATATCTTCCGCTATAACCCGGTGAAGATCTTCCTCCACATGATGGGTAAGTGCATCAAGTGTACGTCTCGTTTCCTGGAGGGACTGATCCAGTTCACGGGATTTTCTCGGCTGGGAAGATAGAAAGACATACTTTTCCGCCAGCTCCACAGCAGAATCCAAATGGGAAAAATAAAACTGCTCCGCCTGATAGAACCGTTTCGGCTCACTTCTGGTCAGTCTGTAAATCCTCCTTGTCACCCTCATGAACTCCATGCGCTGCTTCAGTGTCGGGAAATGCCGTATTGAGAACATCGCTTTGTGCAGACGGGTTATTTTGCGGCGTGCCTCATCAAGATTTCGCTTTATATATTGGTATTCCCTTTTCGTCAATCCATGCTTTTTCAAAAAGCGGCGGCGCTGAATCAATCCTCCGGCCCAATAAGTGAGCAGCCCGGCTCCAGCTCCATAAACCCCTGACAGAAAAAATGTTTGCCCGAAAGCAAAGTAACTGGCCAGCCAGACACTGACAGACAATGGAACAGCCGTCAGCAGGCGAAAAGCAAATGCTAAAAAGGAATTCATATTTATCGACTCCTACTCATAGTCCTACTTATTTATACGTAATTGATAAACCTAAAGTTTCATCCACAGACATCTTTCAGCAAAAAAGGCATATATCCTTAAATCTATTAAAACACTTTTAAAAAACTTCTCAAGTTATACGATACAAAATAACACGATTGCCCGCCATAGACCACAAAAGTAATCGTTGCTAAGACCTGAGACGTATATTTTGTAAAAAAAAGCACCTGCGGAAATTTTCCGCAGGTGTTTTATGGCTATTTAACCGCCAATGCACGCTTGCCCATGGCATTGTAGATCTTAATGAACTTCTCTTTTGGCATTTTAACATCTTTTTTAACAGCTTCACTGTCATTAAAATAAACATAATCGGCATCCACACCGGTTACGACAATACAGTGCAGAGGTGTCGGTGCACTGATCGTTTTGCCTGCAGGCGTTTTCCAGGTTCTTTTATTCGGCATTTCATGGCTGATTGTAAACCATGCCAGTACAGGGTTACCCTCTGAAACAGCTTTTTCTATTTCCGAGAAATCCTTCCCGGTCAAATTTACACCGCCAGGACGATATTGATCAAGCAGCTTTTTCAGCGGCCCCGGATTTATCGTGTGTCCGTTGCCAAAAGGTGTTCCAACAAACCCGACATCAGGGTCCCCCCAGGTTTTAATTGATCCGTCTGCATTTCTTACCAGCTTGGTTGAGTCATATGGCATTTTTTTTGCTAGTGTGGTTTTGCTGACATTCACTCCATAAAACTTCAGTGCCATCGCCAGTGAAGTGACTTCACATCCGCTTGGCAGCTCTGGCCGCTGGGCAATGAGCGGCACATTGGTCTTGGACAGGCGGGCGTCACTGACTGTCACATAATCACCGCTTACATAACCCGTGCCGCCATTGTAGGAAATTTTATACCAGCCATTGCTTTCCTTATGTATAACATTCAATTCAGATCCGTTTTTCAAGGACCCTATTTTCCCGTAATTTGTACCTGAACCTTTCCGGACATTTAATGAGGTAGCATCCACCCGGTAAAGTTTTTCATTTGTTTTAACATATTGGCCGCTGACATAGCCTGTTTTGCCATTGTACGTTATTTTGTACCAGCCGTTCGCAAGACGGTCAATAGCCTGAATACTGCTGCCTTGGGCCAGGCTGCCAATCCGGCTGTAATTTGTACCTGGACCGGAACGGACATTCAGACTGGTTGCATCCACTGTGTAAGTATAGGAAGCTGCTTCTGCAACTGCCTCGTTTGAAAAGCTCGGAATTGACGGCGACAAGACTCCTCCTGCTAAAATAGCTGCAGCAACAGTCCCTTTTAATATAGCTCTGTTTCCATATGAACCTTTTAAAATTGCCATACACTTTCCTCCATATCCCTCATTTTTTTCTGTCGAACTTTGCGGACTACTCTAAAAATAAAGATTCGCAAACTTCAAGTCTACCTCTTTGGGACTGGAAAAATTTTATTGATTCTATTGAATCAGTTTGAATTAGCTTATTTAGCGGAGTCAGTATATTTGGCATCTGTATATCTTCCTTTTTGAAAATGTTTATTTATAAAAAATGCAGGGAATAAGCTCTTGTACCAATTTACTTACATCTTGGAGGAAACATAATGAATAAGCACTATTTTTATATAGTTATTTTATTAATAGGATCGATTGTATTTCCTTCCTCAGGATATACAGAGGATTCTAAGAAGGAAAACAAGGTTGTACTGATTTCCTTTGATGGAATGAGAAACGACCTGGCAAAAGAGTTTGTAAAGGACGGCAAGCTTCCTCATATTAAGTCACTTATGGAGAACGGAGTAGCCGCCAAGGATTCCAAGACTGTAACCCCCTCTCTGACCGCACCATCACATGCGGCAATTGCTTCAGGTGCAGTTCCATCGGAAACCGGCATGGTCAGCAATAAATGGCAGGACCCCAACAAGGAATTGGCCAATGGAGAAAGCGCTTTTCATCAGCCGCTTGATAAAAGCCCGCTTTGGGCAGAAGCCAAAAAGAATGGCAAAACAACAGCAACCGTGCTGTTTCCCGGGTCAAACCCTGATGCAGGCGAACAGGCTGATTATGCAGTTTATTATGGTGAAACCTGGGCAGAAAGCTCTCTGGATAAGCTTCAGTTCAAAAAAACAGAGAGCTGGGAGCACACCGAAAACAGCTTTAGCCCTGCAAAAGAAGCTGCAGTGAAGCTGCCATTGAAAAAAGCAAAGAATAAAGAGATCTATATATTAGCTTTAGACACTTCGGATGATGGAAAAACCGGCTATAACCGCTTCATTTTTTCGGAAAACCGTTCGGCAGACTCCGAAGATGTTATCGTCAATGCCAATGAATGGGGGTCAATTCCTGTTGAAGCTGACGGTGAATCTGCAGGGTTCTGGTTTAAGCTGAAAACTGATGCCAGCCTTGAGAAAGCGAGCATTTACCGTACTGCCGTTACGTCAGCCCTCATTGAAGGTCCAGAAGGATTTGAAGAGGAGCTTCTATCGGAATTCGGCTTTTTCCCCGTCCAGGATGATACAAAGGCTTTTGAAAAAAAGTGGATTACTCGGGAAGAGTACGAGGAAATTGGTTCGCGTTTTGTCCGCTGGGCAACTGATGTGTCTCTTTATATTAAAGAAAAATACCAGCCCGATCTGCTGATGTTTTACACACCCCAGATTGATTATGAATCACATCATTTTCTGCTGGCAGATCCGCGGCAGCCCGGGTATTCAGAGGGAAATTCCCAAAGACATTCGAAATACATTGAATGGGCCTACAAGCTTGCAGATGATGTAGTAGGACAGACGATGGACAGCCTTAGCGAAGAAGACCACCTTCTTGTGGTATCTGATCACGGCATGGAGCCAGTCCACACCATTCTGGCTCCAAACACACTTCTGAAAGAAGCAGGTCTTTTAAAAACAGATAAAAAAGGCAGAGTGGATGAGGAGAAGTCCAAAGCAATGGCTGTAGCCAGCGGATCAGCTGCCCAAATATATCTGAATGAAAACCTCTCCAAAAGAGAAAAGGAAAAGGCTGCAGACCAAGTGTTGAAACTCTTTAGCGAATATAAAATCAAATCCGAATTTAAGACAAAAATCCTAAAGGGCTATTTGGGTGAAGCCGGTGATTTCCTCGCCGAAGGAAAGTTCAGCCAATTTAATCAAACGGCAAAGCATTTTTCCAATTACCTCTTTAGGAAAGAAGAAAAGCCTTATCAGATTGCCTATGATAATAAAAAAGAGAATAAGCACCCTAATCAGGGAGACATATTGCTGCTTGGTGCAAGAGGCTATATGATGGGCAGCAGCTTAACAAGCCCCCAAATGCCGGCAATAGAACTCGGCAGCCATGGCGGCAGCCCTGATCGGAAAGAACTTAAGGCTGTATTCTTTGCACAAGGCCCTTCTTTTAAAAATGACAGCCGAATTGGCTCGATTACCGTACTGGATATCGCCCCAACCGTTTATAAACTGCTGGAGATACCGGCTCCTGACTTTTTGGAGGGGAAAGTTCTAAAAGATGCTTTAGAATAAAAACACGGCCTTGCTATGTGCTGCAAGGCCGTGTTTCATTTTTTAAAAAAACCACACCTAAAGAGATGGGCAGAACAAACTATATACAATCCAATTCTACAGTCACCGTAGTTCCTTCACCTATAAAACTATCGATAGTCATCAGCCCTTGATGTTCCTGTATAATCTTGTTGCTGACTGTGAGCCCCAGACCGATTCCTTTATCTTTTGTTGTATAAAAAGGTGTCCCAAGATGCTTAAGCATTTCATCATCAATGCCTGCCCCTTCATCTGCAAAAGCAATCCTTACACGCCCGCTCTCTATTTGCTGCGTGCTGACATATACATTTCCTCCGTTTGGCATAGCTTCAATCGCATTTTTTAAAAAGTTCACAAACACTTGCTTCAGCTGAGGAGGTGAACATAACAGCATAATATCATTCTCACTATGTTTGAGATGAATCTGGACATTATGAAGCAGTGCCTGCGGATGAAGCACCTTAATCGTACTTTCCAGAATAGACATTAAGTTTCCTTTCTCAAACTCGATTGCCTGAGGCTTTGCCAAAGACATGAACTCATTGACAATGATATCAATTCGATCAAGCTCTTCCATAATAATGGAAAGATAATTATCCTGTTTTTCCTGATTAATGCTTGATTGGAGCAGTTTTGAAAAACCTTTTAAAGAAGTCAGCGGGTTCCTGATTTCGTGGGCAACCCCTGCAGCAAGCTGTCCAATAATGGAAAGGCGATCCAAATTCCTCAAAACAGCATCATTATTCACTCTGTCAGTTATATTTCTGCCTACTGCCACAAATAATTCAATTTCACCCCTATCGTTGAAAATAGGGGAAATGCTAGCCTCTACGAAAACGACATCACCATTGGCCGTATTCATTTTTGTCTCAAGGAGCTGAGGCTCTCCTGTTTTAAGCAGGTTTTGAGAGACCTTGTTAAACTTTTCCCTCTCTTCCTCTGAATATATGAAAGTGGTGCAGGACTTCCCCACAAGCTGCAGCGGCGAATATCCCAATACTTTTTCATGAGATGGGGATGCATAAATCACCGTTTGTTCCCTTGTGAAGACCTTGATCATATCTGTCGTATTCTTCGTAATTAAGTCATACAGTTCCCTGGTTTTTCTTAATTCCCTCTCCATACTTTTAAACTCTGTCATATCACGGAATATAGCCAGAACAGCTATGATTTTTCCCTTGGAATTTCTGAAAGGAGAATAGGAAACCGATATATCCAGAATCGAACCATCCTGATGATAGCGCTGTGTGATCACATTGCTGTAAACCTTCCCCAGCTTGACCAGTTTTATAATCTTCTTCACTTCTTCCAGATTCTGAAAATCGGTAAATTTCCTGCCGATAACCTGCGCTTCGGTATAGCCAAAAATCACCGTATACATATGATTGACCCTTATAAAACGGTTTTCCATATCAATGATGGCAACCCCATCTGCCGTACAATTCAGGAACAAATCGAGCAATTCATCAGGATTGGAATATATCGATTCACCATCATTACCAAGGATCGGGAAATCATTGACCATTAACCTCACCCCATTTAATAACTCTATAAACTATATTTTACAGAATTATATGAAAAAAAGTATGAGGATTCTTTAGAGCTCAATAAAAAAAAGCAGCTTTCCCTCAGGTCAGCTGCCCTCTTTCTGTACTCCCGTAAAAAACTCCCACAGAAATCACCCCATCGAAACCCGCATTCCTTCGTTTTCGAGATCGAAAAAAGTCATCCGAATTCTCCTTCTCCCGCTCCTTCCCCCCTCTTTTCATGCTTTTTCTCACGCTTTTCTCCCTCTTTTTTTTCACGCTTTTTCTCCAACTCGAAAAAAGTTTTCCGACTGACTCAAAAAGAAAAAGGCTTATCCCGTAAGGGATAACCCTGGTTTTATCACGCTTTTTTTCCGAAATCTTTTTTCTCACTCAAAGGAGAAATCGGAAAGGTTTTTTGTGACGGGTTAGGAATTTTAATTTTTAGTTACATAGAAGATTTAAGGGTTAAGGTTAAAGGTATAAGATTTCTCCTTTATTTGTATTCAAATTAGTTCAATGGAAATAAAGAACTTACACTGTTAATATTTGCTCCTTTGAATACTTTGTACCTTTTTCACCTTCCCATGTAGTAGTGATCGTAAATTTTCTTGGTGTACCCATATGCACAATCACATGTTCTTCAAAACTTTTCCCTGGTTCAAGAAACTCGTATGGAACTTTGTCTCTCCATATTACGCCGTTATATTCAGGTGGAATTTCATAATCGACATTATAAGCTGTAGCTTTACCAGAATTCCAAACTTTGAGTTTGTATTTGTTCTTGGCTATATTCACTATTCGAGCATCGACACATGCTTTACTGGCTTGTTCTCGTTCTTTTTCCTTTTCCTCTATCGCATATCTCTTTAGTTTCTCCTCTAATTCATTGAGCCTATCCCTTATCTTATTTGCTTTCCTGGAATCTCTAAAGGATAGGATGGATAATAGGATAGCTATTGATGGAAAGCCGTATTTCACAATGTCGACAAAAATCTCTTTAAACTTTAACCACAGTTCGATTGAATCCATAAAGCCTCCTACTTAAACAACTTCTTGAAATCCTTCTGGAGTTGTTTAACAATTTCTTCTTTAAAGTCTTCGACATTAGCCTCAATTACCTCGCTGTTATCTTCAAAAAGTTGTTCTTTTGTTGTTACCCTCCCACAATCCGAACACTTAACCTCTGCTTCATCAGGGGCATCCTGTATATCTTCGATTGATTCGTCAACACATGAAAATTGGTCATTTCCACACACAACACACTTTAGGGTCACAATTTTTTCCATATCCTTCATTGACACTAACCTCCTATAAATCAATGTTTCCGAACCAGAACAACCATAAAAACTTGGCCACTTTTAAGCATAATTCATAAAAAAATCTACAATCTGTTTTTAAATTGTTTTAACTCTTCGTCTGCTATCATTGCCTCAATTGATTTGGAATTTAGCAATGTTTTTCATTTTTTCTTACTTCTTCATTAATTTTTGTGATTTGGTTTTCACTTATTGTGTAATTCCTCGATTCTTCTATTCTATGATTTAAAAATTCTCCAAACCCTTTAACAGCGCAAACCTGAGGGATTTTTATAGTTCCTCTTTTTACAATCTTAGTTTTATCCCAACCTCTCATATTATTGGGATAAATATGTGAAACTATAATAATACCTGGTAACTTGGTATATACAAATAATGTATCTTTTCCATTTGACGCAATTGTACTGTCAATTGATCTTAATAAATACATATTGGGTTTATCAGGCAATGTTAGATTGTCACCAACCGTTGCTATTGTATCTAAGAAGAACATATGGTGGGCATAAGAACCAACATTGTTACTGTTACCAAGTAAAAACTCTCTCCATATTGCAGATGCGGTATCTAAATGACTCAATAGAAAATCGGGAATCTCTTTTGCAGTATCTTTTTGGGTAGTAATTATTCTCCATTGAACGGAAATGACAAAATATATTAACCATATATTATAATCAAATCGTTTTTCTCCATCTTGAAATGGTTTAAAAATTTTTTCTGCAAATAATTTTTCACTTTTTGAAAATAGTTGTTCGCAATCATTGCATAATAAAGGTAATTTCGTTATATCTTGCTGTCTCCTATCAGCATTCTTTGTTTCACGTAAATAGCCAGTTGCCGATGTATCTTTCAGCCACTTTCCAACAAACTTTGGAATTATATGACTTGCTTTTAATGGCTTTTTTTCTTTGCAAAGGAAACATTCACTTGTACCCGTTACCATTAAAATTCATCCTTTCCAGCATCAGAAATAAAATATCCATTACTCCCTTCTTCAATCTATTGGTGTTAAATTTATTCATTACTTTTTAACTAACCTTATAGTTGGCTCAGGTTCCTTGAAATTCAAAGTACCTCTATTCAAGTTACACAACATCTCAATATACTCTTGTGGAACTGCCATTTCTTGAATCAACTGCAATTCATTTTTTACATTGTTTTCAAGCAACATGAGGATGCTTTTCTTTAGTACAACAGGCTGTTGAAGAGGAAATACATCATCAAGAGGTTCTTTCGTTCTAATTTTTTTCATAGACATTTGTTTCTGTAAAGAGGTGTACCGACTTTCATCAATTAGCCCTAAATCGAAACATCTATATATCATTGCTCCCATAGACACATTCCAATATTTTTTCAACTCAATAAAGTGTAGCAAAGAAGTTGATGTCACCGTCTTTGCAAAGGCCTCTGCAGGTAATAAAAAGGCAGAAGCGAAGCGGTGTGCTTGGTTCTCCATTTGTTTGAATTCAAGTTTATTTAGCACTTCTTGATTGTCAATATCCTTATGCATTAGAATATGTCCTAACTCATGCCCTGCATCGAATTGCCTTCTAAAAGCAGATTGTTTATCATTCCCAAGAAATATAAACGGTCTTCCTTTTCTATGCTGGCAGAAAGCATCTACCTTTTGGCTATCCGTATCTACAGAGAAGACCATAATCCCATTTCGCTCTATTAAATGGACAATATTAGGGATTGGCTTATCACCAATACCCCAATATTCACGTAAATTTTTTGCCAACTTCTCAATGGATTCATTATCCCATTCATTATCGAACTCAGTTATGTCTGGCAGATTCAGTTCTGGAAACTCAATATAGTCAAATAAATACTCGTAAATATATCCAGCCAAGAGGGTTTTGTTTAGCTGAGTTTCTTTACTTTTTTTTGTAGCTGTAGCATTCGCCCTAAAAAACGTATTACCAACAAACTGATCCTTATAATCTTTATAAAAAAAGTTTTTCGGGAATTTTAGAGTATTGATTATAGCCATCATTGTTTCAGATTTAGGCGTATAATCTCCAAGTTCAAATTGGGATATCGCTTGCTTTGAAATGTGGAGCTGTTCAGCAAGTTCACTGATTGATAACCCCCGTATTAAACGAGCCTCCCTTAGCCTTTTTGGATTAAATTTCAATTCTTGATCAGTATTCATATACTTTTACTCCCAACTATTTACGTAAATCTATGATGACGTACTATTTTTTAGTTTTAAGACAATTTCATCGTCTGCCGTTGTAGTTTTTAATGTAACTTTAATATCTTCCAGGTTATGGCTATTTAGACCAAAGAGACTGCCAGTTGTAAGATTAATATCATCTGTAATGTCTTCTTTAAAAATCCAATCTTCCTGGTCTGGTCTTAAAGCTCCCTCAAAAACAATATCGCTCTTGCTATCATAGCAAACGATGATGCCAAAAGGCTGATTAGCCTCGCCTAAAAATAGCGATCCTTGATATACAGGGACATCTTTCAACAATTCATCTTGTGGAACCCCCATATCCAAAAGGCGATTCAAGTTGGCAGATGAAAATTCTTTTCTATAGCCACTCGGACTCATTATATATTTGCTTTTAGGCAATTTAGAAAGTAGGATGAATATGTTTCTTACGGTATCATGAATTGCAATATATGGGTGAAATCCAGCAATCTTGGGATAAACTTTCATTTGTGTGTGAGGATTCTGTTCTATCATTCTCAAAACATGCTCGTTTATTAAATCAGATAGCAAATGAGGAGTGTGCTTCTTGGTGACTGTGTTTGGGATTGATTGGGTTGACTCTCGAAACGCTTCCTTGCTATTCTTAATTCCTTGAAGGATTAAGTATCTCTGTTCAGGACTCAACATACATTCTTTTATTTTAGAATTCATTAACTCACTCTCCACTCCATAATCTACCATTATTATTTACTTTTTTGTCTAATTAGTCAAGTTTCATATTCAAATAAAATTAAAATGTAAAGTTATTTAGATTTCAACATGGTTTTACTATTAAAAAAATGTCAAGACATCATGCCTGAACATCACAATCCAAGTAATATATGATTTTATGTACATCCTTCTAATCAACTGCTCATTACTTATAGAGGTACACTTCAATCTTCTTTACATATTTTTAAAATTCTGTAGTGATTATCATATTTTTTCCTAAGTCTTGATAGATTGGTATATCCAAATCGGATCACCAACATTGGGTCTTGGAAAGTTATTTTTGTGCAAGAGTCGGTATTTTTAATTTCATATATGTTTTAAATAATATATCAGTTTTTCTTTCTCGCTTTATTACATATTCAACAAGGCTTGTTTTTTGTTTAATCAAACGTTCGATTAAACAAAAAACTGAGAAAACGACTGATGGTATGTCTACCGAATTATCAGGGTTATGTCATACCTTATAGTTTTGTCTCCCGCTTTTCCTCGATTGTTGATAGGTCGGGGATAACTGGCTTTTTCTCACTCTTTTTATAAAAATGATTATTCTCGGTGTGGATAAACTGTGGAAAAGTCTGTTTTAACAAATAAGGGTTTTATTCTTCAGTTACACAATTCTGTTTTTCTCTTTGCTACCTTAACCCTTAACAAAAAAGAGAAAATACGTTAGTTTTTCGTCTTTTTGCTATCTACTATGGACTCCCGCAAAATTCCCTTCCGAAATCACCTACCCAAACCCGCATTCCACCGAAGTTCGAAAAAAGTCTTCCGAATTCTCCTTCTCCCGCTCCTTCCCACTCTTTTTCACACTTTTCTTCACGCTATTTCCCCTCTTTTTTTCACGCTTTTTCTTTAAATCGAAAAGAGTCTTCCGTTTGACTCAAAAAGAAAAAGGCTTATCCCGTAAGGGATAGCCCTGTCTTTCTCACGCTTTTTTGCGAGATCTTTATTCTCACTTGATGGAGAAATCGGATAGGTTTATTGTGTTGTCGGTAAGAAACTTTGGTCAGTTACATTTCCATTCCAATCCCGCGACTGCTTCACAATGCATAGTCTGCGGGAACATGTCCACAGGCTGCACTTCGATGGTTTTATATCCGCCATCCTCCAAAATACGCAGATCCCTTGCCAATGTTCCCGGATTGCAGGATACATAGACGACTTTCTTTGGCTTCATACTTAAGATGGTTTTCAAAAGGGCTTCATCACAGCCCTTTCTCGGCGGGTCAACGACCAGCACATCTGCCATGTTCCCCTTTTTATACCATTCAGGAATTACTTCTTCTGCTTTCCCCACTGCGAATGAAGCATTTGTCATCCGGTTCAGTTCCGCATTCCTCTTCGCATCCTCAATGGCTTCCGGCACGATTTCAACACCGAACACTTCTTTTGCTTTCTGTGCCAGGAAAAGAGAGATGGTGCCAATACCGCAGTACGCATCGATAACTTTTTCTTCACCGCTCAAATCCGCATATTCCAATGCCTTATCATATAAAACCTTCGTTTGCTCCGGATTCACTTGATAAAAGGAGCGTGCTGAAATCGCAAATTTGATATCGCCAATAAAATCATAGATCACTTCTTCGCCCCAAAGGACTCGTGTAACATCTCCCATGATCACATTTGTCTTCCGCGAATTCACGTTATGGACGATGGATTTAACACCTTCGATGCTTGATGCAATCTCTTCCGCAATCTTTTGCTTATGCGGAAGCTCGTTCGTCCTGGTAACAAGAACAATCATCACTTCGCCGGACGCAAGCCCATAGCGCGCCATCACGTGGCGGAGCTCGCCTTTATGCCTGCCTTCATCATAAGCGCGAACACCATAGCGGCCGCAAATTTCCTTTACCTTTTGAACAACCTCATCATTTTTTTCCTGCTGAATGAGACATTCCTTCATATCGATGATCTGGTGGGTGCGCTGCTGGTAAAACCCGCCGATCAGACCGCCCTCCTGCTCTCCAATCGGAACCTGCGCTTTATTTCTGTAGCGCCACGGATCCTTCATGCCGAGAACCGGATGCACCTTGACGCCCTCAAGCTTCCCGATTCTTTCCAGAACATCTCTGACCTGTTTTTCCTTGGCGAGAAGCTGGCCTTCATAGCTCAGGTGCTGCAGCTGACATCCGCCGCATTCCTTATAAATCGGGCAGGGTGCTTCTACCCGGTATGGGCTGCTTTCGTATGTCTCGATCAGGCGCCCAAATCCATATCCCTTATTCACCTTAATCACTTTTACCTTTGCTCTCTCACCGGGAAGCCCATCCGGCACAAAAAGCGGATAACCGTCCACCTTTGCCACTCCTGCCCCTTCATGGGTCAAATCCTCAAATGTAACATCTATATAATCATTTTTCTGCACAGGTAATGTTCTGCTCATCATTTTCTTCCTTTTCAGCTTAATTCCGTGACCTTTTTTGACTAGACAGATTGTATCATAAAACAGGGGTAAATACGAAATGGATATCTTTCGGATTCTGAATCTTTGCATAGCCTGGAGCATGCCTATTAGCAGATTCTAACCCTTTATTTGCATATTTTCCGGTCTATTTGCAAGGTTTCCATATCTATTTGCTCTTTCACTCTTCTATTGGCAGGAATACTTTTCTATTTGAATCGTTCACAACTTCATGTGTTTTCGCAAAATTAAAAGCCCGCCCTGTAATAGAGCGGACTTCCTATTATTCGCGGGAGCTTTCCCAATCGGTGGGACGGTCTTCTTCACGAATCTGGTCAATAGGGACAAATACTTCCAAATGTCTGTACAGGTTTACGAATTCGGCAGGAAGCAGCCCGCCAAATTCACCGTCAAGATTGAGCTGTACTTTCTCTTTGGAGTGCACTTTAATGCGATTTGCCTGCGTGTAGATGACGTTCGGATCCTTTACATGCTCACCCCGGACTGCCATTGTCGCGATCCGGATAAAATCGGCGAGGTTGGTTTTCTTTAAAATCAGCAGGGAAAATAGCCCGTCATTAATACAGGAATCCGGCGCAAGCTTCTCAAACCCGCCGACTGAATTTGTCAGACCGACAAGGAAAAGCATGACCTCACCCTCAAAGATTTTGCCATCAAACTCGATGCTCACTTCAGTTGAACGGATTGAAGGCAGCATTTCAATTCCCTTTAGGTAATAGGCAAGCTGGCCAATCATGGTTTTAAGCTTGCTTGGCACCTCGTAAGTCAGCTCTGTCAGCCTTCCTCCACCGGCAATATTAATAAAATATTTATCATTTATGCGGCCAATATCAACAGGAATGGTATCTCCTTTTACAATGATATCTGCTGCCGCTTCCACATCTCTTGGAATATGGAGAGCACGGGCAAAATCATTGGTTGTGCCCGTTGGGATAATGCCGAGGCGAGGACGGTAATCCTGTTCGGCGAGTCCATTTACAACCTCATTAATCGTACCGTCTCCGCCTGCTGCAACGACCAGGTCGAATCGGCGTTCAACAGCTGTCCGGGCAGCTTTAATCGCATCCCCTTCACCTGTGGTGGCGTGGCATGAGGTTTCATAGCCAGCTCTCTCCAATTTTTGCAAAACCTCTGCTAAATGTCTCTTAAAAATTTCCCGGCCTGAAGTCGGATTATAAATAATTCTTGCTCTTTTCATAGCCCATCATCCTATTATTGAAATATCTAAACTTAATCCTCTTTATTCCATCTTTTTACATCATAGCGAATAGTCCACGGCTTAGCAATTATTCACTGCTATCCGTTTCTATTCTATTCACTTCCTGCTATTTTCACAAGTAGTCAGATGCACAAATGAATTATACCCTCATTAGGCAAAAAAGTATCGTAATTAAGTTATATTTCTTGGCCTGTTGATCTAAAATCATCATTAGCCAGGATAAGGCAGAGCATTATTCCTGTTTCAGGTCCTGCAAAACAAGGCTCTTAACATAGTCAATAATGGTTCTATATGGATATTCATCATTGATTACTCTATGAAGCATGGCCCCGTCCATAAAAGTCCAGAACAATCCCGCTACATGATTTGGGTCTGCAGCGGAACGGAATTCCCCGGCATCCTGTCCTTCCTCCATAATATCTGTTATCAGCTTTAAAAAGAACTTCTTTCCCCGTTCATTGAGGATTCGATTCAGGTTCTCATCTCTTGAGGAATGCAGCGTAAATTCCAGCTGCACAGTTATTCTGTCTTTTCGTTCCTCGCTGAATGGGCTCATATCCCTGTACAAGTCAAACAGGTATTCAAGTTTCTCTTCCGCGGAGGATAACATGGATATTTTCTCTGCAAGTCTTGCATTAGCTGATTCTGTCTGCTCATTCAACAGCTCCAAATAGATTTCTTCCTTGCTTTTAAAATAATTATAGATGGCTCCCTTGCTTATTCCTGAGTAGGCGACTATATCATCTATGGTTGCTGCCTGAAATCCTTTTTTGGCAAAACAGGCCAAGGCGCCAGACAGGATCTCTTTCTTTTTTTTCCGTTTATATTCCTCTGATACAATAGGCGGCAATTCTGTCCCTCCAAGGCAACTGATTTATTCTCTTTCAGTTATGCATTTATCAGCAGCACTTTCGGCTGATTTCACTGTCTTTCAGAACTTCTTCTATATACAGGCTGGCATGTTCACTCGTGATTTCCGTGCTTTCCTCCGCCAATCCCGCTCTTATCAAGTCTTCTTTCATTTTAGCGAGAAATAAATCTCTGATAGCTGCTGAACGGCACGGCTGCAGCTGCGCTGCCAAATCCCAAATCCATTGCTCAAGATGGACACTCTTGCTCTTTTTTTGCATTTCCTGCGGAACCTGCCTTCTTCCCATATCTCCCACTCCCCAGGTATTGTAATTAAAATAAACTGATCGGTCTTTTTTATTGTAAGTATTTTTATATGAATTTTCAAATTTTTTAATGTAAAAAACTCCTAACTTCGGTTAAGAGTTACTCCTGATCTATTTGATTTTTCTCCCGGTACATGGTTACTAATCCCCCAATAAGCACAAAGCAGGCGAAGGCAAGAGGGAACCAGCGCTCAAACCAGGAGGCTTTAGGAGGAAGCCCACTCTGTTCCTGAGAAGCTTCTTCGGGGGTTCCGCCTGCAATCTGAGCCATAACAAGATTGGTAAAGGCCTCTTCCCCTGGCATTGCGGGCAAGGAGTACTCCTCCTCTTCCATCGCTTCGAGGTATACTTCCAGACATTGATCACATATATAGAGATGATCTTCATAGAGTTCACGCTCAGGTTCAGAAAGCTCATTTTTCGAATATTTCCGCCATTCCTCTAATGAAAAATGCTCCATGAAAATCATCTCCTTCCAATGTTCCTTACAGGGAGTGCTTTGAAGCACAAATAATATCCTGCAGGGTATTATTTTTATCAAACATATCCTTAAAACTATTCGAATAACATGCTTTCTTTTTGAGTGCCGAAACAATCATAATTTAGAGGAAAGAATAATTCAATACCTTTTTTATAATAATCTCTCACTAAAAAAGTTACAGAATTTTCTATTCCGGATAATGATTAATTCTCCCTTTTCACTAAACCATTATATGGTAAACTGTAAGCAATGACTACATGCAGAGGAGGCTAGTAAAAAAATTTCAAATAAAGGACAACTCTAAATAACAATTGAATATATTGATGAAAAAGGATGAATACGATGACTCTTCTTATTTACCTGGCAGCATACTTGATAGGATCAATTCCTACTGCCTTATTGTTTGGCAAATTTGCCTTTGGAATTGACATTCGTGATCATGGCAGCAATAATCCTGGTGCGACTAATACATTAAGGGTTCTTGGCAAGAAAGCGGCTATTGTGGTTCTGCTGGTGGATGTGAGCAAGGGTGCTGCAGCTGCGGCAATTCCTGTGATTCTGAACGCTGAGGCTGATCCGCTAATAGTCGGGATGGTTGCAGTTGCCGGCCACTGCTTTCCGGTCTTTGCAGGATTCCGCGGAGGAAAAGCCATCGCAACCACCGCAGGTGTATTGCTTTCTGTAAATATTTGGATGTTTTTAATCGCCTATATTTCTTTTGTCGCTGTCATTTTCCTAACGAAGTATGTATTTTTTGGCTCTTTATCAGTGGGTGGATCCTTGCTTATCTATTCCTTATTTACTGAAGGCACTGAACATGAACTTATCTTTTCTATTTTCCTATTATTTCTGATTTTCCTGCATCGTTCGAACATTAATAACTTTATTGATAATAAGGAGCCTAAAATCAATGATAAGCGCTTAAAAGATGACCGCATCCCTCCAAGAGATGATAAAAAGCGTGCTTAATTGAAACCCGGACCCTGCATTCGGGTTTTTTTATTATTTTTCACATGAAAGCAGCTCTTTAAGCAAAACCTTTGAATAAAGTGCGTTCGAAGGAGCTTGCATATGTTCTTGATCTTAAAAATAGCGAGTCTTTACTTAATCACAATCATGATTATGAGACTGATGGGGAAATCGACGATTATCCAGATGACTCCTTATGACCTTGTCGCTATCATTATCGTTGGCACAGTGGCTTCTGAGCCTCTCATTAGCACAAAATACGGGCCAACATTAGCAGCATTGGCCATTCTGGTAGGCCTTCACATTCTCTTCTCTTATTTGACTTTAAACCAAATTGGCAACCGATTTTTTCTTGGTGAGCCGACGATGCTGATTAAAAATGGTGAAATCCTGGAAGACAATCTGGAAAAGTCCCATCTTTCCATGTCTCAGCTGCTGTCCATTTTAAGAAGCAAAGGCTACCCGAAGATTGCGGATGTTGATTACGCTATTCTCGAGCCAATCGGTGAAGTGAGCATCATACCGAAAGTGGCCAATACGCCTGTCACAGTTGAGCATTTAAAGATCCCCATTCAGGATGAGGGGCTCCCGATTGCAGTGATTGTGGATGGCAGGATTCAGACCCGTAACCTCGAGCTGCTCGGACAGACCAAGGATTGGCTTTTAGATCAGCTTCGTCAAAACGATTTGAATGAGAAAGAGATTATGTACGCTTATGTGAATGAAAAGTCAAAGAAGTTGAATATAAACAGACGCAGATAATTTTACAAAATAGGTTTATTGACTGAAATTAAGGGTATTTAACATTAGTTACATACCAGAAAAATAAGTTGCTTTACTATACATATCAATATCAGGGGGTAATGGTATGAAAGAAGCAGGCCTTGTGCTTGAAACAAAAATTGATGGCTTTAATTTTAATTGGGACCTGGAAAAAGGTCAGTTTAATTTTGAAGGTGAAGACTCAGTCCTCTTTTGGATAAGTTCAGCCATGAAAAGCTTTTTTGATACAATTGAAGAGATTTCAGGCAAAGAAACCTCCAGTCTTGTACTTGAGACCGCCGGTTTCAGGCAGGGAATGGTTGTTGGAAAGTTTTTTAAAGACATGAATCTGCATATAACTGAAGTGGCCAATATCATCCCCAGAATATACGCGTCTGCCGGCTGGGGGAAATTCATCATTACTAATGTAGATCCCGCTGCCAAAACAGCCAGGGTCAGAACTGTTGACAGCTGGGAATATAAGATTAACAGGGAACAAGGGAAAACTGAGTCCGGAACCTTTCTGCCGGGACATTTTGCAGGGATCTTTTCAGCTGTGTTTGGGAGAAGCATCTGGTATAAAAAGGAATCTGACCAGTTAGCCGGCCACGAATATACAGAGCTGGATTTCTTCCCTTCAAGCGTTACGGTTGAGGAAAATATCCATGATTTAACGAGACGGGAAGAATCAAAAAAAATCAGTGAGCTTGAGAAATTAGTGGAAGTGCGCACGTTAGAACTTAAGCAGCTTGTTAAAGAAATCTCTTCACCGGTTATTCCTGTCCTGGATGGAATTGTTGTTGTCCCTCTTTTGGGAAGATATGATGAATTCCGCTCTGAAGAACTCGTCGATAAAACTCTTCATAGCCTTCCGAAGCACCAGGCAGATTGCCTAATCCTGGACCTGACCGGGTTAAATCAGTCCATCAGTGCCTACACGGTGGAATTCTTAAGCAAATTGGCTGCTGCAGCTAATCTGATCGGCACAGAAACCATTCTGGTCGGCATTTCTCCGGAACTTGGCACTAAAATTACGGAAACCAACTTTAATCTCTCTAAATTTAACTGCTTCACAAACCTGCAGCACGGCATTTATTATGCTCTTTCCAAAAAAGGCAGGAAAATCTTTTAATCATACAAAAAGCTGATTCCGCATTGGACGGAAGTCAGCTTTTTTATGTTTTTTATGATGCATCTGCAAATTATGTGCGGATAACCGGAATTTTTGTGCAGATAAAATTTTTTATGTGCGTTTAGCGTTTTTTGTGTGCGGATAAGTTTTTTTATGTGCGCTTAGCTTTTTTTATGTGCTCTCAGAACCCGGGGATGGCTCCTATTTCTCTGCCTGCACTTTCTTCGGCGCCCCCCTATATTTCGCTTCGCGCAGTTCCAGGACGTATGCCTCAAGATTCGGCATTCCCATGTCTTTGGCAATGCTGATTTCTTTTTCAATATCATATGGAATCCGGACAATCTCAATGGAAAAAGGTGCAGCCTCTTTTGATAAGTATTCCCCATGCAAGATTGCATAGGCAGCCTGAGGGATATCAAGGGAGTTCCCGACGCTTCCTGCATTGAATAGTGTCTTTTGCGGATGAATCGGTTCAACCAGGGCTGCGTGAATATCCCCGTACCCGACAACATCCGGAATCCTGCCTTCCTCTCCGGCAGTAATATTCTCCGTATTCTCGAACATAGCCAGCTTTTCGTCATGTGAATCCCTCATGGGCACCACCCGGTGATAAATGCTTTTGGCTGAAGCATGGTAGAGTCTGATATATTTTCCGCTCATATAAAAATCGTAATGGAACGGAAGCGTGCCTAAATAGGATAAGGCCTCTTCCCCCAGCTGTCTCTGATGCCACTGCCCCTCTTCAAAGTCCAGCGGCTTCTGCATAAAGTCATCCCAATTCCCCAGGAGGACCACTTCACAGGTCTCTTTAATCCGTTCAACGGCTTTAAGAGAATTGGGTCCTTTTCCTATTAAGTCACCCAGGCAAAAAATATTCTCTATTCCGCGTTCGCGGATATTGTCCAGAACAGCCTCCAGAGCTGTGATATTTCCATGAATATCAGATATTACGGCTACTTTTCCCATGTTTGTCTCCTCCTTACTTTTTTTATATTTCTCCAAAACACCCAAGCTTCCTCTAACAATTGAAAAAAACAAAATTTGATTTTTCCCTGGACCGCCATTACATTAGAAATATGGTAAAATAACAGCATGCCAAAACCAACATTACATATAGAAGGAGTAAGAATTATGTCAAAAGTATTTGTCTTCGGACACAAAAACCCTGACACTGACTCAATCTGTTCAGCACTTGCTTATGCAGAATTAAAAAACAAATTAGGCGTTGATGCAGAGCCAATCCGCCTGGGCAAGGTAAATGAGGAAACACAATATGCCCTAGATTATTTTAAGACTGAAGCTCCCCGGCTTGTTGAGGCAGTATCCAAGGAAGCCAGCGAAGTAATTCTTGTAGACCATAATGAGTTCCAGCAAAGCGCTGATGATATCAGAGATGTGAAAATCCTTGAGGTTATTGACCACCACCGCATTGCGAATTTTGAAACAAGCGATCCGCTTTACTACCGTGCAGAGCCTGTTGGCTGTACAGCAACCATTCTGAACAAAATGTACAAGGAAAACGGAGTGGAAATCAGCAAGGAAACTGCTGGCCTTATGCTTTCTGCCATTATTTCCGATTCCCTGCTGTTCAAATCTCCAACATGCACAGATCAGGACGTTGCAGCAGCACGCGAGCTTGCTGAAATCGCGGGAGTAAACCCTGAAGAATATGGTCTCGAAATGCTGAAAGCAGGAGCAGACTTAAGCAAGAAGAGCGTGAAAGAGCTAATCTCCCTTGACGCAAAGGAATTCCAAATGGGAAGCTATAAAACAGAAATCGCTCAGGTTAATGCTGTGGACCTGAATGACGTACTAAGCCGCCAGGAAGAATTGGAGGCTGTCATTACTGAAAACATTAATAGCAAAGAGCTTGACCTTTTTGTTTTTGTTTTAACTGATATCCTTAACAACGACTCAGTTGCCATTTCTCTTGGCAAAGAAGCTGCTGCAGTTGAAAAAGCTTATGATGTAACACTTAAAAACAACAGTGCCGTATTAAAGGGCGTTGTTTCACGCAAAAAGCAGATCGTACCGCCTCTTACAAACGTATTGGCCGGCAAATAATACAGAAGCAGTGCCGCACTTGGCACTGCTTTTTACTTATCCAATAATGCTTCTGTCCCCTTAACAAGCCTGGTCATCAATTCCTTCACTGTCACCTCTTTAGCCATTCCCACTCCCTGACCGGCCCATAATGACATAAACTCCGGCCGCTCCAGCTTCGCTGCATGCTTCCGGATAGGCGCTGTCATATCATTCTGCAATGGATAAGGCAACGGCTGCACACCTTTCATTTCCTCCATGAATCTGTTGCGAATCCCTCTTGCAGGCTTTCCTGAGAATGCTTTCGTCACAGCTGTCTGATCTTCCCTTGCATTTAATAGAGCATGCTTGTAAAGTGAGTGAGCCCCGCTTTCCCTGCATGTAAGAAAGGCCGTTCCAAGCTGGACTCCTGCTGCCCCAAGAATCATGGCAGCAGCCATACCCCGGGCATCCATGATTCCGCCTGCCGCGGCCACAGGACAGCTTACTGCATCTGCCGCCTGCGGTATGAGAGCCATGGAACCGATCATACCGCTTTCTTCCCTGTGAAATGTTCCGCGGTGCCCCCCAGCTTCAAATCCCTGTACAACAATAATATCTGCGCCCGCTTCTTCCCATTCCACTGCCTCATTGACATTTGTTGCGGTTCCAATAATCATCGTACCCTGTTTCTTTAATTCTGAAATAAAGGCCGAATCAGGTATGCCAAACGTAAAGCTGCAAACAGGCACACGTTCTCCCATCAAAACATCAAGCTGTTTTTTGTATAAAGCAGCATAATCCTTTTTCGGAAGAGTTGACTTTACCTCCATACCCAGCTCACTGCTGTATCGTTCAAGCACATTCCCCATGCTGCTGATATCATCTGAATTCACTGACACATCAAGATCCGGAACAAAGAGATTGACGCCAAATGGCCGATCTGTCAATTTCCGAATTTGTTTTATATCTTCTCTTATCTCATCCGGACTCATATAGCCTGCACCCATATTTCCAAGTCCGCCGCAATTTGATACCTCACTGATTAATTGCGGCGTTGTCATCCCTCCAGCCATGGGAGCCTGAAAAATAGGGTATTTTATATCCAGCATCGCAGTGATGGAATTACGGTTCCAGCCCATTTAAATCACCCTTCCTCCTTTATTTCCCCGAAACAAGAGCATCTATTACACTATCAGCAACCGTATGCCAAATCTTAGAATCCTCCTGATAGGAGGCAGTTAATCTCCTGTACATGCTCATTTGTTTTTCCTTAAAGTCTTCAGCATCCTGTGCAGGAAGCTTGCCTCTTTCATCATCCACCAATTCCTGAATCTGTTTGGCACGCGGTCCCCAAATAGCTTTTTCGTCCCCTTCTTTATCTATAAAAATATAAATCGGTATCGCTCTGGATGTTCCGTTAGTCAAATACTGGTCCATAAGCTCAAGGTTCTGATCCCTCAAAACAAAACGGACGTCCATGCCGGTTTCCTCAGCTATTTTTAGTAGAATCGGATTATTCAGCATGGCATCACCGCACCAGTCCTCAGTAAGGGCAATTACTTTCATGCCGGTACCCTTAAGGTCTGCCAATCTTGTTTTTTCCTCATCAGATAAAGAGAAACGATTATATATTTTATTCATCTCTTCTTTGTTAACTTGCATCGCTTCTATATAATTCTGCGGACATAGACCCTTCGCAAACCAGTCCATTAATTCCATAAACCCACTCCCTTTTTTCGATTTCTTTAGTGTTTATTCTTTACCATCCGCTTTCATTCCTGCATTTGCTGTAGCACTTTGTAAAACTGAATCTTTTCCTGGGAAATAGCCTTTATTTTTGTCGAATACAGGAAAAGCTGATGGATTTCCATCAGCTCACCTTTTATCTTTTCTGTATTTCCTGCTGCAATAATTTGTTAACAAGCGGCGGGTTGGCCTGTCCTTTTGTGGCTTTCATAATTTGGCCGACTAGGAAGCCGATTGCTTTTTGCTTACCATTTTTGAAATCCTCGATGGATTGAGGGTTCGCATCGAGCGTTTCACTGATAATTTTAAGAAGTGCCCCTTCGTCCGAAATTTGGACGAGGCCTTTTTCTTTTACGATTGTTTCCGGATCTCCGCCATTTTCAACCAGCTCTTTGAATACTGTTTTGGCAATTTTAGAAGAGATCGTGCCGTTTTCAATCAGCTTAATCATGCCGGCAAGTCCCTCAGGTGTCAAAGCTATATCGGCCAGCTCTTTTTGTTCAGCATTCAAGTAAGCTGACAATTCACCCATTACCCAGTTGGAAGCCTGTTTCGCGTCTGCTCCTTTATTCACAGCTGCCTCAAAGAAATCAGATGTTTCTTTTGTCACTGTCAGGACAGCTGCATCATAGGCCGGCAGCCCAAGTTCCCTGATATAGCGGTTCTTTCTTTGGTCCGGAAGCTCAGGAATCTCGGCACGGATTCGCTCTTTCCACTCTTCATCGATATGAATATCAAGTAAATCAGGTTCAGGGAAATAACGATAATCATCCGAACCTTCTTTTACCCTCATTAGAATAGTTTTATTGGTGGCTTCATCATAGCGCAATGTTTCCTGCTGAATTGTTCCGCCAGAACTTAGAATCTCTTCCTGCCGCTTCTCCTCGTATTCCAGTCCTTTGCGGACAAAGTTAAACGAGTTCAAGTTCTTAAGCTCTGTCTTTGTGCCAAATTCCTCCTGGCCGACAGGACGAAGAGAAATATTCGCATCACAGCGAAGTGAACCCTCCTCCATTTTACAGTCAGAAACGCCAGTATACTGGATGATGGACTTTAGCTTCTCCAGGTATGCATATGCTTCATTTGGCGTGCGGATATCCGGCTCAGATACAATCTCGATCAGAGGAGTACCCTGGCGGTTATAGTCTACAAGAGAATAACCTTTAGCATGAGACAGCTTGCCTGCATCCTCTTCAAGATGAATCCGCGTAATGCCGATCTTTTTCTTATAGCCGTCGACTTCGATCTCAATCCAGCCATGTTCTCCAATGGGCTTGTCGAATTGCGAAATCTGGTAGGCTTTAGGATTATCCGGGTAAAAATAATTCTTCCGGTCAAATTTTGTAACAGGTGCGATTTCACAGTTCAGCGCCATCGCAGCTTTCATTCCGAATTCAACTGCCTTTTTATTAATGACAGGCAGCACTCCAGGGTAGCCGAGATCGACTACTGTTGTGTTGGAGTTTGGCTCCGCCCCAAAATGGTTAGGGCTTGCTGAGAATATTTTAGAATCTGTTTTTAGCTCAACATGTACTTCAAGTCCGATAACCGTTTCGTATTTCATGAATTTCCCCCCTTACAGTCCCGGTTTTTGCTTATGGAATTCTGTAGCCTGCTCAAATGCATGTGCTACACGGTAAACAGTGCTTTCATCAAAATGCTTTCCGATAATCTGAAGGCCTAGCGGCAATCCATCCGCAAATCCGCAAGGAACGCTGATTCCAGGAACCCCGGCAAGGTTAACTGGAATGGTCAGAATATCATTTGCATACATAGTCAGAGGATCAGACGTATTTTCGCCAATCTTAAAGGCAGGAGTTGGTGCTGTCGGTCCAATAATGACATCATACTTTTCAAAAACATTTTCAAAATCCTGTTTTATCAGCGTGCGCACCTTTTGAGCCTTTTTGTAGTATGCATCATAGTAGCCAGAGCTTAAGGCAAATGTTCCAAGCATAATGCGGCGTTTTACTTCATCCCCGAAGCCTTCTGCACGGGTCTTTTTGTATAAATCGATTAAACTCTCAGGATCTGCTGTTCTATAGCCATAGCGTACGCCATCAAAGCGAGCCAGGTTGGCCGATGCCTCGGAGGAGGACAGCAGATAATACGTTGCCAGTGCATATTTCGAGTGCGGCAGGGAAACTTCTTCCCAAGTTGCCCCCAGTTTTTCCAACACCTTCAGGGCATCCAGCACTGACTGGCGCACATCTTCATCTACACCTTCAGCCAAATATTCTTTTGGTACGGCGATTCTCAACCCTTTAACATCGCCAGTTAAGCTTTCTGCATAGCTTGGAACATCTACATTTGCTGAAGTAGAATCCATTTGGTCAACACCTGAAATAGCCTGAAGCAGATAGGCGTTATCTTCAACTGTGCGGGTAATTGGTCCAATCTGGTCCAAAGATGATGCAAATGCAATCAGTCCGAAACGGGATACTCTTCCATAGGTAGGCTTTAACCCAACAACTCCGCAATAAGAAGCGGGCTGTCTGATTGAGCCGCCTGTATCTGATCCAAGAGAAAATAAAACCTCCCCTGCTGCAACAGAAGCAGCAGAGCCGCCGGAAGACCCGCCGGGAACTCTTTCAAGATTCCAGGGATTTCGGGTTACCTGAAAACCTGAGTTCTCATTGGATGATCCCATTGCAAATTCATCCATATTCAGTTTACCGATTGTAATGGTTTCAGCATTATGTAATTTGGAAGCAGCCGTTGCATCATAAATCGGGTCAAAGTTCTCAAGAATTTTACTCGCACTGGTGGTGCGCAGCCCCTTCGTTACGATGTTATCCTTTACTCCGATCGGCATACCGAACAGGAGGCCTTTCGCTTCGTCCGTGCCGATTTTTTCATCCATTTTTTTTGCTGCTTCACGGGCTCTTTCTTCATCAAGCGTCAAGAAAGCCTGTACTTTGTCCTCTACTTCACCGATTCGCTTGTACGATTCACTGACAAGATCGGTAACCGTGATTTCTTTTTTATGTAAAAGCTGATGAAGCTCAGATACCTTATGGTCAAATAAACTCACCATTTTCCCCTCCCTACTCAATAATAGACGGCACTTTTATATAGCCATCCTGATGTTCCGGCGCATTTTTCAAAACTTCTTCCTGTGGAAGCCCTTTATTCGCCTTATCTTCTCTCAATACATTTTTCATATCAAGAACATGGGATGTTGGTTCAACATGATCTGTATCAAGCTCATTCAAAAGCTCTGCAAATGAAATCATTTTGTCCAGCTGTTCCGTATACGCAACAGCTTCCTCTTCAGTCATCGCAAGTCGCGCCAAATGTGCAACATGCTTAACCTGATCTATTGAAATTCTCGACATTAATGCCACCTCCAAAATTTGAAAACTGTCAATGCACAATTATTATGATCATACCAAACTTTCACGCGTTAAAGCAACACGCGAGAACGGGCTGTTTCAGCAATCTTCTGCTTATTTTACCATGAGTTGAGGGGGAAATGTGTGTTTGTGTCTTTCTCTAGAGGATATATGAAAAGTAAAACCGAATTAATGGGGATGCGACTATAAGTACAGGAGGTATGTAATGGAATTTTTCCGATTTGATTTGGATGTCAGCAGGGAAATTAGTCAATTCAGCAGCCACAATGCCAGCATCAGCCCGATTATCAGAAACAAAACAGCTACAGTTGGGTGTATCCATCTTAAGGATAATAGTGTACTAGGCATGCATCCGGCAACATGTCCCCAGCTATTTCTCATCGTTGACGGCGAAGGATGGGTTAAAACCACTGGCGGTGAGCAGGCTGCAGTCCAAAAAGGAACCGCTGTTTACTGGTCTGAAGGCGAGGAACATGAATCAGGTTCTTACCTTGGCATGACTGCAATTGTGATTGAAGGTCCTGATTTGGACCCGCATAAGTATCTGAAGCCTTTGGAATAGAAAGCGGAAACCTGGCATTGGCCAGGAAGAGTGGAAGTTGGGCCGGTATTACGATGCCCTTCCCCCAAAAATAGAGCAGCGCGCCAGACGCTGCTCATTTCCGCTTAAATAGTTTGGCAAACAGGCCGCCTTTATTCGCCTTTTTCGTCTCCGATTTGACCGTTTTCCTGTCCACAAATATTTCCGGTTTATCAATCGCATAGTCATAGGCCAGAACCAGCCCAACCTCTGAATTATGTTCTTTATTGGTGACAATTGTATATTCTACTTTATTGGATGAAGCCAATTTTATATATTTTGACAAATAGGAGTAACTCATATTTCCATTCAGATAAAGATGGGCTTTGCTGTTGGCTTTAAGTGCTTCTTCCACCTGAGGATAGGTTCCATCCTCCCTCATCTGCGGCTGCTTCAGGGCAATGACAACCCTCTCCCGAAGCGAGCCTAGAAACTTGCGGCGCTCATCAGGCTTGGTCTGTTTCTGTCCATGAATCCCCTGTTGAAGATAATCATCTATATTTTCAGCCAATTGTACATCCTCCGTCCTTATTTGACCTCAATGCTTACATTGTATTCAGTATTATGCCCTATTTCAAATTTAACCTATATAATATGTATGTTTTCGCAGGAGGTACTGTGCTTGCCTGATAAGCAAAAAATACCTCCCTTCCAAGGAAGAGAGGTGTAAATTAGGAGAATATACAAGATAAAAAATCAAGTTACAAAGGACAGAAACTAAACTTCCTGCTTTTCAGTGAACTGTTCTTCCTCGGTTGATCCCTTTAAAGCGGTTGTCGAGGAAGTCCCGCCAGTGATGACCATGGAAACCTGATCGAAATAGCCTGTGCCTACTTCACGCTGATGTCTTGTCGCCGTGTAGCCATGTGTTTCGCTGGCAAACTCGGCCTGCTGCAGTTCAGAATACGCAGCCATTCCGCGGTCTTTATAGCCGCGTGCCAGTTCAAACATGCTATGGTTCAGAGCATGGAATCCTGCTAAAGTAACGAACTGAAACTTGTAGCCCATTTTGCCGAGCTCCACCTGGAATTTTGCAATCGTTTCGTCATCGAGCTTTTTCTTCCAGTTAAATGAAGGAGAGCAGTTATACGCTAACAGCTTGCCAGGGAATTTTTCATGAATGGCTTTTGCAAAACGTCTAGCCTCATCAAGATCAGGTTCAGATGTTTCACACCATACCAGATCTGCATAAGGAGCATACGCCAATCCCCGAGCGATCGCTTGGTCGAGTCCTGGTTTTGTCCGGAAGAATCCTTCAAGAGTGCGTTCCCCTGTAATAAAAGGTGCATCATATGGATCTACATCGCTGGTTATCAAGTCAGCCGCGTTAGCATCAGTCCGGGCAACAATAACTGTCGGCACTCCCATAACATCTGCTGCCAGCCTTGCAGATATTAAATTCTTAACAGCAGTCTGCGTTGGGAGCAATACCTTTCCGCCAAGATGGCCGCATTTTTTTTCAGAAGAAAGCTGGTCCTCGAAATGTACCCCGCCGGCACCCGATTCAATCATGCCTTTCATAAGTTCAAATACATTCAACTGGCCGCCGAACCCTGCCTCAGCATCTGCTACAATTGGAGCGAACCAGTCAATGGAATGATCCCCTTCCATATGATGAATCTGGTCAGCACGCTGAAGTGCCTGATTAATTCTTTTTACTACACTTGGAACGCTGTTTGCTGGATACAGGCTTTGGTCCGGGTACATATTTCCGGACAGGTTCGCATCTGCAGCAACCTGCCAGCCGCTTAAGTAAATGGCCTTCAGCCCAGCCTTAACCTGCTGTACAGCCTGGTTTCCTGTTAACGCCCCTAATGCATTGACAAAATCTTCTTCATTCACAAGCTTCCATAACTTCTCTGCACCACGGCGAGCTAATGTATATTCGATATCAATTGATCCTCTTAACTTAATGACTTCCTCAGCGGTGTACGGTCTTTCTACTCCATTCCAGCGTTCATCCATTTCCCAGCTTTCCTGCAACTGACGCACTCTTTCATCTGCCATTTGATTAAATCCTCCTTTTAATTTAGAAAAATCATCATTTCAGCAAGATCCCGGCTGCAAAACACTCTGTAACATAACAGAACTAAAAATATAGTTCTGTTATGTTATTAGTCTACGTTGTTATAAAACAATTAAATATCTATGTGTTGTATTATATAACAGTTAATCCGGAATGGGAACCCCTTAATTAAAAAATTTAAAATTTACTGAATATAACATCCTGCTTCTTTTCACCTTCACCCTCTGTGTTATGATATAGAGATTAGTTATTTTTTTAATCATTCTGATGGATGAAGGAGAATGTATGGAAGATAAAAATCGATCTTTATATAATTATCTAGTTGAAAAAGCCCCTGAAATGACGAAGGATTGGAGAAGTTTTCAGGTCGTAAAGGCTGGTTCCGACTATTCCGCCGATGCCCCGCTGGAAAGGGCAAGGAAAGTTGAGGAGCAAAATACAAAGTATTTCAGGACTGTAGCAAAATCGCTGCTTCAGACAGAAGAAGAAATGAAGGAAACGATAGCCAACTGGACAAAGCAGACGTCCGCTGATCGGGTTAAATCCAGAACCTCCCTTGTCGATGTTCAGAGAAATCTTTCGATATTCCGAAAGGTTTATTGGATGCATATAAAACGTTTTGCTGAAACTGCCGACTTGGATATTAAAGCAGAGGATATATTTCATTGGCAGGAAGTTATTGATTATACGCTGGATTATGTAATGGAAACTTTCACCGAAAACTTTATGGATATATTGCTGAGCCGATTAAGCGCGCAATCTATATTAATAAAAGAACTAAGCACGCCGGTAATCCCCCTTTCCTCAGATGTTGGGCTGCTGCCGCTCATTGGGGATATTGATACAGAACGGGCCAAGTTTATTATGGAATCTACTTTGCAGCAGAGTGTAAAGCTGGGGATTACTCATTTAATCATTGACCTTTCGGGTGTCATCATGGTCGACACAATGGTTGCCCACCAAATCTTCCAGGTTATCAGCTCATTAAAACTTATCGGTGTTCAGTCAACCTTGCTCGGCATCCGTCCTGAAGTCGCACAGACAGCCATCCAGCTCGGAATTGACTTTAAGGATATAACAACGGAAAATTCTTTAGAGAAAGTATTCAGCAAATTAAATTTGTAATTTTACTGGGGCCTATCACAATTAGGTCTTTTTTGTTGTCCATTAATAATCACTCCTGTTTTCAAACTTAATTTTATAAATTTAGATGAATAGATATGTTTATATATGTACTATAACAGCAAATTAATGCGAAATATCATATATTTATTCATTTCTAACTTAGTAGTTTTTTAGATTTTTTGTCCATTACTCATTATTATGTTATGATAATAAACGTCTTTTTAATGTGGACATTTCCCCAAACTATTTTTTTAACAAACACAAAACTGTATGTTACTGTATAAAAGGTGATTTTCCTACGAATGATTTTATGGGGATACTAAGAGAAAAATGGAGGTGAACAAATGGATTTCACTATGGCGACGTGGCTTTGGCTTCTTATTCCAATGCCATTATTAATCGTACTATCAGGCATCTCATATTTTGTTGAAAGGAGAGAATAAGTAAGTATGGATATAAATATACCAACGTTAATTGCGATTATTGTGTATCTGGTCGGCATGCTGCTGATTGGCGTGCTTGCAGCCAGAATGACTAAAGATTTATCTGATTATGTATTAGGCGGCCGAGGGCTGGGACCTGGCGTTGCAGCCTTGAGTGCAGGGGCATCCGATATGAGCGGATGGCTGATGCTCGGCTTACCTGGTGCCGTATATCTAGGAGGTATGGGAGAGATTTGGCTTCCAATCGGATTGGCTGTCGGCGCATATTTAAATTGGCAGTTTGTGGCCAAACCACTGCGTGTATACACGGAAGTAGCCAACGATTCTATTACGGTACCCGGATACTTTGAAAACCGATTCCATGATACTTCAAAAATATTGCGTGTTGTTTCGGCAATCGTTATTTTAATCTTTTTCACTTTCTATACTTCATCCAGCCTTGTCGGCGGTGCCATCTTATTAGAGAACTCATTTGGGATGGATTACACACTCGCACTCTGGGTAGGAGCTGCTGTAATTTTGTCATACACATTGTTTGGAGGGTTCCTTGCAGCCAGCTGGACAGATTTCATTCAAGGAATTTTAATGTTCCTTGCCATGATTATTATACCGATTGTTGCCATTCAGGAGCTTGGCGGATGGAATGAGACGATGCAGAAAATCGGATCTATGGATACTTCTTATTTAGATGTCTATTCCGGTGCCACTTTTGTTAGTGTAGCTTCATTATTAGCATGGGGATTAGGTTATTTTGGACAGCCTCATATCCTTGTCCGCTTTATGGGATTAAAATCTACAAATGATGTGCCAAAAGCACGTTTAATCGGTATGACCTGGATGATTATTTCCTTATTCGGAGCTCTGTTTGTAGGCTTTGCAGGTATCGCATATTTTGCAGATTCACCGCTGGCCAATTCCGAAACCGTGTTTATCATGTTTTCACAAGTACTATTTAATCCATGGGTAGCCGGATTCTTATTAGCAGCCATTCTCTCAGCAATCATGAGCACAGTTGACTCTCAATTGCTCGTTTCTTCAAGTGCATTGGCACAGGATTTCTATAAATCTATCTTCAGAAGAAATGCTTCCCAAAAGGAAGAAATGATTGTTGGCAGAATTGCTGTATTGGGCATTGCCATTATCGCTATCTTCTTAGGGTATAATCCCGAAAGCAAGGTATTGGAACTTGTCAGTTATGCCTGGGCCGGATTTGGTGCTGCCTTCGGACCTGTCATCATTCTGAGCCTGTTCTGGAAACGCATGACGCGTAATGGCGCTCTAGCCGGCATTATTGTTGGTGCTGTAACAGTAATTGTATGGGCACAGCTTACCGGCGGACTGTTTGATCTGTATGAACTGGCGCCTGGCTTCCTATTTGCAGTTCTGGCAATTATCGTTGTCAGTCTTCTGGATAAGGCACCATCAGCAGAAGTTCAGGAACAGCACGATCAATTTAAATCTGTTCTTATAAAATAAGTGATGAAACCCTCTTCCTATGTGGAGAGGGTTTTTTGTATTCTCCCATAAAGGAATAGTCTTTAGCTTGAGGTGCCGGAGAACTATAAAGAAGGTATGTTTAAATTACTTCCGCTCCTAGTGTCTTTTCAAAATGCCTTAAAGCCCACTCATGGCCCTCCTGGTCAAAGGATGCGACAGCATCTTTATAAACCACAATTCTAAAGCCCTTATTATAAGCATCAATAGCTGTATGCAGGACGCATATGTCCGTGCAAACACCTGCCAGGTGCACTTCCTCTATACCGCGTTCTCTCAGTTTTATCTCCAGGCCGGTTCCTGCAAATGCGGAATACCTGGTTTTGTCCATGAAATAAACATTTTCAGCGTCCTTGTTGGTTTCATAAATCTCCTGCAATGAACCGTAAAGATTTCTTCCTTCCGTGTTTCTGATATTGTGAGGGGGAAATAAATTCGTTTCCGGGTGATGGATGTCTCCTTTATCATGAACATCAATGGCAAAAACAGTGTAATGCCCGCTTGCGATAAACTCTTGTGTGAGCTCTGTGATTTTCTTTTCCAAGAGCTGTCCGGGCCTGCCGCATGTCAGGGCACCGTCTTCAGCAACAAAATCATTTGTGTAATCAATATTGATTAGGGCTTTAATTGACATTTTTTCATCACTCCAATCTGCAGTTCTTCTTTCATCATATACCTCAGCGGGCTGAATATCCAACTAAAAAAAGAACAGCAACCAAGTTGCTGTTCCCGCCTCCGAATGGAGATCTTTTAATACATTTCAGAAGTAGTCTTCGCCTGCATGTGCAGAAGAATGTAGTCAGGTCCGCCCGCTTTGGAGTCTGTTCCTGACATGTTGAATCCGCCGAATGGCTGGTATCCAACGATCGCACCTGTACAGCCGCGGTTGAAGTATAGGTTTCCAACATGGAAATCTTCACGCGCTTTTTGGATGTGTTCACGGTTCTGTGTGATCACAGCTCCTGTTAAGCCGTACTCTGTGTTGTTGGCAATTTCAAGCGCATGGTCGAAATCCTTTGCCTTTGTGAAACCAACGACCGGCCCAAAGATTTCTTCCTGCATTAAGCGCGCGTCTGGTGCAAGGTCAGCGAATACAGTCGGTTTGATGAAGAAGCCTTTTGAATTGTCCCCTTCTCCGCCTGTCATCAGCTTGCCTTCTTCTTTGCCGATTTCGATATAGCTCATGATCTTGTCAAATGCGCCCTGGTCGATGACAGGACCCATGTAATTGCTTTGGTCTTCAGGGTTGCCCTGTGTTAACTCATTAGTTAACTCGACCACACGGTTCAGAACCTGATCGTATACATCTTCTACGATTACTGCTCGTGAACATGCTGAACACTTCTGTCCGGAGAAGCCAAATGCAGAAGCCACGATGGAAGTCGCCGCCAATTCAAGGTCTGCTTCTTTGTCGACAACGATCGTATCCTTGCCTCCCATTTCCGCGATCACGCGCTTCAGCCAGATTTGGCCTTCGTTTAATTTAGACGCGCGCTCATTGATGCGAAGACCTACATCACGTGAACCTGTGAAGGAAATGAAGCGGGTGTCTTTATGGTCAACCAGGTAGTCGCCCACTTCTGCACCGCTTCCCGGCACGAAGTTTAGAACGCCCTTTGGAAGGCCTGCTTCTTCCATTACTTCAACAAATTTCGCAGCCACAACCGGTGTTGTAGAAGCTGGTTTTAATAGAACTGTGTTCCCTGCTACGATCGCAGCAACAGTTGTGCCGGCCATGATGGCAAGCGGGAAGTTCCAAGGAGAGATGATGATGCCCACTCCCAATGGAATGTAGTCATAACGGTTATATTCATTCGGACGGCTGTTGACTGGAACACCGTCTTTAATTTCTAAGATTTGACGTGCATAGTACTCAAGGAAGTCAATCGCTTCCGCAGTATCAGCATCTGCCTCGTTCCAAGGCTTTCCTGCTTCCTTCGTTAATAGGGCAGAAAACTCATGCTTGCGGCGGCGGATAATCGCAGCAGCTTTGAATAAAACATCTGCGCGTGTTTCCGGCTTTACTTTTCTCCATGTTTTGAATGCTTCCACAGCAGCCTGCATCGCTTTTTCCGCAAGCTCGCGGTTTGCCTTTGAAACACGGCCCACTACTTCTTCTTTATTAGAAGGATTGATTGATACAATTTTATCTTCAGTAGAAATGCGCTCTCCGCCAATTAATAGATCATAATCCTGGCCCAAATAGCTTTCTACAGTTTGTAAACCCTTTAAATATGCTTCACGATGTTCTTCTTCTTTAAAATTCGTGAATGGCTCATGCTTATAAGGTTGTACCATTTTTACCGCCTCCTGAGTGTCCAAATATCAAACGTCAGATACCAGCGCCCTGCTCTATACATGCTGGAACAAGGTTTGCTATTCTCTTAAAACGTTTTCATCCAAAGACTATATTAACACGAAAATATCATTATCTTCAAACATTCTCCCTAGATGTTATATATTAACATCCAAAGGGCAGAGTTGCGGTTTCACTTAGAAGGATAAGGAGTTGAAGCCCTATTGGGCAGGGTTGGATAAAACTGTTATATATTTTTTTTAGTACTGTATTGGGCATAATACATATTTTTCATCACAACAAAGCCATCGCTCTCAAAACAAAAAACCCAGAAGGTGCTTCTCATGCACTTCTGGGTACCTTGTTCTAATGATAAATATGGACAAAAGGCTCGCTTTGGTCTGCTTTCCGGACTACAAGAGCCTCCGGGCCATTGACTGATGAGATGTTTACCTGGACTGAGATGTATTCAGGGAAGTGTTTGACAACAAGACCTGTTACATATTGGGTAAATCCAATACCTTCTGCTTTCCCATAGAATTGGATTGGGATATCAATGTTGATTTCCTGCAATTGATCCTGGGCATAGAAAGCTTTCCCGATAACTCCATTGAAGTTAGGGAAGTATGTTTCCACATCCTGTTTAAAGTTAAGAAAAGCGGTTAAATCATCACGATGATTTTTTTCAGCTGAGCTTGAAGGGAACAGGACATATTTCTCGCTGATCTCTTCCCATCCGCCTAGCTTATTGCTTCCTTTGTCTGCCTTAGCATATGCAAAAAAGCTTCCCGGCACAACCGAAGTTCTTGATTGCTGTTCAAACAAAGCAATGGTTACCGGCACATCCTTCAGGCCTTTGATTTGCCTTACTCTCTGAAGGACTTCTTCAGCCATCTTTTTGCCTTCCCGTTCAAGAACATCCCGTTTAATTTCGGTTTCAAAAGTCGCGCCATATTGTTCTTTCTGATAATAATGAACAGAGTTCATGGCAAGACCTATCACAACACCTTCGAGCCTCCCTTTTCCATCATCATTCCTTACGAGATAGTTATGTTCAAGTATATGAGCTAGATATATTGGGCTTTTTTCATTATTTTTATCAATATCTCCGCCATCTGTAATCATGGGATTTAGGCCGATGTTATCTTCAGCTTTCATTTTGCGTTCCTTCAGCTGAGCTTCCGTGAACTTGCGGTTTAGCCAGGCTTGGACAGTTTCCCTTTTTAGATACTGGCCATCCTGGAAAAAATATTTTTCCGTGTCAAACGTATTTTGAGCAATTCTCATTAGCCCGGTCTCAAATTCATTAATGTCATATTTAGTGCTTATATTATTGACCACAAGACCTCTGGACTCACTTGGTTTAAATGGCAGCAGCGTTCGATAATACTTGTCTGAAATTTTATAGTTCGGAATGATCGCCTTATCCTTTTCGTTCTTGTCTTCCTGAACGACTTCCTCCTGCTTATTAAAATTAGGCGCACAGCCTGCAAGCAGAAGGGTCAGGGATAAAGCAAGCATCATGAGTTTTTTCACGGAGCTTACACCCTCTTACTTTTTTAATTCTTCAACCAGTCTCTCCTCGTTCCAAACCTCTACACCCAGCTCCTGGGCCTTCGTCAGTTTAGATCCGGCTTCTTCTCCGGCGATTACAACATCAGTTTTCTTGCTGACGCTTCCGGATACTTTGCCGCCAAGCGCTTCTATTTTGTCTTTTGCTTCATTTCGGCTCATGATTTCAAGCTTTCCTGTCAGAACAACGGTTTTCCCTGCAAAAAAGCTATCTGAGCTTTCGGCAGAAACTGGCTTTGGCCCATTATAAGCCATGTTGACTCCGGCTGCTTTCAGCTCGGCAATCAGTTCATGAGCTTCCTCTTGTTCAAAGAAGGAAACAATGGAGTCCGCCATTTTTTCACCAATTTCATTTATTGCTGTTAAATCGTCCCGGGATGCTTTTTCAAGTGCCTCCATATGGCTAAACTCCTGGGCAAGCGTTTTGGCTGCCTTCGCTCCCACATGGCGGATTCCCAGGCCGAATAACAACTTTTCAAGAGAATTCCCTTTGGAGTTTTGAATCGCCTGAAGAAGATTGTTTACTGACTTTTCACCCATCCGTTCGAGCTGGATAAGCTGTTCATACGTTAATTTGTAGATATCTGCCACATCTTTAATCAGATTTTCGGCAAATAATTGGCTGATCACCTTTTCACCCAGGCCATCAATGTTCATGGCGTTACGGGAAACAAAATGAATAAGGCCTTCTCTGATTTGTGCCGGGCACTTTGGATTGATGCAGCGCAAAGCCACTTCACCATCAAGACGGACCAGTTCGCTCTCACATTCAGGACAATGTGTCGGCATATTAAAATCCTGCTCCTCACCTGTTCTCCTGTCTGCCAGTACATTCACAACTTCGGGAATAATATCGCCCGCTTTTTTCACAACCACCTGATCGCCAATCTTAATATCTTTTTCGCGGATCAAATCTTCGTTGTGAAGTGAAGCCCTCTGGACAGTCGTCCCGGCAACACGGACAGGCTCCAGTAGCGCAGTTGGCGTAACTACGCCGGTTCGCCCCACACTTAATTCAATATCCCTGAGTGTAGTAACAACCTCTTCTGCAGGGAATTTATAAGCTATGGCCCAGCGTGGACTTTTCGCCGTAGCGCCCAGCTGCTCCTGCTCCTCCAGTGAATCGACTTTGATTACAATACCATCAATGTCATAAGACAGATCAGGACGTTTGTCGGTCCATCCCTGTACATATTCAATTACTTCCTCAATGCTTTCACATCTTTTGCGTTCTTTATTTGTTTTAAATCCGAGGCTATCCAGAAAATCCAGACCTTCACTGTGGGATACAATTCCTGTATTCCCCGCATTTGCAATGCCATAGACAAAAATATCGAGATTGCGCTTTGCTGCAAGGCGCGGATCCAGCTGCCTTAAGGAACCTGCTGCAGCATTCCTTGGATTAGCAAACGGCTCCTCCCCATTCTCTTCTTTTGCTTTATTCAATTTCTCAAAAGAACGTCTTGGCATGAAGGCCTCACCGCGGACTTCCATCGTGACGTTCTCTTTCAGCCGGAGAGGTATCGAACGGATAGTCTTTAGATTAGCAGTAATATTTTCACCAATGGAGCCGTCACCGCGCGTGGCACCGAGAATAAATAATCCATCCTCATAGCGGAGGGAGACAGCCAGCCCATCAATTTTCAATTCACATACATAAGAAACATTTTCTCCGGCACCCTGGCGGACACGGTGGTCAAAGTCTCTTAAATCCTGTTCGTTGAAAGCATTTCCCAAACTGAGCATCTGCGACTGATGCTCCACTTTTTCAAACATATCAAGAATTTCCCCTCCAACCCTCTGTGTGGGAGAATCCTCTGTTTTCAGTTCAGGGAATTGTTCTTCAAGCTCAATCAGTTCCCTCATCAGCCTATCGTATTCAGCATCTGGAACAGACGGCTGATCAAGAACATAATACTCATAATTGTACTGATTCAAAAGGTTGTGCAGATCTTTCACCTTTTTTTCTGCCAATTGAAGGTCCATACATTCAACCCTTTCTATAATCCAATGAAAATGCAGCGGGGTTACGCCTTTGTAATCGGTGCAAATTTGGCCAGCAGACGCTTAATGCCAACTGGTTTCGGGAACGCAATATCCAGCTCTGTTCCTTCGCCGGATCCTTTCACACTGACAACAGTACCTGTTCCCCATTTTCCGTGCTGGGCTTTGTCGCCGACTTTCCAGGCAATATCGTCTCCGCCTGTGTTCGATGCAGATGGACGAATCACTGCTTTCCGCTGAGGCTGTGCTCCTCTTGAAGCAGACGGAGAGCCAAATGATGATGATCCAAATGGAGACGGCTTTTTAGCAGGCTCAAGGCCATCCAGCAAATCAGCAGGTATTTCTTTAATAAACCTGGATGGCGGATTCATGTTCGTGCGTCCAAATAAAGTACGCATTTGAGCATTCGTAATGAAAAGCTCCTCTTCTGCCCTGGTGATTCCCACATAAGCAAGGCGCCGCTCCTCTTCCATTTCAGACTCTTCCATTAAAGAACGGCTGTGCGGGAATACACCTTCCTCAAGACCCAGTAAAAAGACAACAGGGAATTCAAGCCCTTTTGCTGAGTGAAGTGTCATAAGAACAACAGATTCTGCTTTTTCACCATCATCATCCAATTTATCAATGTCAGCTACAAGAGCCAAATCAGTCAAAAATGCGATAAGCGATTTGTCTTCGCTGGCTTCTTCAAAGTTTTTTGTAACAGACAGGAATTCATCAATGTTTTCCAGACGGCTCTGGGCTTCAATGGACTTCTCGGCAATCAGCATATCGCGGTATCCTGATTTTTCCAAAATCCCTTCCACAAGTTCTGTCACAGATAGGTATTCCTGCATTTGTGTATAGTTTTTAACCAAATCCCTGAATTCAACTGCCCCTTTTGTAATTTTCGGGCTCAAGCCAATCAGTTCAATAGATTCAAGTGCTTCAAACATACTCATTTCATGAAGCTGTGCAAAGTTGGAGATTTTATCAACCGAACCGGAGCCGATTCCGCGCTTCGGTACATTAATCACACGCTGAAGGCTGATATCATCATCCGGGTTGGCAATAAGGCGCAGATAAGCAAGGATGTCCTTGATTTCTTTGCGGTCGTAGAACTTGATGCCGCCGACAATGGAATATTCTATGTTCGACTTTAACAGCACTTCCTCCATTACACGGGACTGTGCATTGGTGCGGTACAAGATCGCGATATCCGAAGCGCTTCGCTTGCCGGTGCTGATGTATTCCTTGATTTTACCTGCAACAAACTGAGCTTCTCCCTGTTCGCTGTCGGCACGATAGTAGAAGATCTTATTGCCTTCTGCATTTTCGGTCCAGAGGTTTTTCGGCTTTCTGTTCAGGTTCTTGCTGATGACTTCGTTCGCAGCCAGCAGGATCCTTTTTGTTGAACGGTAATTTTGTTCAAGCATGATGGTTTGCGCATTAGGATAATCCTTCTCAAAGGAAAGAATGTTGGCAATGTCCGCACCGCGCCATTTATAAATGGACTGGTCCGAGTCACCGACTACACAAAGATTCTTAAATCGGCTTGCCATTAGCTTTACAAGCATATACTGGGCTCTGTTTGTATCCTGATACTCATCCACATGAATGTATTGGAATTTTCTCTGATAATATTCCAGTACTTCCGGAACCCGCTGGAACAGCTGGATCGTGATCATAATTAGATCATCGAAATCAAGCGCCTGATTACGTCTTAATCTCTTTTGGTATTCTGTATATACATCACTGGCAACCTGCTGAATATAATCTCCAGCTGTTTTCGCATACTCTTCTGGAGTGATCAATTCATTTTTTGCCGAGCTGATCGATCCCAAAATTGCACGGGGATCAAATTTCTTGGGATCCAGGTTTTTATCCTTTAGGATCGATTTAATAACGGATTGCTGGTCCGTTGAATCAAGTATCGTGAAATTGCGGTTATAGCCAATCCGGTCAATATCTCTTCTTAAGATACGCACACACATCGAGTGGAACGTTGAAATCCAGATATCGTCTGCTGCTCCGCCCATCATATTATGGATACGGTCACGCATTTCACGGGCTGCTTTGTTTGTAAAAGTGATTGCCAGAATATTGTAGGGGTTCACACCCTTTTCTACCATTAAGTAAGCAATTCTGTGCGTAAGAACTCTTGTCTTTCCGCTTCCCGCCCCTGCCATTATAAGCAGTGGTCCATCAGTTGCTTTTACCGCATTTTGCTGCTGCGGGTTTAGTCCGTTCAATAATTTATCTGTTAAAAATTGCATTCCTTCTCTTCACCACCATAGAAACATATGTTCTTATAATCTATTTTATCTTGTTTGCTGATCATCAGCAACCTGTATTAAGCACGAGCGGCTTCGACTGTGGCCAATGCACCCTGCAGATCATCATAAATAACATTTCCGACCACAATGACGTCCGCATGCTCAGCCATTTCTTTTGCCTGTCCTGCATTCAGGATGCCGCCTCCGTAGAATAATACGGTTTCTTCAAGAGTATTTTTTACCTCTGCGACCACTTCTGGATCTCCGTACTTTCCGCTGTATTCGAGATAGAAGATGGGCAGGCGGAACATTTTCTCGGCCATCATTGCATATGCCCTTACCTCATCAAGAGATAGATCTGTACGTGAATTGGTGACTTGCGCGGCTTTACATTCTTCATTCAGAATGCAATAGCCCTGAACAAGGATTTCTTCCCAATTCATAATATCCCCATATTCTTTTACAGCTTCCTGATGAAGGCCTGTAACCCACTTTACATCCCGGCTGTTAAGGACTGTCGGGATAAAATACAGGTCAAAGCCCGGTGTAACTGAATCAATGGACGAAACCTCCAGCACACATGGAACCGTGTATCTGCGGATGCGTGCCATTAAATCCAGCACTTTCTCCAATGTGACCCCGTCTGTTCCGCCCACAATAATCGCATCGGTCCCTGACTCGCAAATTTTCTCCAGGTCTTCATCTGATATATTTTTATCCGGATCGAGCTTGAATACGTGGCTCCATTCGCGAACATCATACATGCAAAATTGCCTCCATTCTATCATTCCATTTCATCATTATATCATTTAAGATTGGGAATAAAAAATAAAAGCTGAAGCGTCTTTTTGAAGGGATGAACGTCAACTAAAAGCCGCCATGTCCTGTGGCGAACGTTGACGTCAGTACGTCCTGTGCAAGTCCAACAAGCGCTGGCCGACTAAAAACGCCACGTCCTGTGGCAACGTCGGCACTAGTACATCCTGTACGTCGGAAGGCCAGTGAATGAAGTCGTTTTTTTACTTCATCCATTGGCCTGAAGCGACCTCGAGGGGCTAGGCGCTGAAGCTAGATAAAATAAAAGAAGGATGTTGGATTGGGTGGAAAAAATTAATAGAAGCCAAAGAAAAAAACCGCGGGATCCAGCCCCATCGGTTTAAGCAAAACGAATATTTACGCCTTTTCAGCTTCTTCTTCTTTGATTCTTTCCAATGCCATTTCATAGGCATCATTTCCATAGTTGAGGCAGCGTTTTACACGTGAAATGGTTGCCGTGCTGGCGCCTGTATCTGTTTCAATTTTATGATAGGTTTTTCCTTCACGAAGCATGCGTGCCACTTCCAGGCGCTGTGCCAGGGATTGTATTTCATTCACTGTACATAAGTCGTCAAAGAATCGGTAGCACTCTTCCAGGTCTTTTAAAGATAGAACAGACTTAAATAACTGATCCAGTTCTTTGCCTCTTAGCTTATCAATTTGCATATATTTGCATACCCCTTTGTTTAAATAGTATTTTCAATCATTATTGTTTAGCTTCAAAGGAAACCGTTTGCTCCAGGCCCGGGTTTGATGGAACGATGTTGATCCATGTTTTCCCCGGAACCAGGCCAGCCTGCTGGCCGTTCAAGACAGGAAGAATTCGCCCGTCAATATTTTCCCACTGCACCTCTGTCACTTTTCCTTTTTGAAGGAGATATCCTTTTCCCCCAGAAGTTAAGTTAATATCACGGCGGCCTGCGCTGTCAACCACTTGATGGTCTGCTTCTGCGATGAAAATGTTATCAAGTAATGCAGGTTCCCCGGATTTGTAGTCAGCTGTAAGCTCTCCATTGGAATATCTTTTATACTTCTCAAGTCCTGCATCATATTCATAGATGACATTGAATAATTCATTGTCCAAGTAGGAGATCATGGCAGAGTCAACTTTCTCTCCCTGAATTGCCTTAATTTCTTCCTTCGAAAGAAAATCAAGAGATTTCGGCTCATCTTCCATCGCATAATTTTTTTCTTTTGCTCCTTTCAGCACATTGTCAAAAGAAATATAGGAATTATGCGGAGCCTGTCTAAAGCTTTCCCTTTTAAACAATGTACCGTCATACTGCATTCCGTTCAGGTTATCAACATACCCCTGATCCAGCAGCTCTTTAGCCTCCGGGCTGTAGCCGTGGGCAATGTAAAGGCTGTCATAGCCTTTGGCCAGCTCAATATAATAATCCCTGGAACTTCTGACAGGCCCTATCATTTCGGGCCGCTCACTTTGAAAAATAGCAAGAAAACGGGTCACGTCCCCTTCTGCCAGCATTTCATAGACGACATCAGCCTGGTTAAGCCCTGATTGCGGACGGGCTTTCGGATGATTATTGATCATCACCGCCACAGCCCTTCCATCCACCTCTGTTTCCGACCCGAAGCCTGTGAGCGGATATTGAAATGGAAGTTCTTTTTCAGAGCTGACACCTTTTGTGGCTTCTTCCGCTTTTTCCGTCTCCTGCTTTGCCGGCTCCTCTGCTTTTTCTTTACTGCATCCAGAAACGAGAAGCATTGCTGCTGCTGATACAGCTATCCATCTTTTTAACATTTTCCACCCCGTGTGATTTTTGCTTTTGATGCGGATTCTATGTTAGCTCCCTTGAGCAGTTTTAATCTCTATTCTATTACACCTCTTTCATATTTTAACGCATTATCGTTGGAAAGAGTACCGTTTTATTCATGACATCATACATTCCCTGCTGGGTAATTCTGATATAAGGCAGATGGGTTGAAGAGAAAAAGAGCAGCGTGTACATTGGATCTTCATGTCTGTAGCCTTGATCACGCAAATAATGCACAAGCTGTTTTTCTTCCTGCATTAATTCCTCCACATTTTTATGGGACATGACACCTTTTAGGCGGAGCTCCATCTCCTGGACAATCCTTCCCCCTTCAGATATGACAATGCCTCCGCCAATTTCTTTCAGCCTGTTAAAAGCATTCAGCATTTCCTGTTTGCTTTTGCCGATTAAAATGATGTCACCGGTATTGGAAAATGAACTTGCCATTCCATCCAGGCTTTGGGAGAAGCCTTTAAGTATGGTATTTATTCGCCATTGTCCATTCCGGTCAACAAGCATGAAGAAACATTCATCATGGTCTTTCTCCAGCTCTTCGGAAGATACGTCAATTGTGATGGAGTATGGCTTCGTAATTACAGCATTCTCAAGCTTTATCCCGAAAGGCATGGAGAATTGCATATCATCACTTGTCAGCTCCCAATCAATAGCCAGCGGTTCAAAGCCGAATTCTTCCCATGCCACAGGCTTATAGGCATGCAGGTTTTCACCGTCTCTCTTCACCCATTCTCCTTTGGCAATAACAGATAGTGGAGTTGGTTCATTTTCATCTGACAGGAAGTTGATGTTGGCAACCCTTCCTGTCGCAATGGAGCCATGTAAATAATCAATTCCATAATGACGGGCCACATTAATGGTTGCCATATTATACGCATCAATTACCGGCACTCCTTTATCTATGGCAATGCGGATCATATGATCAATGATTCCCTGCTCATAAAAGGAAGAAAAGGAACCGTCTGTTGTGAAAACCATCCGATCATATTGATCAATGCCGATTTCATGCATTTCCTCCAATAAAACCGGCAGATCCGGACGGATGGAAGAGTACCGGAGAGATACGGTATATCCCTGTAAAAGGCGATTATACACATCTTTCCCAGTCATTGACTCATGGTCACAATCAGCGCCAAGCAGCATAAGCTTTGCCAGCGTTTTTTCGGATGCCCCCGGAAAATGGCCTTCAATCTTTTTCCTCATCCGCTTTGTTTCCTGAATCCAATGAAGCATCATATCATCGCCATCCAATAGCTTCGGCCAGCCTGTCAGCTCTCCTCCCTGAAGCACGGCATCATGTTCAAGCCACGATTTAACGTTTCCATGGGAAAAAACAGATTCTTCGCGCTGGATCTCTGTTTGAGCATCAAATCGGCACCACCAATAGGTTGTTGCAGGCATGTTTCTCATTTCCTTCAAAAAAGAAAACGCTTTCTTTTTATCCTGCTGTAAAGCAAGCACCATATTATCATTAATCAGGGTTGTTGTCCCAAACTGCGATGCATAGCTCGCCAGGGAATGGGGATTATATAATTGAAATGGATGGGCATGCGGCTCAATATATCCGGGTACGAGCGTAAGTCCTGTACAATCAAAGACCTCACACTGATCTGTTTTTTCCGGCAGCTTTTCGCCCACATAAACAATACGGTCGCCATAAATCCATATATTTGCTGTTATCCATTTGCGAAGCGCCTGATTCAGATAACGCGCGTTCTTAAGTAATATCGTCGGTGAAAGTTTTCCGTCCAATACGGAAACATGTTCACGCAAGTGCCTGTTTTTCCAACGGTAACGCTGTTCCAGCACTATACTCCCTCCCTTGTTGATATCTATATATATAAAGACTCTGTTTTTAGTATGAACACAATTAATAAAATGGCTTTACATCAATAAAGAAAGCCCTTTCATTTTCTCCTGTTTTATTATAGTAACATATTTCACTGTTTAACGCATTAAAGAATCAGTAAAAGACTGTAAAAATTTCATGAAAGTGGTGGGACCTATGCATGTAAAATCAAATATCGGCATTGTAAATGCCTTGATACGGATAACAGTCGGATTAACGGTACTGGCCTGGAGCACTTCAAAGCTTGTGAAGAGACCTTGGCGGGACTCTTATCTTGTGATGGCCATGCTGGGAGGAATGAAAGTGGCTGAGGGGATTGTCCGCTTTTGCCCATTGACAGCTCTTTTTGAAAGAGGCCAGGACATGGTTCAGGAAAAGAGAGAAAATCACCATAATAATGATGAGGCTGTTGAGGAGATTCTTCCTTATAATCCGTCTTAAGTTTTAAAAAAATTCAGCCCCCTATTTGGGGGCTGTACTATAGAAAGGAGCTGACAATATGTTCTGGGAATACGTAATGGATATGACATTTGTGCTGACAGCCATAATCGGAAGCATTGTAGCACTTCTGTTTGTGTATATCCGGAAGACTAAGAAAGGACGTGCGCGATAGCTTTATCGGCAATATCTTTGCGGCAGAATACACCTTCGCACTGAAGGTTTTCCAGTTCGGAATATACTTTTTGCTGTGCATCTTTTAGTGTAGACGCTCTGGCGCCTGCCAGCAGCACGCGTCCTCCATTTGTCACATACTCACCTGAGCTGTTTCGATCAGTGCCGGCATGGAAGACAAAAACATCTTTAAGCGCATCCAGTCCATGCAGCACAGCTCCTTTTTCGTATGCTTCAGGGTAGCCCTTTGAAGCAGCTACCACTCCGACGATTGCTTCCTCACTCCACTCGATTTCAGGCTGCTCCCCATTCAGGACTGCCAGCATTACCTCCGCCAGATCCGAATTCATCCGCGGTAAAATCACCTGTGTTTCAGGATCTCCAAAACGGGCATTAAATTCGATTACCTTCGGGCCTGCTGCTGTTTTAATCAGACCTGCATATAAAATTCCGGTAAAACTTCGGCCTTCCTGAACCATTGCTTTCGCTGCCGGGTACAAAACCTGTTCAACAGCTTTTGCAATTGTTTCCTCACCAATATGCGGTACGGGTGAATAAGCACCCATTCCGCCTGTATTCGGTCCCAGATCTCCATCAAAAGCACGCTTGTGATCCTGGGCAATTTCCAGCGGAACGACGGTTTCTCCGTTCACAAATGCCATTAAAGAGAATTCTTCCCCTTCAAGGAATTCTTCAATTACAACTGTAGAAGAAGCCTGTCCAAACTTTTCATTTAATAATAGCTCCTCAATCCCGGATAATGCTTCCTGCATGGTCATGGCCACTATTACGCCTTTTCCTGCTGCAAGGCCATCTGCTTTCAGAACAATGGGAGCGCCCTTTGCTTCAATATAGGCTTTCGCTTCTTCATAGTTGCTGAATACTCCATATTCGGCAGTAGGGATAGCATATTTCTTCATAAGCTCTTTGGCAAAAGACTTGCTGCCTTCAATTTCAGCTGCAGCTTTTTTTGGTCCAAATACCTTTAACCCGGCTTCTTCAAATCGGTCTGCCAGTCCCTCAAGCAGCGGCACTTCCGGCCCAATTACAGTCAAGTCAATTTCATTTTCCTGAGCAAATTGCACAAGCTTTTCCTGGTCGTTTTCCTGAATGGCAGCAAGCACTGCTGAATCTTCCATTCCCGGATTTCCCGGAGCCGCAAAAACCTGTTCAACTGAAGGGCTTTGATTCATCTTCCAGCAAATTGCATGTTCACGTCCGCCTCTACCAATAACCAATACCTTCATTACGCCCACCTCCGTAAAATGTCAGCTTCCGCTTTTCGTATTGTTTAGCTCAGCGCCTTCCTGATCGAGGCGCTTCCGCTTTCGTTTGTCCAGCTACAGCGCTTAGGGGCTCGAGGTTATAAGCCAATCTGTCAAAAAGGTAAAGAGGTAAAGAACCACCTTTCCGACAGCTCGTCTTATGCTTGAGGCTCCCAGGATGGGAGTCATGCAGACGTTGCCACAGGACGTGGCGCTCTTAGTCTGCGTTCCTCCTATCGAGGCGCTTCCGCTTTTCGTTTGTCTATCTACAGCGCCTAGGGGCTCGAGGTCATAAGCCAATCTGTCAAAAAGGTAAAGAACCACCTTTCCGACAGCTCGTCTTATGCTTGTCGCCCCTGGTCGAGGCGCTTCCGCTTTTCGTTTAATGTTTAAAATGCCGTACGCCTGTAAAGACCATGGCAATTCCGTACTCGTCGGCCTTTTTGATGGAGTCTTCATCACGGATGGAGCCCCCCGGCTGGATGATGGCTGTGATGCCTGCTTTGGCTGCGACTTCAACGGTATCGTTCATTGGGAAAAAGGCATCCGATGCCATTACGGCTCCGTTTGCTTTTTCACCTGCCTGTTCAAGCGCAATTTTGGCAGAGCCCACGCGGTTCATCTGCCCGGCACCAACTCCAAGTGTCATGTTTGCATCATTGACGACTATCGCATTGGATTTCACATGCTTAACGACTTTCCAGCCCAGCTTCAGTGCTTTCCACTCTTCTTCCGTCGGCTCCCTCTTGGTCGCAACTTTTACTTCTGCATCTTCAAGAGTGAATAGATCATATTCCTGCGTCAGCAGGCCGCCTTCAATAGCGGACAATCTCATCTCCGCTTTCTTTTTTCCTTCAAAAGGAATGGTCAGCAGGCGCAGGTTCTTTTTCCCTTTCAAAATTTCAAGCGCTTCATCTGAGAAGGATGGTGCAATGATGATTTCAAGGAAAATTTCATATAGCTTTTTGGCTGTTTCTGCATCCACTTCCCTGTTTAAGGCAATGATTCCGCCGAAAATTGAAACAGGGTCAGCTGCGAAAGCTTTTGAAAAAGCATCAAATACATTTTCTCCGGTCCCCACTCCGCAAGGATTCATATGCTTAACAGCAACTGCTGCAGGCTCCGAGAATTCTTTAACGATTTGGAGAGCTGCATCTGCATCGTTGATATTGTTGTAGGATAATTCCTTGCCGTGAAGCTGTTCAGCGTTCGCAATCGAAAATTCAGAACCAAGCGGCTTACGGTAAAACGCAGCACTTTGATGCGGATTTTCCCCGTATCTCAATGTTTGCTTCAATTCATACGTAACCGTTAATTTTTCAGGCGTTTCTTCATTTGCCAAATCTGTCATATATTCAGCGATCATCGCATCATAGGCAGCTGTGTGGCGGAATACCTTCGCAGCAAGCCTGCGGCGGGTTTCCTTTTGAACCTCTCCGGTTTCTTTCAGCTGTGAAAGAACTGTTTCATAATCGACAGGATCCACCACAACCGTTACATATTCATGGTTCTTGGCGGAAGCACGCAGCATGGACGGGCCGCCGATATCTATATTCTCTATCGCATCCTCTACTGTCACATCCGGTTTAGCTATGGTTTGCTGGAACGGATACAAATTCACGCACACAACCTGGATAGGCTGGATCCCATGCTCCTCAAGCTGCTGCTTGTGGGCTGGTTCGCCATGCTTAGCCAGCAGTCCGCCATGTATCATCGGATTTAATGTTTTTACACGTCCTTCCAGGATTTCCGGAAAGCCTGTCACATCGCTTACGCCGATAACAGGAACCCCACTCTCTTCCAGCGCTTTTTTTGTACCGCCTGTTGAAATAATTTCAAATCCCAGTTCGCTTAGCTGCCGGGCAAATTCTGTGATGCCATTTTTGTCGGAAACACTGATTAATGCACGTTTCTTCATGTTCGCTCCCCCTGACTCTGTTGAATAAACTTTAGCTCTCTACCATTTTAGCACAGAAAAGACTTTGCAAAACCTGCGGATAAAGCTTATGCTCGACTTCATGTATCTTCTTTTGAAGACTTTCAAGAGTCTCACCCTCATCTATAGCAACTGGCGCCTGAGCAATTATCGGGCCCGTATCCATTCCTTCATCGACAAAATGAACCGTCACACCGCTTACCTTCACATTGGCAGATAATGCCTGGCCAATCGCATCCTTACCTGGAAAAGCGGGAAGAAGAGAAGGGTGGATATTAATAATCCTGCCTTCAAACTCTTTCAAAAGCGTCGGGCCAATCAGTCTCATATAGCCTGCGAGAATAATATACTCGGCCCCGCTCTCCTTCAGCCTTTGCAAAATCGCTCTTTCATACTCTGCTTTGCCGGCATAGTCTTTAGCTGAAAAAACAAATTGCGGCACCTGTTCGTTTTGCGCACGCTGGATGCTGTAGGCACCTGACCGGTCACAGACAAACAAGACAATCTCAGCCTGCAAGTCCCCTTTTCTGGCGGCATCAGCAATGGCCTGAAAGTTCGTTCCGCTTCCGGAAGCAAACACTGCTATTTTTTTCATGACTTCCTCCAAGTTACAGAATTTCAATTCCTTCCTGATCCGTTACTGTCCCCATCAGATAGGCCTTTTCGCCAAATTCATTAAAATAGGCGATCAGTTCATCAGCAATATCTTTATCTGCTGCAATCACCATGCCTGTTCCCATATTAAAAATGTTGTACATTTCCTTGCGTTCGAGTCGGCCAAGCTTCTCCATCACCGTGAACACAGGCGGCACTTCCCAATTGCTTTCAGTAAGCTGGGCGCCAAGGCCTTCAGGCAGCATGCGCGGGATATTTTCAATAAATCCGCCGCCGGTAATGTGGGCCATGCCTTTCAGCTTGAATTGCTTCATAGCTGAAAGAAGGGACTTTACATAAATTTTTGTAGGACGAAGCAGCTCTTCCCCTAAAGTGCAGCCTAATTCTTCTACATGATCGGTTAAGGACATATTCGCTTTTTCAAAAAACAGCTTTCTGACAAGTGAATACCCATTGCTGTGAATTCCGCTGGATGCAAGGCCAATCAGCACATCTCCTGCCTTGATGTCCGCACCATTTATCAGGCTGGATTTTTCACAGGCACCGACTGCAAAGCCGGCAAGATCATATTCTTCCTCACTGTACATGCCAGGCATTTCGGCTGTTTCACCGCCTACGAGTGCACACCCGGCCTGTTCACAGCCATCCGCGATGCCTTTCACAATCGCTTCAATCCGTTCAGGCGCCGCTTTTCCGCAAGCGATATAATCCAAGAAGTAAAGGGGCTCTGCTCCCTGTACGACAATATCATTTACACACATGGCGACCGCATCAATCCCAATCGTGTCATGCTTTTCCATCATAAAAGCGAGCATCAGCTTCGTGCCGACACCATCTGTTCCTGACACCAAAACCGGTTCCTTCAGGTTCAGTTCAGAAAGATCGAACATGCCGCCAAATCCACCCAAACCGCCAAGCACACCCGGACGAATCGTCTTCTGTACGTGTTTTTTCATGCGGGAAACTGCTTCATAGCCAGCTTCAATATCTACTCCGGCCTGTTTATATGCATTTGCCATCTGTTTTTCACCCCGTATTGGAAAAATAAAGGCCGATTTTGTATTTTATCGGCCAACATTGTGCTTTTACCGGTCAAAAATGATGATTTACCGGCCAATTCTTTATATTTACCGGCCAAAAAGAGCAAAATACCGGCCAAGTTTCATATCTATACCTTTTCATAAGGATGCAATGTACTCGGATAAATCTCCGTCGGATACTGTCCTGTAAAGCATGCCAGGCATTGTCCGTCTTTTCGTCCAATTGCTTTGACCATCCCCTCTGTACTTAAGAAGGTAAGGGTATCTGCACCAATGATTTCTCTTATTTCCTCGACAGAATGATTGCCGGCGATCAATTCTTCCTTTGTCGACGTATCGATCCCATAGAAGCATGGATTTTTAATCGGCGGTGAGCTGATCAGCACATGTACCTCAGTCGCACCAGCTTCCTTCAGCATGGTAACGATCCGTCTGCTTGTTGTTCCGCGGACGATCGAGTCGTCCACCATGATGACTCTTTTGCCTTCTACCACTCCGCGTACCGGGGACAGCTTCATTTTCACACCCTGTTCACGCAGCGACTGGGATGGCTGGATAAATGTGCGCCCCACATAACGGTTTTTAATCAGACCCATCTCGTATGGAATGCCAGACGCTTCAGCATATCCAATCGCAACTGAAATGCTGGAATCCGGCACACCCGTAACAACATCACCTTCAATCGGCACTTCAAGAGCCAGCTGCTTCCCAAGATTTTTCCGGGCGGTATGCACATTGATCCCGTTGATATTGCTGTCCGGACGGGAGAAATAAACATATTCCATCGTGCACATGGCAATATTAGAGGCCATGGCAAACATTTCGGATCGGAATCCATTATCATCAATGATCAGCAGCTCTCCCGGCAGAATGTCGCGGATAAACTCTGCCCCGACCACATCAAATGCACAGGTTTCAGATGCAACCGCATAAGCATCGCCAATCTTGCCAAGTGAGAGCGGCCTCATGCCGTTCGGGTCCAGCGCAACCATCAGTTCTGTTTCGGTCATAATCAGAAAAGCATAAGCTCCTTTAATCATGGATAATGCATTTTTGACACGGTCCTTAAGTGAAGAGAAACCTGCACGCTTAATTAAGTGAGCCAGCACCTCTGTATCCGAGCTCGTTTGAAAAATGCTTCCCTGTCCTTCAAGCTGATGCTTCAAGGCAGTCGCATTCACCAGGTTTCCGTTATGGCAGAGAGCAAGGCTGCCGCTTTGTGAGTTGAACAGGAGAGGCTGGACATTTTCATATCCGCCCCCGCCGGCAGTCGCATAGCGGACATGTCCGATCGCTGCTTTTCCTTCCAGCTCCTTCATGGCATCTGCTGTGAAAATTTCCGTTACAAGGCCTTCACCTTTCATGCCTTTCAGCTTCTTTCCATCCGTAACAACCATCCCGGTGCCTTCCTGGCCGCGGTGCTGCAGACTATGAAGCCCGTAATACGTGATCTGGGAAGCATCCTGATGCCCCCAGATTCCAAAAACACCGCACTCTTCATTCAGTCCTCTTATTTCAGCAAGCATGGAATAGCTCCTTTCCAGGCCTGCTTCAGAACGTTAACCTGTTCGGCAAGCAATAGGCCCTCTTCATTAGACATATAAAGTACAGGTGCTTCGGTTACTTCACCGATTAGTGTCGCATCCACCAAACGTTCAAATGCTTCCTGGTTTTCTTTTTTTACTGATAGCAGGAAACGGGATTGTGATTCACTGAATAAAGCTGAAGTCGCATTTCCTGTTACCCGGATATCTGCACCCAGACCTTTTGAACCGATCAGGCTTTCCGCAGCAGCTACAGCCAGCCCGCCTTCTGCCACATCGTGCGCAGAGGCAACCAGCCCTGAACGGATGGCTTTTAAAATTTGTTCCTGTGCCTTTTCTTCTTCTTCAAGATCAAGCTCAGGCGCTTTTCCGAAAATCCTGCCGTATGTCATCTTCTGCAGCTCACTGCCGCCGAATTCATCCTTCGTTTCGCCAACCAGGTAAATTAAGTCCCCAGCTGCTTTAAAAGATTGTGTTGTCACATGGTCAATGTCTTCTACAAGCCCCACCATTCCAATGACAGGCGTTGGGTAAATAGCTGTTCCATTTGTTTCGTTATATAATGAGACGTTTCCGCCGATAACGGGTGTATTCAATGTGCGGCATGCTTCACTGATTCCGTCTGCGGCTTTTTCGATCTGCCAGAAGATTTCAGGCTTCTCCGGGTTTCCGAAGTTCAGATTATCTGTTATTGCCAATGGCTGGCCGCCAGAGCAAATGATATTTCTTGCCGCTTCGGCAACAGCAATTTTTCCGCCTGTTTCAGGATCAAGATACATATAGCGGGAGTTGCAGTCTGTCGTCATGGCCAACCCTTTGCGGGTGCCGCGGATGCGGATGACTGCGGCATCTGATCCAGGTGCCACTACTGTATTCGTGCGGACCATATAGTCGTACTGGTCGTAAACCCATTCCTTACTTGCAATCGTCGGCTGCTGAAGAAGCTTTACCAATGTTTCTTTATAATCCTCAACCGCAGGAATTTCATTTTCCATTGCCTGAAATTCACGGTAATACTGCGGCTCGCTTGATGGCTTATGATAAACCGGCGCATCCTCTGCAAGCGCATCTACCGGCAGCTCTGCCACCACTTCCCCCTGATGAGTCAGGCGGAGCATTTTATCATCCGTTACCTTGCCAATCGAAACAGCTTCAAGATCATATTTGGAAAATAAATCAACGATCTCCTGCTCGCGTCCTTTTTTCACGACAATCAGCATTCTCTCCTGAGACTCGGAAAGCATCATTTCATATGCAGTCATGCCCGTTTCCCTTTGAGGAACAAGGTCCAGATTCATTTCAATTCCCGATCCCGCTTTGCTCGCCATTTCAGCAGAAGAGCTTGTCAAACCGGCAGCTCCCATATCCTGTATGCCGACAAGTGCGTCAGACTGGACCAGTTCAAGACATGCTTCAAGCAGAAGCTTTTCCATGAATGGATCGCCAACCTGGACAGCCGGGCGTTTTGATTCTGATTGGTCTGTTAATTCTTCAGATGCAAAAGTAGCACCATGGATACCGTCACGGCCCGTTTTTGCACCAACATACATGACTGTGTTGCCTACTCCGTGGGCCTGGCCTTTTTTGATATCCTTATGGTCAATTAAGCCGACGCACATAGCGTTTACAAGCGGATTTCCTTCATAGGAAGGATCAAACTGCACTTCTCCCCCAACTGTTGGAATGCCGATGCAGTTTCCGTAGCCCGCAATGCCTGCGACTACTTCTTTAAAAAGGTACCGTACACGAGGAGAATCCAATTCTCCAAAGCGTAAAGAGTTGAGGAGTGCGACCGGTCTTGCGCCCATTGAAAATACATCGCGGATAATCCCGCCGACACCTGTTGCTGCCCCCTGGTAAGGCTCGATTGCAGACGGATGATTATGGCTTTCAATTTTAAAAACAACTGCTTGCCCATCGCCGATATCAACAATTCCAGCTCCTTCCCCTGGTCCCTGAAGTACTTTCTCTCCTGTTGTCGGGAACTTGCTTAACACGGGCTTTGAGTTTTTGTAGCTGCAATGCTCTGACCACATAACCGAAAACAAACCGATTTCTGTGTAATTTGGCAAACGCCCGATAATCTTTTCAATCATCGCAAATTCGTCATCAGACAATCCCATCTCTTTGTATACCTTCTGTGCCTTTAACTGTTCCGGACTTGGCTTAAAGCTTAACGACATGTGCGTCCCTCCATTGTTTTACGATTGATTGAAAAAGTTTCAGGCCATCTGCTCCCCCTAAAAGCTCATCAACGGCTCTTTCAGGGTGCGGCATCATGCCGAGTACATTTCCCTTTTCATTGACAATGCCTGCGATGTTTTCCAGGCTGCCATTTGGGTTTGTTTCGTTATAAGTAAAGACAATCTGATTATTTGCCTTTAAAGCCTCTAAAGTTGCTTCGTCACAATAATAGTTACCTTCGCCATGGGCGATTGGGATATTGATTACCTCGCCTTTTTCGTATGAGGATGAAAACATCGTTCCATTGTTTTCAACCTTCAATTCGACCGTGCGGCAAATGAATTTCAAGCTGTCGTTTCTTCTCATCGCTCCCGGCAGAAGACCGGCTTCTAGCAGAATTTGAAATCCGTTGCAGACACCGAGAACCGGCTTGCCTGCCTCAGCAGCTTTCACTACTTCCTTCATGACATTGCTGAAGCGTGCCACTGCACCGGAACGAAGGTAATCACCATATGAGAACCCGCCTGGAAGAAGGATTCCATCATATTCATCCAAGCTTTCTGCGTCATGCCAGACATATTCGGCTTCCGCTCCAAGCTCATCCTTTACTGCATGGTACATATCGATGTCACAATTGGACCCTGGAAATACGATCACTGCGAACTTCACTGAGCAACAGCCTCCTCAATTTCAAAGCGGTAATCTTCAATCACAACATTAGCCAACAAGCGCTCACACATTTCCTTTACTGCCTCTTCAACAGGACGGTCGCTTTTTTCCACTGTCAGCTCCATGTATTTTCCAATGCGTACATCAGACACTTCGCTGTAGTTCATGGAGTGCAGAGAGTTTTTTACAACTGTTCCTTGAGGATCTAGAACACTTTCTCTTAATGTGACGAAAACTTTTACTTTGTACATACGGTTTGGCCTCCCAGTCTCGCTAAAATATTTTCATATGCATCCGTTAAATTTCCAAGGTCCCTGCGGAAAACATCTTTATCCAGTTTTTCATTTGTTTCAATATCCCAAAGCCTGCAGGTATCTGGCGAAATCTCATCAGCCAGCAAAATTTGGCCAGATTCATCTTTACCAAACTCCAGCTTGAAATCTACTAGTTTAATGCCCAGGTCTTTGAAAAAGTCTTTTAAAACGGCATTAACTTGTAGTGCTTTTTCTTGTAAAAGGATAACTTCCTGCTTATCAGCCAGTTGAAGAACTTCAATATGATCTTCTGTCAGCAGCGGATCACCAAGCTCATCATCTTTGTAGTAGAACTCAACAATTGGTCTTGATAATTCTTTCCCTTCTTCAGCTCCCAATCTCTTAGAAAAGCTCCCCGCCGCAACATTACGGACCACTGTTTCGAGCGGAATGATATCCACTTTTTTTACAAGCTGTTCTGTCTCCGAAAGCTTTTTAATAAAATGAGAATCAATCCCCAGCTCCTGAAGCTTTGAAAATAACAAACTGGTAATCTCATTATTCAGCCGGCCCTTGCCGCTGATGCTTGCTTTTTTCTCCCCATTAAAGGCTGTTGCAGAATCTTTATATTCAATCCAGACAATATTTTCATCGTTTGTCTGATATACCTTTTTGGCTTTGCCTTCGTATAACAATGCTCCTTTTTCCATTGCGGAGAGCCTCCTTATTTTTTGAAGATTGGGAATTTTCGTGATGGCAAAGAGGTAAAGACTGCTCTTTACCTCTTTATTTTTTATAAACCTAAACGGTCAAAAATAGTATCCACATGCTTGATGTGGTAGTTATAGTCAAAGCAGTCATCTATTTCTGCTTCGGATAGCTTTGATGTAATGGTCACGTCCTGTTCGATCAGGCTGCGGAATTGCACCTGCTTTTCCCATGCTTCCATGGCCCGCGGCTGGACAGTATCATATGCCTCTTCACGAGTCATGCCTTTGTCAATCAGGGCCAGAAGAACACGCTGAGAGTAAATCAGCCCTAAAGTACGGTCCATATTGCGCTTCATGTTTTCAGGGAAAACTGTTAAGTTCTTTACGATATTCCCAAAGCGGTTCAGCATATAGTTCAGTGCAATTGTAGCGTCAGGCAGGATGATTCTTTCAGCTGATGAGTGGGAAATATCGCGCTCATGCCATAATGCCACATTTTCATAAGCAGTCATCATATAGCCGCGGATTACTCTTGCCATTCCCGTCATATTTTCTGAACCAATCGGATTGCGTTTATGCGGCATTGCTGATGATCCCTTCTGGCCTTTCGCGAAAAACTCTTCCACTTCACGCGTTTCGCTTTTTTGCAGGCCGCGGATCTCCGTCGCAAATTTCTCGATTGAAGTGGCCACAAGTGCAAGTGCACCCATATAATGTGCATGACGGTCACGCTGAAGTGTTTGTGTAGAAATTGGCGCAGGCTGGATGCCCAGCTTTTCACACACATACTTTTCAACGAACGGATCGATGTTTGCATATGTTCCAACGGCACCAGAGATTTTACCGAACTCTACACCAGCAGCTGCTTCTTTAAAGCGGTCAAGATTACGCTTCATTTCTTCATACCATAGTGCAAGCTTTAAACCGAAAGTTGTTGGCTCCGCATGCACTCCGTGCGTACGGCCCATCATCACTGTATGCTTGTGCTCCTGTGCTTTGTTTTTCAGGATTTCCACAAAACGTTCAATATCTTTTAGAAGAATATCATTCGCCTGCTTGATTACGTAAGAAAGAGCCGTGTCAACGACATCTGTGGAAGTAAGCCCGTAATGAACCCATTTGCGCTCCTCGCCAAGCGTTTCAGATACCGCACGAGTAAAAGCGACAACATCATGCCGTGTTTCCTCTTCGATTTCTTTAATGCGGTTAATATTAAAAGAAGCATTCTCACGGATTTTCTGAACATCTTCTTTCGGAATATCTCCTAATTCAGCCCAAGCTTCACAGGCAAGAATTTCTACCTCAAGCCAAGCCTTAAAGCGGTTCTCTTCTGTCCAGATAGCTCCCATTTCCGGTCTCGTATAGCGTTCAATCATGTTTTATCCTCCGATCTTTTCCTTCACAGGGGTCCAAATGCCGCTCTGTTCTGCTTCTTCGAGTGCCTCTTCGGCTGAGTTCCGCAGAAGTGTGACATGTCCCATTTTGCGTTTATATTTGGCATCCTTTTTTCCGTACAGGTGTATCTTCCAGTCATCCAATTGGGGTATTTTCTTAATTAAAGGCTCCTGGTGCTCTCCTAATATGTTTACCATAACAGCCGGTTTTAATAGCTCTGTGCTTCCAAGCGGCCAATTGCATACCGCGCGGATGTGCTGTTCAAACTGGGAGGTTTCGCAGGCTTCAATCGAATAGTGGCCTGAGTTATGCGGACGGGGTGCAAGCTCGTTAATGTAAATCTGTCCGTCCTTTGTCAGAAACATTTCGACTGCCAGTGTACCGACAAGGCTTAAAGCTTCTGCCAGCCGGTTTGCTGCCTTTACTGCCCGTTCCTCCGCATCAGCTGTGATCATGGCCGGCACAATGGTCTGGTGCAGTATGTTTTCTTTATGGACATTTTCCCCGACTGGAAATACTGCTTTTTCACCCGAAATATTCCGGCAGATAATAACCGATATTTCCTTTTCGAAAGCGATCCATTTTTCAAGGACGCACTCGCCATTCTCCAGAAGATTTGCAGCTTTCTCAATATCCTGCCCGTTCTTTATTACAAACTGCCCTTTTCCGTCATATCCGCCTCTGGATGTCTTTAACACTGCTGGATAGCCAAGCTTTTCTATATTATCATAAATGTCTTTTTCAGTCGTAATGACCGCATATGGCGCGACCTCGCAGCCGGCTTTTTGGATGGCTGCTTTTTCCTTTGACCTGTCCTGGGTAATCCCCAGCACCTCGCTCCCCTGTGGGACATACGCATTTGCACAAAGCCACTCAAGAGCTTCTGCACTGATATTCTCAAATTCATAAGTGATAACATTGCTTACTTTCGCCAGCTCTTTTATAGAATCTAAATGGCCGTATTCGCCAAGGATTTTTATATCCGCAACCTGCCCGCAAGGAGAATCATCTGATGGATCCAATACCGCAATCCTGAAGCCATTAGCCTTAGCTGCCAGCGCCATCATTCTCCCAAGCTGTCCCCCGCCAATAATTCCAATTGTTTGTCCAGGTAAAATGGTTGTATTAGACAAGTTCATCACTACTTTCCAGTACTTCCTGTTTTGTTTTATCTCTTTTGGACTGAAGACGTTCTGCAATGGCTGTATCAAAAGCGCCGAGTATTTGTGCTGCCAGCAATCCGGCATTAACGGCTCCTGCTTTTCCAATTGCAACTGTTGCAACCGGAACGCCGCCGGGCATTTGAACAATGGACAGCAATGAATCCAGTCCCTTTAGAGCCTTTGATTGCACTGGTACTCCAATGACGGGAAGTGTTGTTTTCGCTGCTACCATTCCTGGCAGATGTGCTGCTCCGCCTGCACCCGCAATAATAACCTTAATGCCTCTGTCCCTTGCCTGCTCAGCATATTCAAACATAAGATCTGGAGTCCGATGGGCTGAAACAACTTTCTTTTCAAACGGGATTTCAAGCTCTTCCAGAATTCCGCAAGCGTGCTTCATTGTCTCCCAATCTGACTTGCTTCCCATAATGACTGCTGCTTGTACGCTCATTCCTTCTCCTCCAAATCTTCCAATATAAAGTGAAACTACAATCAGTGGGGGCGCTTTATCCCCCGGTGATTGTTAGTCGCGTTCTAGTGTCGCTAAGATCTCCGCTAGCGCTTCGATCAATCGACACTACGAACCCGATTGGTTCAACTAAGCCTCTGCCTGCGCGTCGGCAAGTTTCACTGTATCTCACCAATCGGGCCCTTACGGTCAGTTTGACCCCCACTTATCCTCCTTCGATTCTTCGGAGTCTTGAAGAGGGGGTCTTACTGCCCGTTAGACTGCGACAAAAAACCCGCACAGACCCTTCTCTTATATGAGAGAAAGTAATCTGTCCGGGCTAAAAAGATCCGTAAGGAAGAAACCTGCAAACGGCAGGGACCATTCCTTCTGCATGCCGGGCATATCAGCTTTCCCTCATAGTCCGGCAATTTACGGTTGCCAGGTAGAAACTTATGGGCCCTATTCCCATTATTATACGAGGGGTTTATTCACGTTTTATTAACTACCACCATATTAACAACATACCTGATATTCTGTCAATTGAAAAATCGAACAATACTAAAAGTCAGACAATTATTGTTCGGATTTTAGCCTTCTTCTCGTTTTGCCTCAAAAACAATCTGCCGGCCGGCCGGTTCATAATCGACTTTACTGCCTGTCTTAACTTCTTTAAAAATAGGCTTTTCAGTCCTTCTTACAGGTATATATCCAGCCTTTTTGATTCTTTCCAGGCACTGATCAATCGTTTCATTTTCCTGGATTTCGAATGACATTTTATTCTTGCCTTTGCTCATTGAGACAACTTTCCTCTCTTAACTGATTTTACCCAGAAGCCGCCATGGATCGTTTTCGGTTCATAAGCGATGATAAAGGCCTTAGGATCCAGCTCTTTAATCGTCTGATAAAGCTTCAACTCATATTTTCTCGGTGTCAGGATCTGCAGGGCCATCCGATCGCCTTCAAGACCATTGGCAGCCCAGTTGGTTACGCCATACCCTTTTTCCCTTAAGGCTTTTGGCAGGTCTCTGTCATATTCCTTTGTAATTACATTTACGGTAATATAGCCTAGGGCCAGCTTCTCTTCAATTTTCATCCCGACAATAACGCCGATTCCATAACCGACTGCATAAGCAATCAGATTTTGTATTTCATTCAGATTATCCAGAACCAGCCCCAGTCCAATGACATAGATAACAACTTCGATGGTGCTTATAAAAGCTGCCAGGTAACGCTGTCCCTTAAGCGTCAGAATCATCCTAATGGTGAAAAATGATACATATACGATATTAATGATCAGAATAATAGCGACCATAATAAAACTATTTTCCATCAATTCAAGTCCTCCTTCAGAGGGGAATTAAGAGGCAAATGAGTGTCCTCTTCCCATTAAGTCCCTATTGTACAAAAGAAATTGGCTTTTGATAACCTTTTTTCAAAAATTGATTCTTTGTGTATAGGTTATCCTTTTTTGTGTGGGATGAAACTGCTTATCTTTTAATGGGGTTTGTCTGGGTTAAAGAGGCTATATGCAGGAGAGAGGTTCGTAACAGTTTTATCTAGCAGATTTTGGAGTTTATCTAGCATGTATGGGGTTTTATCTAACATGTTTATAAGTTTATCTATCAAGTTTTCATTTTTATCTAACATATTGTGAAGTTTATCTTACATTTGGGATAATTCCTTTCTAAGAATGAAATCGATTATTAAAACAGACGGCGAGATGAGGAATGGCGCATATAATTTAATTCTGGCGCATAAATGCGAAAAGTGACGCATATATGTGCCCAAGTGAAGCATATCCTGAAAAAGTGACGCATATGTTGGCCGAAGTGACACATATCTGCACTTTTCAACTAAAAAGAAGAGTCCAACTGATTCAGATACCTATAATTACACATAAAAAAAAGCACCCATCAGGTGCTCTTTCATGTGCCCGGCAGCGTCCTACTCTCACAGGGGGACAGCCCCCAACTACCATCGGCGCTGAGAAGCTTAACTTCCGTGTTCGGTATGGGAAC
>NZ_JBQCMZ010000009.1:0-160748 GCF_051964675.1 Cytobacillus sp. SAFR-174 | reverse complement strand
AAAGCGAAGCGCCTGGAACGGAAATCAACAGCCTCGATTACACGCTAAATAAAAAAACTGCAGACAAGCTCGTTTTTCATCGAGTTTGTCTACAGTCTGAACTGCCTTAACGGCAGTCCATTTATTTATATTTCTTCGGATAGGAGGCTTTTCCTTGTTCTTAATCGGTAAAACCTTCTGAAGTCTTTTACGAGAACCTTTATGACAGAATAAAAAGGTATAGCAATCAGGATTCCGATAAAACCATAAATCGATCCTGCAGCCATTAAGATAATAATGACTGTAAGCGGATGGAGATTAAGTCTTTTGCCCATCACATGAGGTGAGACGAGATTGCTTTCAAGAAGCTGAACTGAAATCAGTACCATTATAATTTTCAATACCATTCCCGGTCCCTGCAATAACCCGATGAATATTGCAGGAATGATTCCGAGTACAGGACCGAGAAAAGGAACAACAGTCAGGAACATCGCAAACACAGCTAGTATCAATGCGTATTCCAATCCGATAATCTTATACCCGGCATACATTAACACGCCATCGACGACTGCCACAATAAACTGGCCGGTTACATAGGAAAATAAGGTCTTGTCTATATCCCCCAAAATCCGCTGGCCTTCTTCCTCGTGTTTGTCAGGAAGGTATTTTAAAAGAAAAGGCCTGAGCTTGTGGTCATCCTTAAGGAAGTAGAAAAGGATAAAAGGTACAACAACGATGACAGTGACAATACTTGTAATGGTAGAAAAAACTTTCATTACGTTTTCTCCTGCCCCTGATAAAAGTGTTTCCAGGAAGTTCAGTACTTTATTTTTTACACGGTCATAGGAGAAGGTGCCCATATTATTTTCCTCAACCACTTTCTCCGTTTCATCCGATAAGTCTTCCATCTTAGCAGGCAGATTTTCGCTGATTTCTGCTATCTGGCTGCCAATTGTTGTGCCGAGCAGATTAAAACCTAAATATCCTAAACCCAGGACCGCAGCAAAAATAAGCAGAATGCTCGCTGTTTTTGGCACAGCCCTTGAAACCAGCCTGACGAGGGGTCTTAGTATATAGTAAAAAATGCCGGCAATTAATACAGGGAAGAAAATAGTTGCAATTAGAGCACGGATCGGCCATAAAAAATAATCAATTTTCCCAAGGAGAAAAATGATGATTAACACAAAAATGGTGCCTGCTGCATATTTAAAAAAAGGTTTATTGATCCACATGCATATACCCCAACCCTTATATATGTATTTACTACTCACTGTTCCTTTTTTTAAACAGTATTAAACACCGGTTTAAGAATCTATGTAAGAGGAATAGTTTAAGAATGAACTATATTACAGGTGAGGGAAGCTGCCGATGCTATTTTTTAAGAATGTAACCTTGCAGGAAGTACTGCTGTTTTTATTGTTTGCAGGATTGATACTCGCTGCCAAATGGACAGTTAACTTACTGGTGAATAAGAGGAGGGGCAAGTCGATTCAGAATGACCGGATCATGCAGGGTGTTTCTTCACTCGTGAACTGGGCTGCTTTTTATGGAATCATCATTCTTTTCCTTTATTATTTTTCAAAGGAGAAATGGCTTTTTTATACCTTGTTTACAGCAGGAGAGGTAGATGTAACGCTATATTTAATAATTGTAGCGTTCTTGACAGTCTCGCTCGCAAACCGGATCGTAAAAGTATTCACCAAATATGTATTAACATCTGTTTATGAATTCTATGGAGTTGACCGCGGGCTCGGTTATTCATTCAACAGAATGATCTATTATACCGTCATGGTTGCAGCGCTCGCCATCAGCCTGACAACGGTTGGGCTGGATTTAACAGCGGCGGCTGCCATACTGGGTGTTCTCGGTATTGGGATAGGTTTCGGGATGCGAAATATTGCCGGTAACTTTATTTCAGGCATTATCATCCTCTTCGAACGGCCGATTGAAATTGGGGAAGTAATTGAGATAAACAACAAAATCGGTAAAATAGAAAGCATCCGTCTCAGATCCACTATCATCCGTACGGCTAAAGAGGGAACCCTGATTGTGCCAAATCAATACTTTATAGAACAGATCATCAAGAACCGGACGGGCTCAGAAATGCTTGCCCAGGTTCAAATCAGCGTAGTGTACGGCACTGATACTGAGAAAGTAGAAAAGCTTCTGAGAGAGGCAGTGGACTTGGAAGTGCCGAAAACAAAAGGAGTTTTAATGGAACCTGCGCCTGATATCCGTTTTGTTGATTTTCGCAGCAAAGCCATGGACTTTCTGATAGAGGTCCCTGTTGCAAACTTTGAAGCCAAGCAGAAATTTGAAAGCCGGCTAAGGCATGTAATTGCAGAGAGTTTTTATTTGAACGGAATTGAACTTGCCTCAGCACAGCTGCTGCCCGGTGAGTGACAATACATGTTAAGCAGTAGAAATAACGAAAACACCAGCTGCTAAGGGCTGGTGTTTTCCAACGTGAAATCTATTTTCCCAACAGAGCTTTCACTCCAAGATAAAGAATGGCAAGACCAAAGATGATCATAGCCAGACTGCCGACAATGGTGAAAAAGCTGGCAATACCTGAAGTAATAACTGCAGAAACAGGTACCATTGTCATGCCGTAGCCAGCAAGCATACATGCAAGATATAATAATGCCAATTGATACATTATAGATCCCTCCCTTCCATACTAACGTATGAAAATGAAGGAATCTTGCTTGGTCTAATATCCCGAATCTTCCGAATAACGCAAAAACAGTTCTTTGGAATTATTTATCGCAGTCTAACGGGCAGTAATACCCCACTTCAGGACTCAGAGGAATCAAAGGAGGATAGGCGGAGGTCAAACTGCCCGTAAAGGGCCGAAAACGAACAAAGACTAAGAACGCCACGTCCTCCCAAAAGCTGCCGATTTCGGTCGTGCGATGTATCGCTGCCGTAGATTTCCTTGTCCTGTGGCAACATCTTTGTGACCCAGTTCCTCCCAAAAGCTGTCGCATTTGGTCGTGCGATGCTCATGCTGACGAAGCCTTCCTTGTCCTGTGGGCCTCAACTAACAATCAGTGGGGGATTAGGAAAACCCCCACTGATTGAAGTTTCACTTTATTGATTCTGATTTGCTTCCTGTACAGCTATGATTTTTAGAGCAGTTAATTCTTCATCCGATAATCTTTCAGTTAAAAGACTGTATAATTCATTTTGTTCTTCAGCAGTCAGTCCGCCTTTTACTTTTGAGACACTCTGCTTGATTTCATCAATCGAAAAGCTTTCTGAAATCTTCTTTACCGCTTCTTCTTTTGTCTTGATCGGCAATGATGTCTTTTGAAGATCTGCAGCTTTTAAATCATCCATACTGTTTCCAAGCAGAGCCTCTACGTTTGGATCATTGGCAAGCATCGCAAGATCATCCTCAGATATGCTGCCGGCAACTTCTGTCATTACTTTATTTGATATCAAATTCATTGAAGCAAAATAAATGAGAAAACCCAGTAGAATAAAAGACCCTCCAGTGATAGTCCAAAAAATAATTTTTTTCAACTTTATGGGCTGCTCTGAGAAACGAACAGTTCCGTTCACACTCCTCCCATTTCCTTCTTCTTAAATTGTAAATGGTTATTTCCTTCTTTTGCAAATCTTTCTTATCTGCAGAACGTATGTGCTATAATGGAGTGATAGTAAACTAAGGGGCCGTTTCAATGGATAAAAAGATAAAAATTTCTGTAAGATCGCTTGTTGAATATGTATATAAGAGCGGCAGCATTGAAACAGGCTTCCGTTCTGCAGTGCCGCTTTTAGAAGGAACAAGAATTCATCAGAGAATTCAAAAACTGTATGGCGAAGAAGATCAAAAAGAAGTGTATCTGCAAACAGCATTAACCGTCAATAATCTCGACTTTCAGATCGAAGGAAGATGTGACGGGCTTATCATCAATAATAGCGAACGGATTATTGATGAAATTAAGTCTGTATCTATCCCACTATCTGAAATTGATCAATTTGCATATCCTGTCCATTGGGCTCAGGCTAAATGCTATGCTTTCATGTATGCGAAAGACCATAATATTTCAAAAATAACAATTCAATTAACTTATGTACATGCTAAAACAGATGAAGTGAAAAGATTTCAGCACAGTTATTCTTTTTGTGAACTGGAAGAATTCATAGTGCATCTTCTTGAATCCTATTCTCCTTACGCAGAATTAAGGGTTCGGCATCAAAAGGATTTAATAAAAGGTCTTCAGGAACTGACTTTTCCTTTTCCAGCTTATCGAAATGGCCAAAGGAAACTTGCAGGGGCAGTGTACAAAACAATTGCTGAAGGGAAAAACTTATTTGCCAACGCACCTACAGGCATCGGCAAATCCATTTCCACCCTTTTTCCAGCATTAAAAGCCATTGGGGAAGGACATATTCAGAGGATCATCTATGCCACAGCTAAAACCATTACCCGTCAGGCTGCAGAAGGGGCCATTAACCTAATGCGGGAAAATGGATTGAATCTTAAATCAGTCACAATCACGGCCAAGGACAAAATTTGCTTTAAGGAAGAAACTAATTGCCATAAAGACAGCTGTGAGTTTGCCAATGGGTATTACGACAGGATTAATAATGCATTACTTGACCTCCTGACAAATGAGAACTTGATAACCAGAACGACAATTGAAAAATATGCGATGAAGCATAAAGTCTGCCCTTTTGAATTTTCATTGGATGCTGCATATGCAGCTGACACCATTATTGGTGATTATAATTATATTTTCGATCCGAAGGTCTCACTGAAGCGATTGCTGGAAGAGGAGAAAAAGAAAACTTCGCTCCTGATCGATGAAGCACATAATCTAGTGGACCGCGGAAGGGAAATGTATTCAAGCACGCTTGAGAAATCATCTTTTCTTCAATTGAGCAGAAGCTTTAAAGGGAAGGATGAAAGGATTCAAAAAAGTGCAAAACAGGTTAATGGAATTTTTATTGCATTAAAAAAGAATTGTGGTGAAAATCAGGAAATCGCAGAAAAGGATCCCCCTGAAGAACTTTTTGAAGTTCTTGAGGAATTTGTTCAATATGCCGAAGACTATCTGGGACAAAACAGGAACAATACGGATGAGGAATTGCTGGAAGTATTTTTTGCTGCCCAGAACTTCGTAAGAATAGGTAAACTGTATGATGAAAGGTTTGTAACGTATATTCAAAAGCAGAGAAATGATCTGAATATCAAGCTATTTTGCCTCGATCCATCTAATCTTCTGTACAAGGCCAGAAAAGGATATAAGTCAGCTATCTTTTTTTCAGCTACCTTAATGCCACTTAATTATTATTTGGACATGCTTGGCTTTCAAGAAGAAGATTTTATTTTATCTGTTCCTTCCCCTTTCTCAAAAGATCAGGCTAAGGTATACATACAGCCGCTTTCCACTAGATATCGCGACCGGGAAGAGTCTATTGGACCGATCGTCAGTACTATTAAGAGCATGTTAAAGGAACAGAAGGGGAATTACTTGATCTTCTTTCCATCCTACCAATATATGGAGGATGTCTATTGTCGGTTACTCGATGAGGAACTGCCGGTACATACAATCATTCAAAGGACTGGAATGGATGAAGGGGAAAGGGAGAAGTTTCTGGATGCATTTCAGTCAAATCCTTCTGGAACTCTGTTGGGATTCGCCGTCCTGGGCGGGATATTTTCAGAGGGAATTGATTTGCAGGGAGATAGGCTGAACGGTGTATTCGTGGTGGGGGTAGGGCTTCCACAGTTAGGGTTTGAACGCAACATTATGAAAGCTTATTTTAATCAGCAAGGAAAAGACGGCTATGATTATGCCTATACTTATCCTGGTATGAACAAGGTTCTGCAGGCAGGGGGCAGATTGATCCGCTCTGAGGACGATACAGGAATGATTGTTTTAATGGATGACAGGTATGTGCAGGCAAAATATCAGGCTCTGCTGCCAGTGGAATGGAAGGATTTTAAAGTATTAAGAAGTTAAAAACATCCTGCTCTTTGAGCAGGATGTAATCGTATTATTTAGTAATGACAGGACCTTTCGGGTCCTGCATTTTTCCGAGCGCTCTTTCGAAAACCGGGTAAAAGAATTGTACTACAAGTCCAAGTGTCAATGTTACCACGATTGTGCCTACTCCGATTGCACCTCTGAATAAAAACGCAAGCAGCAAAGCAAAGCTCTCGCTGATGATCCTTGAATTCCTTAAGTTTAATCCGAATCTGGTGTGAATGGCTACCATTAATGTATCCATAGGGCTTGCCGGAAATTTAGCCTGAAGATAGATGGCAACTCCCATTCCCATCGAAAGAATTCCGACGAATAATATGATCGATTGCATTGCCAATGTCTGCGGCGAAAGGTCACCAAAAATGATGAGAAGCCAAAAGTCAATCAGTGCGCCAATAATCAAAATGGAAATGGCTGCAAGGACTTCAGGCTTTTTTTTCATTAGAAAGGCATTTATAAAAATAAGCACGATTCCATTTATAAAAACAAAGGTGCCAACTGTTAAGTTAAACATTTGCGATTCACCAACAGCCAGGGCATCCCATGCAGAAGCTCCGAGGTTTGACCTGATAATCAGGGCTACACCCATTGTCAGGATCAGCATCCCAATAACAAAAAATAATAGACGTTCTTTCATGAAGACTCTCCAATCCAACTATGTTTAATTTTAGCTTGGCCCTTTTGAACATCAATACTCCTTCAGCATTGAAATTATGAAGGGAAAATTCATTTTACCATTAAAATATATTGGGCAACAGGTTATTTTATTAAAAATTGTTGGTTTTTGCGGTAAAAAGGCGAAAGATATTAAGGCGAAATCCATTTTCATTGAATTGGAATTGTGCTATATTATTTTACATTCGTTCACCATTTATTAATGCTGCTGCTACAAAATTTTTACATAACAAAAACTTAGCCGCTGCTAAGTTCGCATGTGTACAATTTAAGAGGTGAAACCACACTAATGAGAAAGTTATTCAAATCGCCTGACAAATTAGCTAAAAGCAGCCTTGCTGTATTCTTTCTGACTGTTATCCTTTTTTGGCTAAAAACATATGGAGCCTATCGCATTGAATTTAACTTAGGGATTAATAATGACATACAGCGATTTCTGTTGTTTTTGAATCCGTTAAGTTCTACACTGGTATTCCTGGGGTTGGCTTTGTTTTTCAAAGGGAAATGGCAATCCGGCATGCTTATTGGCTTGAACTTCTTCTTATCCTTCCTGCTTTATGCAAATGTCGTTTATTACCGATTCTTTAACGATTTTATTACTGTTCCTGTTCTCATGCAGGCAAAAGTAAATGGAGGGCAGCTGGGAGATAGCGCTCTGTCGTTAATGACTCCTTGGGATATCTTTTATTTTACAGATACACTGCTGCTTCTTTTTCTGGCAGTCAGGAAGTGGTACAATCCGGGAAAGAAAATCACCCGTAAACCAGCTTTGGCTGTTATGGCAGCAGGGATCATTGTATTCTTCATTAATCTTGGAATGGCCGAGAATGACCGCCCTGAACTGCTTACACGTTCTTTTGACCGCAATTATTTGGTGAAATACCTGGGAGCATACAATTTCACGATTTATGATATAGTGCAGAATGCGAAGTCTGCCAGCCAGAGAGCTCTTGCGGATACGAACGATGTGACTGAAGTGGAGAACTATGTTAAAGCAAAATATGCACCACCAAACCCTGAATACTTCGGAAAAGCCAAGGGCATGAATGTTATTTATGTATCCATGGAATCACTGCAGACTTTTATTATAGACTACAAGCTGAATGGAAAAGAAGTTACCCCATTCCTGAACTCACTTGCACATAGCGGCAAGACATTTTACTTTGATAATATAGTCAACCAAACCGGACAGGGAAAGACTTCCGATGCCGAGTTCATGATGGATACATCGCTATATCCCATGTCACAGGGAGCCGTTTATGTAACAAAAGCGCAAAATACATTCCATGGCACACCTGCTATTTTAAAGCCACATGGCTATACTTCAGCAACTTTCCATGGAAACTACAAGACATTCTGGAATCGTAACGAAATGTATAAAACCATGGGCTATGATAAATTTTTTGATGCAGAGTACTACGATATGAACAATGAAAACACGAAAAACTATGGCTTGAAGGATAAGCCGTTTTTCAAGGAATCCATGCCATTGCTGACCAGTCTGCCACAGCCCTTTTACACAAAGTTCATCACGCTTTCAAATCACTTTCCCTTTAAAATGGATGAGTGGGATACTGACTTTCCTGCAGGAGAAACAGATAATGATGTGGTGAATCACTATTTCCAGTCTGCGAATTATATGGACCAGGCACTAGAGCAATTCTTTATCGATTTAAAGGATTCCGGATTGTATGATCATACCGTAGTTGTTCTGTATGGGGATCATTACGGAATTTCCGAAAATCATAATGAGGCAATGGCTAAGGTGATCGGAAAAGAAATTACGCCATTCGAATATGCCAAGCTTCAAAGGGTGCCAGTGTTCATACATGTACCTGGAGTGGAAGGCGGCATTGTCCACAACGTCGGCGGACAGGTAGATGTGCGTCCAACATTACTTCACCTGCTGGGCATTGATACAAAAAATCATCTTGAAATGGGATCAGATTTGTTATCGGCAAAACACCGTGAAGTTGTCCCATTCCGAAACGGCAACTTTATTTCACCGGAATATACCCAAATTGAAGAAACCTGCTATTTTACTGATACTGGAGAAATAGCTGAAGCTAATGCATGTAAGCCATTTTCCGATCAGGCGAAAAAAGAGCTTGAAATGTCAGACAACATTGTTTACAAGGACCTGCTTCGTTTTTATAAGCCGGAAGGATTTGTTCCAATCAACCGGAATGATTATTCATATATTAAGAAAGAGGTCCCATTTAAAGAGGAAAGAAATGGGCCTGGTGTACAGAAGTAAGATTCAGGAGCGGAGAGATTACTCTCTGCTCTTTTTTTTAACCCTTAAATATATGCAGAAAGTATGGAGTTTACTGAGAAAATGCAAGGGTAGAATATCATTGAAAAGATATAAAGAAAGGGTGATAAGGATGTACAGCCAATCTTTTGAAGAAGCATCCAAGCTTGTTTAGAGTGTATGAAAGCCTGTAATGTGTGCTATGATGCATGCTTGGAAGAAGAGAATGTTAAAATGATGGCAGAATGTATTCGCCTGGACAGGGAGTGTGCTGATATCTGTGCCTTTGCTGCTAAGGCAATGCAGTCTGAGAGCCCCTTTGTCAAGCAAATTTGCAATCTATGTGCAGATATATGCGATGCGTGCGGAAATGAGTGCAAAAAACACGATCACGATCATTGCCAGCTCTGTGCAGAAGCATGCTTTAAGTGTGCAGAAGAATGCCGTAAAATGGCTGCTTAAATTAGCAGACAAAACAGACATCCAGCAGGGTGTCTGTTTTCATCCTGGATTATTGCAATATTGTACATATTTTCCATCTGCCAGGGCAGTATTAATTAAAATAGACATTTGTATACCTGTTTCATAATTTCTGCACAATTTATTGCCATACTAACTTCATGAAGAAAAGGAGGAATTGAATATGTTATCAAGAAAAAAATTCGCCATTTGGTTTGTTTCTCTGGCTGCCGCGCTAACTCTAACTGCCTGCGGCGGAAATGACGGGGATAATGGACAGGAAAGTGCCAGCAAAGAAGAGAGCACAACGAATAATGAAAGCAGCGGCCATTCAGGAGACCATTCAGGCATGGATCATTCCAGCTCCGGAGAAGTTCCTGAAGGAATAAAGGAAGCTGAAAACCCTAAATATGAAGTTGGAAGCAAAGCCTTTATTACAGAAGGACATATGGAGGGGATGGAGGGAGCAGAAGCAACTATTACAGGTGCATATAATACAATCGTATATACGGTCTCTTATACACCAACCACTGGCGGAAAAAAAGTTAAAAATCATAAATGGGTAGTTCATGAGGAGATTGCTGATGCAGGGGAGGAACCATTTAAAGAAGGCGACGAGGTAACATTAAATGCAAGCCACATGAAGGGGATGGAAGGAGCAGCTGCCGAAATCGATTCTGTGAAGGAAACAACTGTCTATATGGTTGACTTTACTACAGCTGACGGGCAGGAAGTAAAAAATCACATGTGGGTAACAGAAAACGAGCTTTCTCCTGCTGAATAATATAGAAAGTTAAGGAGCTTATCTGCAGAAGATAAGCTCTTTAACTTAATTTATAATTTTTATATAAATAGTAAATTAAAAAGAAGAACGCAACTAAGAGAAAAATGGCTATTTGCAGCTCCCTTTCAAATTTTAGTATATGTGAAACAGCAAAGGCTTCCATGAACAGTGCAGGTACTTTACCGATCGTGCTGGCAATGCCGAAGGGCAGAAGCCTCATTTTGCTGTATGCAGCTGCCAGTGTGACTGCACCTGATGGGACAAAAGGCAAGACCCTCAGCAAAACAACCATGAAAAACGCATCTGGACCTTCCGCACTCTGAAGCTTAGAAAAAAATTGGTTATTCTTAAGCTGAGGAAAAGAGGAAGTAAGCTTGGTGATTCCTTTGCGATAAAGTATAAAACTTATAATTGCTCCGGCTGCTTCTCCGATGATCAAAAGGACTAGACCCGCTTTTAAATCAAAAGCGGCAACTGTTCCAGCCGTAATAAAGGCACTTGGGAGGAATCCAGTTATTGCTGCAGCAATGTTCATGAATATACTAAATAAAGCCGCCAATATCGGTTCATCTGAAAGCGATTCGATGATATCAGAAAACATCTATTAATCCTTTCCGGCCCATTTATAGCCTAAACCCCAGACAGTCGTCAGATACTCATCTGCAGGAAACCCGGCTTTCCTTAATTTTTCACGTAAATTTCTTACATGCGAATCAATGGTGCGATCTTCGATTGACACTCCATAACCCCAAACAGAGCCTATTAAATGCTCACGTGAAAATACTCTGTTCAAGTTTGAGAGGAAAAGGCTTAACATTGAAAACTCTTTTGGAGTTAACAGAATTTCCTTATTTTTATAGGAAAGCTCAAAAGAATCTTCTTTAAGTTCCAGCCCTTTAAAGGTTTTGGTTTTTCCATCTTTTTTGCTTCTTCTTAAAACCGCTTCAATCCTTGCAGATAATTCCTCTTCATCGAACGGCTTCAAAATATAATCATCTGCTCCAATGTTCAATCCTTTTACAATGTCCGGCTTTTCGCTTTTGGCAGTAAGCATGATGATAGGAATATCCCAATATTTTTTTATTTCCTTGCATACACTCCATCCATCCATTTCAGGCATCATGACATCTAAAAGGACCAGATCTGCAGAATGGGTTTCCAAGTAAAGCAAGGCATCTGAACCTGAAGTCAATTTTATGCAATTGTAGCCGCGCGGCGCTAAGTATAGAGAAATTAGATCAAGCATTCTAGTTTCATCGTCAACCAAAAGTATTGTTTTCATCTTTCCGTTTCTCCCTTAAAAACAATTTCAAATTCTGTTCCTTCACCTTCTCTGCTGAAGACAGAAATAGTCCCTCCATGGGCATGGACAAGTTCTTTCACAATGGCGAGTCCAAGACCTGTACCCCCAAAAGCTCTTGCACGTGATTTATCCACCCGGTAAAAACGATTAAAGATAAAGGGCAGTTCCTCTTCAGAGATTCCTCTTCCGGAATCATTTATTCTGATGATGACATGTTTTTTAGTCCTGCTTACCTCTACTGTTGTTTTATCTCCAGCTGAGGAATATTTAATCGCGTTATCCAGAAGATTAAATATGATTTGCTCCAGCCTTGATCCATCCGCCGAAAGGATGATTGATTCACGGCAGCTGACAGATAGCTGCATGCCTTTTTCAGCGAAAGCCGGAGAAAATTTTGTTTCAATTTTATTCATTAATTTCTTCAAGTCTATTGGTTTTTTTATAATATCAAAGGTATTTTTATCAATCTTTGCCAAATCGAAAAGATTTTTAACCATATCTGAAAGCCGGTTGGTTTCCTCCAGGATAATCGATAAATACTGATTTCTCTCTTCCGGGCTCAGGTTCCGCTTCTGAACTATATCCGCATACCCCTTTATATAAGTAAGAGGAGTGCGAAGTTCGTGGGAAATACTGGATAAAAATTCACTGCGTTCTTCTCTGAGATAATTCAGGTCGCCCGCCAATAACTGGATGGACCGTGCTAAATCCCCAAGTTCATCGTCACCGGTTTTAGGAAGGGAAACTGAAAAATCACCGCTGCTTATTTGTGAGGTGGCTTCCTTCATTTTAATCAGCGGTTTCGCCAGAGCCTTTGATAAAAAGATAATGATCGTAATGGTAAAAATGACGGCAATGAACCCGGCTATTAGAAATTGTTCATTTAAGCGTGAGATTAACGACTGAATCCAGGCTGTATCTTGAAACATATATACATAGCCAATCAGCACACCATCCTGTTCAATCGGGCTGACAGTTGAAATATAATCTTCTTCTTTCCAATTGTCACCAATGGTTTTGCCCTCCCTATCAGAAGATGTAGCCGGCTTTTCTATGTACCTTTGGATCAAACTGCTATCAACAGAAGAACCAAGGATTTCCTTGGTTGAATTTGTAATAACTACATCTGTAGTGGCTTCAGATTCCATCAGAGCTACATGGGAAATCGTATTTTCATCAAAATGATTTTCGAGTATAGCACGGTGTGAATTGCCGCGTGTCTGCAAGGCTATGAGCTCTTCTTCCACACGTGATTCAACAAGGGTACTATGTAAAAAGAAGAACATAGTTGTTTCTAGGCCAAAAAGGATCAGAAGGAACAGCAGACCGAGCTTCATAGAAAGTTTTTTCAAAGAACTCACTCATTTCAAATCAATTACTTCTATTATAGTCGAAATGTTTGAAGAAACGATGCAGAAGAGGTATATGTTTTAATAGGACTGTAGAAGGTAAAATAGAATAAGGATTAATACTAACGAAAAATAAGTATACAGTCATACAGGAGGTATTTTAAATGAGCGAATGTAAATTGGATCATACTCCGGAAGATGTTCAAAAAAAATTTGAACAGCAGAGAGGTTTTCTCCCGGAAGATATGAACCCGCTGTTTCAGGCATTTTTCCAGCAGGAACATACACAGGATATCTTAAATGAGGTCTTCCATCTGCTGAAAAAATTTGATCTTGCTTCTGAAGAAGAACGAACAGAACGTGTCAGCAGGCTTTACCTTGTACTAAAGAATGTTTAATAAAAAATTGCCGCCTCTGATTTATATGCGGCAATTTTTTATGTGCATTACAATTTTTTTGTAGCTATTAAAATTTTATTTTAACTATATTGTTTTTATGTTATTATGAAATTAAAGAGAAATATAGAGTAGTATAATATTGAAAGCGATTTCATTAAAGGAAGTGACAAAGTTGAAGGAATGCCATAGACCTGTTTTTGATTTGGCGATCCGGACTGCAGATATGCTTGTGCGAATGTTTGGTTCCCGCTGTGAAGTGGCCGTGCACGATTTCAGCGACTTAAAAAAATCGCTTATCCATATAGCAGGAGATATAACCGAAAGAAAGATCGGGTCACCCATCACCGACCTTGTATTGAATGAATTAGCCAAACATAAAAACGATGTAAATGATATTGCGAATTATAAAACACAGTCCAAAAAAGGAAATGTCATGAAATCATCTACGATTTTTCTCCGGGATGATGAAAATAAAGTAATTGGCGCATTATGCCTTAATTATGATATTAGTCTGCTCATGCAATTCGGAGGAGAAATTGAACAATTTATCAGCTTTGATGAACATTCATCTAAATCGGAAACCTTTTTTAATTCCGTTCAGGATGTTATTCACGAGATGGTAGATCAGGTTCTTCAGAGCTTTAAGAAGGCACCTTCATTGATGACGCTTGAAGAAAAAGTTGAATGTGTACGCCAGCTTGAAGATAAAGGGACATTCCTCATTAAAGGGGCAACTGATTATGTCGCATCGGTTCTGGGGGTTTCGAAATTTACCATCTATAATTACCTTCAGAAAATCAGAACAATAAATGAGCTCCAGCCGGAAGCAGCCCTGGAGCATAAATAAGAGTAGTTATTAAAATAGATGCTGTTATCATTACAGCTTTATCCAATTATAGACCTTAACAGTAAAGGGGCATACAAAATGAAATACAGATCAGCATTTGATATTATCGGCCCGGTTATGATCGGTCCTTCAAGCTCTCATACAGCAGGAGCGGCACGCATTGGACGTGTTGCCCGGACTCTTTTTGGAAAACAGCCGTCCAAAGCAGAGATTTCCTTATATGGTTCTTTTGCAAAAACCTATAAAGGACATGGCACGGACGTGGCGATTGTTGGCGGTATCCTTGACTTTGACACCTTTGACGAGCGAATTCCTTCTGCCCTTCAATTAGCTGAAGAAGCTGGGATTGAAGTCATTTTTACAGTTGAAGATACTGTTACAGACCATCCTAATACGGTAAGAGTGAAGCTGACTGATGGTGATCGTGAAATTGAACTTGTAGGAATATCCATTGGCGGCGGAACCATTGAAATAACTGAACTGAATTCCTTTGAACTTAAATTATCCGGGGAGCATCCTGCCATTTTAGTTGTTCATAACGATCAGTTTGGTGTTATCTCCGCTGTAACGAATATTTTATCCAAGCACCAGATCAATATTGGGCATATGGAAGTTTCGCGCAAGGAAAAAGGAAAAATGGCCATCATGGTTATTGAAGTGGATCAGAAGATCGACCAGGATGTGATGACGGAGCTTGAAGGGCTTCCAAATGTAACGCAAATAATCAGAATGGTTGACTAATAGTTAGCTGGTCATCAGGAGGGAAAGTCTAATGTTATTTAGAAATGTTGCTGAGCTTGTAGAGCTCGCTGAAAATAAAGGTGTAAAAATAGCTGAAATTATGATTCAGCAGGAGATAGAAGTAACGGGATTAACACGTGATGAAATTATTGCCAAAATGGACCGCAACTTGACTGTCATGGAACAGGCAGTTGAGAGGGGACTGAAAGGGGTAACATCTGTTACAGGACTTACAGGCGGCGATGCAGTTCTTCTGCAAAAATACATTCAGAGCGGAAAGGCTTTATCAGGAAATATTTTATTGGATGCTGTCAGCAAAGCAGTCGCAACCAATGAAGTTAATGCAGCAATGGGTATAATCTGTGCCACACCGACAGCAGGTTCAGCGGGCGTGGTGCCGGGTACGTTGTTCGCTGTAAAAGAAGTCCTCAAACCCACACGGATGGAAATGATCGAATTCCTGTTTACTTCCGCAGCTTTTGGCTTTGTTGTGGCAAACAATGCCTCCATTTCAGGTGCAGCTGGAGGATGTCAGGCTGAGGTCGGGTCTGCAAGCGGCATGGCGGCAGCTTCCATCGTAGAACTGGCAGGCGGAACACCAAAGCAGGCCGCCGAAGCGATGGCAATTACACTTAAGAATATGCTGGGCCTTGTATGTGATCCAGTTGCCGGACTAGTAGAAGTTCCATGTGTAAAGCGGAATGCCATGGGTGCATCCAATGCCATGACAGCTGCAGATATGGCACTTGCCGGAATTACGAGCAGAATTCCATGTGATGAAGTCATTAACGCAATGTTCCTTATCGGGCAATCTATGCCGTCAGCACTAAGGGAAACAGCTGAGGGAGGACTCGCTGCAACGCCTACCGGCAGAAGACTGCAGGAAGAGATTTTTGGTAAAAAGCAGTAATTTTATTTAATGGCTTATAAACACCAATTCATTTGCGAATTGGTGTTTAAATTTGGAAGGAAAAAAGGTATGCTTATTTTGGATTATTTTTAAAAGGGGAGAGAAAAAAGAGTTTTGAAAGTTATAAGAGGAACTATTATTACTATTGTTATTGTGTTTATGCTTTTAATGAGCATAGCTGCTCCTGCGGCATTTATTGGGTTAGCAATCTTTTTAATTGGTTTATATTTAAATAACCAGCACCGTAAATATAAAATAAATTTTAATAAATCGGGCTGGATTATGGCAGCAGGCTTCATTTTATCCATATTTTTAGCAACTGCAGATTCCGATGCAACCGAAACGGTAAATGAGCCTGAGAAGGAACAAATACAATCAGAAGAGAATGAAGCAGAGAAAAAAACTGAAGACGAAAAGCTTGCCCAAGAGAAGGCTGAAGAAGAGGAAGCAAAAAAGCAAGCTGAGGAGCAAGCTCGGCTAGAAGCAGAACAGGAAGAAAAACAGAAGCAGGAAGAGGCTGAAAAGCAAAAACAGGAACAAAGGCAGGCTGCAGAGAGCTTGGGCCTGGAATTAGTTACCGTTGGCAGAGTAGTAGACGGTGACACAATTGAAACCTCTGATGGCAGAAAAGTCCGCCTGATTGGAGTAAACACTCCAGAATCAACAACAAGAGTAGAAGAATACGGGAAAGAAGCAAGCCAATTTACCACATCTGAGCTGACTGGCAAGAAAGTCTGGGTGCAAAAGGATGTGTCGGACACAGATCGGTATGGCCGCCTCCTGAGAATTATTTGGCTGGACATTCCGGCGGATGATATGGACGAAGATGAAATACGTGAAAAAATGTTCAATGCCCATTTGGTACTGAATGGTTATGCGGAGCCATCCACCTACAATCCGGATGTTAAATATAGTGAATACTTCAGAGAATTTGGCAGGGAAGCAAGAGAAGCCAACAAAGGATTATGGGCTCTCGGAGATGAGGGAACGACAAAAGGGGACCTGGATTCTGCAGCTGCAGCCGGTTCGTCAAGCAGTGCCGCTAATAGCGGGTCGAATGACAGCAGCGGTACAGCCGGCAATTCAACTTCTTCAGAAAGCGGTTCAGAGTCCTACAAAAACTGTACGGAGTTGAGAAAGGTATATCCAAATGGTGTGCCATCTACACACCCTGCATATGATTCAAAGCATGATAGAGATAAAGACAATTATGCTTGTGAACGATAAGAGAAGGGCTGGCTCCGGATGTAGAGCCAGCCTCTTTTAATAGGCTGCAATGTGAAAAAAAATTAAGAGCACTGGCGCCAGTGCTCTATGAGGTTCTTTTATGGTGACCATTCAATTTAATAAGAGAGCCTCTTTTAATCCAATAATGAAAGTTTTCTGCCGGAAAAACTCCTCGGCCATTTGATCTGTCCATCTGAATGACAACGCTGTTCTGGGTCACCTCCAGAATTTTAAGTGTTTGGGAACGGTTAAGGTTTGGCATGAAGGTACTTGTGATTTCAAATTGCATATCCTTATCCAGGTTCAATGGTGGCACCTCCTGATTGTATTATTAAAATTATTATCCCCATACAACGTTTTTCTATCCAATTATTGGCCGGTATATTTTTGAACCATACTCTGAGAACTTGTAAGATAAATTAAACTTTTGAATATTTGCAATTAACGTTATAATTCACTTAGTACATGATTTTTCATAAGAAGGTGAAGTATGTGAGAGAAAAGATTAAAGTTGGATTGATAGGGATGGGTGCCGTAGGGGAAAGAATACTCCGTCAATTTCGGCAGAATGAGGAGTTTGAGATTGCCTCACTTTGCGATCGAAATGCTGAACGACTAGATAAATTTAAAGCTGAGCTGCCGGATACAACAATGCATACCAATTATTTAGACATACTTCAGGATGAAACCATCAAGCTGATCTATTTAGGTGTTCCGCCAAAATTTCATCATACAATTGCAATGGATATTATAAAGAGCGGCAAGCATCTGCTTTGTGAGAAGCCTCTGGCCAATTCCATTGAAGAGGCCAAGGAAATGTGTGAAGGTGCTGTGAATGCCGGGATCATACACGCAATGAATTTTCCCATGGCATACAGTCCAGCTTTTAAATTGTTTAAGGATAAGATACATAATGGTGAGCTGGGTAAGATTAAGAAAGTTGAACTGCACCTGCAGTTTAAGCAATGGCCGCGTGAATGGCAGCAGAACGATTGGATATCAAGCAGGGAACAGGGAGGCTTTATCAGGGAAGTAGCGCCCCATTTTATTCACATGATTCACGATGCATTCGGAGAATTGGACAATGTCCATTCTTTTGTTGAATACCCTGAAGATGAACGATTATGTGAAACAAGCTTTTCGACTTTATTAACGCTGCCAGGCGGTATTCCGGTTGTGTTTAACGGAATATCCGGAATCGGGCAGCAAGAACATCTGTCTTTTAAAGTTTTTGGTGATAAAGGAACTCTGGATATGCAGAACTGGAGTATTCTGGTTCATACTACTATTGAAAATAGCGGAGAAATTATAGAGCTTGGTGAGCCAGAAACCAGTCTTCCTGCAGAACTCCTCAAAGCAATAAGAGGAGATAAAGCCTTATTGGTATCCTTTAAAGAAGGGCACCAGGTGCAAAAGGTTTTAGAAAGAATCCTATTGAGCTGATCAGAGGCATATTCGTGTCTCTTTTTTCATCTGTACTCCTCAGGTGTCTCCTGCAGCTTAGTATGAAACAATGCTCGAAAAAGACCCGTGTTTTAATGTATAATAATCTGGTGAGAGTTCTTCAGGTTAAAGAAGAACCTATTACTATTTAAAAATTTCATAGATCCAAAGTTGAAAGAGAGTGGGACATATGGGCCGTAAATGGAACAATATCAAGGAAAAAAAAGCATCAAAAGACGCAAATACTAGCCGTGTTTATTCCAAGTTTGCACTTGAGATATATGTGGTTGCCAAGCAAGGGGAGCCTGATCCGGAAGCAAACCAGGCCTTGAAATTTGTGCTTGAGCGTGCAAAAACATATAACGTGCCACGAAATATCATTGATCGTGCAATAGAAAAAGCAAAAGGCGGAGCGGAAGAAAACTATGACGAGCTTCGCTACGAAGGATTCGGGCCTAGCGGATCCATGATTATTGTTGATGCATTAACGAATAACGTAAATCGTACAGCTTCCAATGTACGTGCTGCATTCGGAAAAAATGGCGGAAATATGGGTGTGAGCGGATCGGTTTCCTATATGTTCGACTCAACCGCTGTTATCGGCATTGAAGGCAAATCAGAGGAAGAAGTACTGGAGATCCTAATGGAAGCAGACGTAGACGCACGTGATATTCTGGAAGAAGAAGATACGGTAATTGTATATGCTGAGCCCGATCAGTTTCATGCAGTTCAGGAAGCATTCAAGTCAGCAGGCATCAATGAGTTTGCTGTTGCTGAATTAACAATGCTCCCGCAAAATGAAGTCACCCTTGAAGCTGATGCACAGGTGCAATTTGAAAAACTGATTGATGCCCTTGAAGACCTGGAAGATGTCCAGCGTGTATACCATAATGTTGATTTAGGTGAATAATGGAGAAGAGGAGTCCGCTTAATAGCTGGGCTCCTTTTTTATTTAATAAGTTTTCTATAATAATGTTATGTAAACTAGAAATCCATTATCATTTTCACTAAGTGAAATTAAGGTTGTCGAAAAAATGGACCTCTATTAATAATAGTGGCGGTAAGTGCAATTTTATGCTGATATCAGATGATATCTGTCGAATATCATATTGCTAGCGCATGCTATTTTATTGCCTTATATAGATAATGCCATTAACTTTCCACTGAAAGATTATAATTCTGGATATTGGAAAATAACTGAAATAAAAATTTTTGTGTTTTAATCACTGCAGTGATGGGAACAAAAATAGGGAAAGGAGAGTTTTACACACATGAATACGTTTAAGGTTATTTATACTTTTGAAAAAGGCGTTACCGTAACAGAAGAGATTGAAGCAGAAAATAAATCCGAGGTAATCGGGAGCATTAAAGATCTGGAAGGGTATGTTGAACTGACATGTACTGAAGGTCACTATCACCGATTTGATTTCGCTGATGTAAAGTTAGTCACAATCACAGAATAAAAGGAAGGCCGGAATCGGCCTCCCCCCAAGCCCGCCTGATTAGCGGGCTTTTTACTTTCTAACTAGATCCCCAATCAGAATGTACCTCTTTGGTGCATCTCCAATAAAATTAAAAGGGTAGCAGGTGGTTACAGTCAGAGTTGCTCTAGGTTTAGGAACAATAACTGTTCTGTCGTCTGCATCGACAATTCTGATTTTACGCACCTTATAGGTAAATTCCCCGGCAGAAGTCCTCACGACAAGAAGATCGCCTTTTACTACTTCTCCAAGTTTACGAAAGACGGTATCCCGGTGGCCGGACAGGACAGAATTGTCTTCTTCTCCAGGAAGGACGCTGCTTGCATAATGGCCAACGCCTTTTTCCAGCTCATCTTCATTAGTGCCATGAAAGATTGGCAAATCCGCTGATATCTTCGGAATTGACAAGACACCCATTTCTTCGCCCATTTTTGGACGGTCAGTGTAAAGGTTGTGAGGCTCCGTTTTTTGTGCGGCCTTCACTTCTGTTTTTACATTGCTGCTGGGGGAAGCTGTATGGGCTGAAGTCTTTTGGTTATTCATAAGAGGCATAAGATTTGAGACGGCAAGCCAAATCCCCCCAAAAATAAAAGCCAGACCAATAACTTTTATTAACGTAAGTTTTCTTATCACGCCTCTTTCACTTTCCGTCTGAGTAAAATGCCCATCCCTATTAGGAGAAGTCCAATGCCAGCTAAAACTCCTTCAGAATAGTTTCCTGCTGTGTTTGGCAGTTTTCCGCCTTTCACAGTTTTTACATGCTTTGAAACCTGTTTCACTTTATCAGGATCTTGTTTTTTAATTACCGTTTCGGCCTGATTCAAATCGGTCACTGTGTCTTCTATTAGTTCAGAACTGAACATCTCAGCTGTAATAATCATATCTGCCAGGAACTGGCCTTGTGTATTATAAAGCTCTATAAGCAGGTCATAGTCTTTTGTATCTTCTAAAGCAACCATTTCAGCTGTTGTTAAATGAACCTTCTCACCATCTTTCACAAGGTAAAACTCGGCATCAAGCTGGAACAGATTCATCATTTCCTGCATAATGCTGATAAGATCAGCAATTTCTGCTTCTGTTAAGTCATCGGCACTGTCAAACTCGCCAAATGCCATTAACCGGTTTTCAAGATCCATCATTTTATCAAGCAATACTGGATCTTCAAAATCCAAAGTCATAAAATGTGCAAATAATGCTTCAAGTTCTTCATCGGTAAGATCTATATCTCCAAGTATTTGAGTCATTTCGTCTTCACCGGGCATTTCATCGCCGCCCAGATAAATGGAAACCATGATATCAAGATCCTCAATAAATTCATAGTTTTCAAGTGAATCATCGTTTTCCTCAAGGAGAGAAATGAGCTCCTCTTTTGTAAGTCCGTAGTCATTTAATAGCTGCTTTAGAGTTTCGTCGTTAATTTCAGTGCCTGTATAGGTTAAAAAAGAAACAGTTGTATCCAATGCATCAATATATTTGAAAACATCGCGAACATCATCAGCCGCTTCCATTTCCCCATTCTCAACGAGCAGTGCTGTTAATTCCTCCTCATTTTCAAAACCATAGTCAGCCAGCAGCTGCTGAAGGTTTTCTTCAGTAATAGGCTCACCAAGATATTCAATCATTTCTTCGATGGTCTCGAAATCTTCAATACTCATATCCCAAAAGTATTCCAGGTGGTCATTCAGGCCTTCTTCAGACCAATTTGTTTCCTTCAGGAATTCAGCCACTTCCTCATCGCTTGGAGCTGCCAGGCTGACAGCCGGAAACAGGCTCAACAAAAGGATCGATGCTATAACAATACTAAGTCTTTTCAATGGTGGTTCCTCCAAATATGATAATTAATTCTAGAATAATATAATGTAAAAAATATTTTTCGGATAGAATTGTTATTTGGAATGTTATTAGCTATAATATTTGGTTTTTTTGAAGCGGAATTGGATGGATGAAATGCTTGTTCTATCAAGGGGTTTAACAATTGTAGTCTTAGAATCCAGGTCAAACCTGAGAATGAATTTCCTTATTAACCCATTTTTTCCTGTAATTAAATAAAGATTATATACACATTCCTTAAGAAGTAATAAGTGTCAAAACAGGGATTGCTTTATACGTTCAAAATGTGTAATATTACACTAATAGAACCAAACGAATATTATTCTATCTAAAAGAGGTGGATCCCTTGAACCCACAAACAGAAAAATATCATCACGAAATATTTCATGCTGAACTCACTAAATTGAAAGAGAAGGACTATATTTCACCAGAACATTATGAAATGACTCTAAAAGCCCATCATCAGTACTATCAGGACCTTGAAGAGCTGAAAAGAGAGCACATTAGGGCTGCAAAAGCTGCAGAAGAAATTAGACAAAAGCCTATTCTGCCAGCAAAAGAAACTGTGAAAAAGAAGTTATCTCAGGAAGAAATCCGTGAAAGGAACATTTCCTGGCTGCTGAATATTGGAGTCATCCTGCTCCTGATCGGTGGACTTTTTGTGGCAACAAGCAACTGGGCGACAATGTCGAATTTCATGAAAAGTGCATCCATTGCAGTGGTTTCCCTTCTTTTCTATGGCTTTGCGTTTATTTCCGGAAAGCTGCTGAAAATTGAAAGAACATCGTTTGCTTTCATTGTTCTTGGGAGTTTATTTTTGCCAATATTCATTTTGTCTGTCGGCTGGTTTGAACTGCTTGGCCCATATCTTTCCTTTTATGGGGAAGGACGCTATATACTCGGAGCGGCTGGAAGTTTATTGATCTTTCCAATATACAGTATATTTGCTAAGAAACTGAGTTCCCGTCTTTTTGTCTGGTTTGCTTTTATTGCCCTGACTGCTTGTGCTGGTTATATCCTGGCAGCATTCAGTCTTGAAAATGACAGTTTCTATCTAGGATTAATGATTTTTAATGCTCTTCTGTCCGCAGCCTTTCATCGCATGAAAAAGCATGCCTATCTTAAATTATTTTCGAAAGAACTGGTTTACTTTGCTCAAATCAATTTAGTGATCTCTACTTTATTGATGCTTGTCTTTTTCAATAGCCATGTTTTTTACAGTGTGAATATCCTGCTGACTGCAGCCGTTTATTTATCAATGGTGTATGTAACAGGCAGGACGGAGTTTCATTTCGTCTTCAGCTTACTGATTGTCTATGGTGCCTATCAGCTGATTGAAAACAGTATGTTAAATGCAGCTGGCCCGGTTTTCTATGCGCTTGCAGGAATTGGTTTTCTGTTTGTTCCTATGGTAATGGATAAGCAATATTCCTGGGAGAAGATTTTCAGACTGACCAGTGCAGCAGTTTCGATACTTGCTTTTCTTTATATTTCAATCGAAGGAATCCTGTTAACGGCCGGGGAACCCTCTGTATCACTGCTGCTGGCTTATACAATACTCGCGGGGCAGTTTATCTATTTGGCAAATATTATGGGAAACAGGCTGTTTGCTTACCTGGCACCTGTATTTTTAGCTTTTTCCCTATTCCAAGCAGTTCTTATGCTGGATAAAGCCATCCCGTTCAACAATCTATCTTTACCTGTTTTCTTCATTGGCTTTGTGCTTATTATCAGTTTCGGGTATCTGCTTAAACATCCGCTAATAAAAGTCGTGGAATCAAGCTCACGCGATGTGGCTGTCAGTATTATGCTGTTTTCGGCTGTGATAGCTTCAGGACTTCTTGATTGGCTTGCTGCAGGCACCATGCTATTAATCTTCAGCTTTGTCCTGTACCTCATGAATAAGGCTGAAAATCGGATTTTTTATACAGAGACGATTCCCTGGGCTATTCCATTGTCAATCGGGTTTGCCTTTATGTTTTATGGTGAACATCTGCGAAGTTATTCAAGCTTTTATCAGAATGAGCTGGGTATGGCCATGAATACCGTAATGGCAAGTATAGCCCTCCTTATCCTTTATGTCATTCTTTCTAAGAAAGGGCACAAAACTCAAGCCAAAAACGTGTTTTTAATTTCGCTGGGATATTATACAATCTCACTGTTTACAGCCGCTGCTTTGACGATCAATGAAGTTTGGATGAGACCAGCAGTTTTTATAGGCGGTATAGCAATGTACCTTGGCCTGTATCAATTCCATAAGCAAACCTGGATACCATTTGCGACAGCATCGATTTCACTTTTTGCTTACTTAATGATTTTGATTGCTTTACCATTTAACTTTACAATTTTTAATTGGGTCCAATTTCCTTTAGGGGCATGGATCCTGATTGGTGCGGCTTTTTATATTTCTAAGAAAGACGTTGTCCTGGCAAGAGGGTTCAGCTGGATTGGCCATATCTTCATGCCTTTTGCCATGATCCTGACATTTTTCCTTTATAGGGAAAACAGTATCTGGCCATTTATAGCCACCCTGGCAGTCTATTGGATCAGTTTCAAGGTTTCTGCTAATGAGTGGAAAGTAAAGATATTCCTCTACAGCTCATTTATAACTTTGTTTATGGTGATCTTGACGGGTATGGAGCAAATTCTGGGGGACAGCTATAGTGAGTATGCCATATTAACAGTCAGCTGTGCTGTATTCTTATTCTGGATGACTGGTAAAACTCAGGATAAACAGAGGAGTGTTTACTTTTTTATACCATGGTCTGTGATTGGGATATTGGCTTTTCTGGCGTCCTATCCCTTTGGAGTTCTCCCCTTTATCGTTTCTATTATCTATACAGCAGGGTTGATCATATATATGCATAGAACCCAGCTTGATATATTAGGTGCTATTCCATTGTTTTTACTGTATGCAGCAGTACTTAAATTCCTATTCATTAACGGTATTGCTCCAGATATGAAAATTGTGATTTCCGCTGGCTTCGGCATGGCTGCGGTTTTCATTGGCAAAATGGTATATGCCAAAATTTTCATGGGCAAAAAAGCGGATAGCTACACAATGATTTCCATGCTATTTTTGCTAACCGCTTATCTTTTTCCAGCGGTTTCCCTATGGGCGGAAGTTCTCCCTGGACTCCTGATCAGTGTATTTTTATTTTTACAGAAGGGCAGAGTGGCATCCAAATACTATAGGCTCCCTGGATTGCTGGCAGGAGCAGTATTACTGGAGCCATATTATAGTGTATTAAGGATTATTGAAATACCGGATCTTTTTATAAGAGAGGCATATGTTCTCCCTTGGATCATCCTGATTATTTTTGTCAGGAAAGTCCTGAAGGGGCAGTACTCAAAGCTGACCAGTAAAATTCAGTGGGGAGTTCTCATAGCAGTATCCTTGCTGCTTGTGCAGGACGGCCTTACAAGTAATACGGTTTATGATGCACTTATAGTCGGTACGCTCTCGCTGACCTCGATGCTGGCCGGCACTTTTTGGAGGATAAAGTCTTATTTCTTTGTAGGTTCCGGGGTTCTGCTCCTGAATGTACTGCTGCAAACCAGACCATATTGGGGGAATCTCCCTTGGTGGGCATACCTTTTAATCGCCGGCTCAATTCTCATTTCTGCAGCAAGCTATAATGAATGGCAGAAACAGAAAACAGCAAAAGGTGAAGAGCCTTTAATTTCTCAATGGAAAAATAACATAGTCAATAAGTTAAAAGAATGGTCCTGAGAAATTTTACCTAGCCCTCTATTATATGGGCTAGGTCTTTTTATTAACTTTAAAATAAAAAAGTAAATTTTCAGAAAATAAGTTGACTTTTTCCTGTTTACACGGTATCTTTGTGTTAAATATATAACACTTATTTTATCTAACGATATTTAAACGTTATATTAAATTATTATCCTAATATTCTGGGAGGTCATGTCTTGTTTCTGCATGATATTGAAACGGAAAGCCGCGATAGGATAGAGGAATTGCAGCTGGACCGGCTCAGGCAGACAGTGGAAAGAGTATATAACCATGTGCCTTTTTATCGGAAAAAGTTTTTGGAAAGTAATATTGCACCTCAAGACGTTACCGGCCTGGATGATATTCGAAAGCTGCCCTTTACTGTGAAAGCAGATTTACGGGAACATTACCCATTCGGGCTTTTTGCTGTGGATAAAAAAGAAATTGTGCGTCTGCACGCTTCTTCGGGAACGAGCGGAAAGCCGACTGTAGTGGGCTACACCCGGAATGACATTGAAATGTGGAGTAATCTGATAGCCAGGGCAATCTCCATAGGAGGAGGCGAACCTGGTCAGACATTGCATAATGCATATGGATACGGTCTGTTTACCGGCGGACTGGGACTCCATTATGGCAGCGAACAGCTTGGCATGGCAACCGTACCTGTTTCTGGAGGAAATACCGAGAGACAAATAATGCTGATACAGGACTTTAAGCCGGAAGTTATTTGCGGAACTCCTTCCTATGTCCTCAATTTAGCGGAGAAGATGGAGGAGCGGGGAATCGACCCTGCAAATACCTCATTAAAGTTTGGGATATTTGGTGCTGAGCCCTGGTCTGAAGAAATGCGGAAAGCTCTCGAAGCTAAGCTTGGAATTAAAGCATGCGATATTTATGGGCTCAGTGAAGTAATGGGACCGGGTATTGCAATGGAATGCCATGAAGCTCAAGATGGGCTGCACATTGCAGAGGATCATTTCTATGCGGAGGTGATTGATCCGATAAATATGACACCGCTTTCAAATGGAGAAGAAGGTGAGCTTGTTTTTACCAGTTTAACGAAGGAAGCTTTTCCTGTGATCCGTTATCGTACTGGTGATATTGCCTCCCTTTCTAAAGAAAAATGTGCGTGCGGGAGAACCACGATCCGCATGAGCCGTGTGAAAGGACGCATTGACGATATGCTCAATGTTAATGGTGTAAACGTCTTTCCGTCCGAAATTGAACGGTGTATTCTTCAGGTGCCTGAGCTTGCTCCCCATTATCAGATCCATGTGCATAAAAAGGGAAGCTTAAAAGTTTTAGAGCTTCATGCTGAATGGAGCGAAGAGTTTTATAGGGATATGGGAGAAGAGGAATTCGTAAAAAAGAAGATTCAGGAAGCATTGAAACAAAACTGCTTTATTACCATCAGACTTGTTCTCCATCCGCCCAAAACGCTGCCAAGATCGGAAGGGAAAGCTGTCAGGATTGTTAGTCCGGCAGTGGTAAATGCAGTTACCTGAATGAATCATTTTAAACTCACTGGGGGTGAAACACATGTCAGAAGCTCTTTTCTTTCAAGAAATGACGGAAGAACAAAAATATGAGCAGTTTATGAAACGCATTAATGCAGGAGAAAAAATTGAAGCGGATGATTGGATGCCGGAAGATTATCGAATGACATTAATCAAATTAATTTCAATGCATGGAATCAGTGAAATTATGGGAGCACTTCCTGAAAAGGAATGGGTGCCGAAAGCCCCTTCTTTAAAACGCAAGCTGGGGATCATGGCGAAAGTGCAGGATGAGATGGGACATGGTCAGCTGCTGCTTCGTGTAGCAGAGGATTTAATGAAGCCTCTCGGCAAGACCCGTGAAGATATTATGCAGGATTTATTCAGCGGCAGACTGAAATTCCATAATGTCTTTCATATGGAAGCACCAACATGGGGAGATGCCGGTCTGATTGGCTGGCTGGTTGACGGAGCGGCGATCATTACCCAGACCAATATGCTTAACGCCTCATATGGCCCTTATGCAAGAGCGCTTAAGAGAATTTGCGCAGAGGAGGTTTTTCATGCCCAACATGGTGAAGCCATCATCATGGCGCTGGCTGAAGGAACCGACGAGCAAAGAGCAATGGTTCAAGATGCCGTTAACCGCTGGTGGGAAGCGCTGTTAATGTTCTTTGGTCCGGGTGACGCCTCTACAACAGGCACTTCCAAACAGGATACAACGATAAAATACAGAATCCGGACAAAGACGAACGAAGATTTAAGACAGGATTTTTTCACAAAATATATTCCCCGCGTTCTCTCGCTGGGCCTCACGCTGCCGGACGAGACGATGCATTTCGATCAGGAGCGGGAGCTGTGGGTTTATAAGCAGCCTGATTGGAATAGGTTCAAGGACATTATTAAAAATAATGGTCCAAAATCTCAGGAGCGGCTCGGCCTCCGACGCACAGCTTACGATACTAACAAATGGGTGCGGGAAGCTCTCAATACTGCAAATTAAACCGTTCAGATGGGAGGGGTACCTTTGGGTAACGAAGGATTTTATCAGGAATTTGAAGTTTTTAGTCAAAGAACCGATACCTCGCCTCTGCAATATCAATTTTCCCTGCTGGCGCCAAATCGGGAGCTTGCACTCGTTATGGCGCAGGAAAATTTTATGAGGAGAGAGCCGGTTGCTGATATCTGGGTCGTCAAACGCTCTGATATCCGGAAGCTGACGCCGGAAGAAAAGCAATCACTTCAGCGTCTAGACAACAAAGAATACCGCACGACAAAAGGATATGGATATCTGAAGAAAAAGTGGCGGCACTATGAGCAGGAAATGCTTGATGAAAAGGAAATTCTTTCATGGGGAGGGATGAAGAAAGGTGACTGAGCCAGCAGGAAATATGCCAATCAACACTAAGGTTAAGCCGCCACTGACATCATTATTGTATCAGTTGGCTGACGATGATTTCATCCTTGCCTACCGGGGTTCAGAATGGCTTGGACTGGCGCCCCATATAGAGGAGGATGTCGCCTTTTCATCCATCAGCCAGGATACCATGGGCCATGCAGCTATGTTTTATCAGCTGCTGTCCGATCTCGGAGAAGGCAATGTAGACAGTCTTGCACATGCAAGAGAAGCTTCTGAAAGGCGAAATGCTGTCCTTTTAGAATTGGTAAATGGCCCTGGTCATTACTTGTCTTCAGCACAATATGACTGGGCATTTGCGGTTGTAAGAAATTATTTTTATTGCCAAGCGAAAAAAATCAGATTGGACTCTCTGAAAAACTCTTCTTATCGGCCTTTAGCCGAAGTGGCATTAAAGGTCAATATGGAGCTTTATTACCACCTTCTTCACTGGAAAACATGGTTTATACAGTTGCTGCAGGCTGGCGGAGAAGCCAGAACAAGAATGGAAGCTGCCATTGGGAAGGTATTAGCAGATTTTGAAGGAGTTCTGAATTTGGGGCCCCAGGCAAAAGAAATGGCTGAACATGGCCTCATTGAAAAGGAAGGAGTATTAAAGCAGCGCTGGCTGTTAATCATGAAGCCTGTTTTTGAATCTGTCAATCTGGCAGTCTCAGAAGCGGACCTTGCTATGAAGACTGGAAATGGACGAATAGGAGAGCATACTGCCGACCTTGATGACGCATTGTCCACTTTGAGCGAGGTGTATAACATAAATCCGGCTGCAAGCTGGTAAGTTTTCTAAAGGGTGATGTAAATGGAGCAGGATCAAATATTGATAAAAACCGCGTTAGAAGCGCTTCATAATGTTAAAGACCCTGAAATAGATACCATTTCAATCGTTGATTTAGGAATGGTAGAACAGATTAAGGTGGAGGGCCAGTCAGTTTTGGTTAAACTCCTGCCTACTTTTATGGGATGCCCTGCCCTGGAAATTATTCAAAAAAACGTTGAAGGCGAGCTGGGGAAAGCAGGGATTTTTGAAAAAATAGAAGTCCAGTTTATCTATCATCCGCCATGGACGTCTGACCGGGTAACAGAGACCGGCAGGATAAAGCTTAAGGAATTCGGGATCGCGCCACCTCCAAAATTCATAAGTGAAACGGGCGAATGGCATGTGGATTGTCCTTTTTGCGGGTCCGCATATACGACGATGGATAACCTTTTTGGCCCCACAGCCTGCCGCAGCATCTTATACTGCAAATCCTGCAAGAACCCCTTTGAAGCTATGAAACCAGTATCGACTATGATGTAGCAGGCTTTTTAAAAAATAAAATCCAGAACTTAAAACTATTAAAAATTGAGAGGAAGTTGACAAATGGTAAAATTAATCGCTCTTTATAAGCATCCTGAAAATAAGGAGGCATTTGATGATCATTATTTTAATACGCACGCGCCTCTTACAGCCAAAATTCCGGGTCTCCGCAAAATGGAAGTTACAAAAATTGTGGGCAGCCCTATGGGAGGCGAAGGGAAGTACTATTTGATGTGCGAAATGTACTATGACAGCCATGAAGCATTGCAGGAAGCCATGAAAACAGACGAAGGCAAGGCATCAGGCAAAGACGCCATGAAATTTGCAGGTGATATTATCACACTTATGATCGGTGAGGAAGCAGATGAATAAAAGCTATGAAACCATTGAAGTTTCACAGCAAGGAAAACTTGGTTTAATCGCTTTGAACCGGCCTAAGGTTCTAAATGCTATTAACCGCACGATGGTTTCAGAGATTCTTTCGGCAATGGAGGACTTTGAGGCAGACTCAAGCGTCAAGGCCATTGTATTAAGCGGCAATGGAAGAGCCTTTGCAGCCGGGGCAGATATTGATGAAATGGCAAATGATCATGCAATCGATTTTGAGCTTCGCAATCAATTTAAAGATTGGGATCGTCTTGCCATGATCAAGAAACCGATTATCGGAGCTGTGCAGGGCTTTGCCCTTGGCGGAGGCTTTGAGCTTGCGTTATGCTGTGATTTGCTTTATGCGGCGGATAATGCGGAATTTGGATTTCCGGAAGTGAACCTTGGCGTAATGCCGGGTGCAGGCGGAACGCAAAGGCTTACTAAGCTAGTGGGAAAAACGAAAGCAATGGAATGGCTTTTTACCGGCAAAAGAATCTCGGCGAGGGAAGCCCTTCACCATGGCATCGTCAACCAGCTTATAGCAGAGGAGCTTCTGCTCGAAGAAACGATGAAAGCGGCTGAGCAAATCTCCAGCCAGGCTCCAATCGCCATACGCCTTATAAAAGAAGCAGTCCTAAAGGCAGTTGACACACCTTTAAATGAAGGAATGGAATTCGAAAGAAAGAACTTCTACCTATTATTCTCGACAGAAGATCAAAAAGAAGGAATGAATGCCTTTATTGAAAAACGCAAGCCTCATTTTAAAGGAAAGTAGAGGAGGTGTACATAGCTGATGTTTGAAACCGTAAAATACGAGGTAGCAAACGGTGTAGCATGGATTACATTAAACCGTCCGGATAAGCTGAATGCGTTCACCGAACAGCTGAATAAAGAGGTTCAGCAGTCCGTAAAACAGGCAAGCAGAGAGAAAGAAGTCAGATGTCTCGTCATTACAGGTGAAGGGCGTGCATTCTGCTCCGGCCAGGATCTTCAGGGTGTAAATGAGGACATGGATCATGGCGAGGTTCTCCGGCGGTTCTATAATCCAATGGTATTGGAGATTCATAGATGCGAGAAACCTATTATCGCAGCTGTTAATGGGGTGGCAGCAGGTGCCGGTATGAGTCTTGCGTTAGCCTGCGATTTCAGACTCCTGTCTGAAAAAGCCAGTTTTTTAGAAGCTTTTATTCATGTCGGGCTGGTCCCAGATGCCGGTAACCTATACTTTCTTCCAAAGCTGATCGGTCATGCCAAAGCCATGGAGCTTGCTGTGCTTGGTGAAAAGATTAATGCCGAGGAAGCCAAAGAGCTGGGCCTTGCTACAAAGGTAATTCCTATGGAGCAATGGCAGGCTGAAATAACTGCTTTTGCAGAAAAGGTTGCCAGTATGCCGACAGCAGCGATTGCCGTAATCAAGAAAAATTTGAAAGCGAGCTGGGAATCCACTCTGGAAGAAAGTCTGGAGCGGGATGCACAAGGACAGCGGATTGCGGGCCTTACTCTTGATCATAAAGAGGGTGTAGCGGCATTTATGCAAAAGCGGAAGCCAGTGTTTCAAGGGAAATAGCCTTTGTAAAACTATAAAACTTAGAATTACTTTTAGAATATTTGCCCGTTATATGGTTTGCGAGCATCTCGTATCGGGTGCTCGTCTTTTTTTAAACTGAAAGGGGGATTATACCTTGAAAAATATTGTCGTGATCGGTTCAGGTGTCATGGGGCGCGGGATTGCGTATGTTAGTGCAGTCGGGGGCTTCCATACAACCCTTGTAGATATCAGCCAGGAGCAATTAATCCGTGCGGAAAACGAGATTGACAGCATCTTTGAAAAAGGGCTCGCTAGGAAGAAAATTACAGCCGCTGATTTGGAAGAAAGCAAAAGCAGGCTTAACTATTCTGTAAGTCTTGCACAGCATGTAAGTGAAGCAGATCTTGTTATTGAAGCCGTTCCTGAAGTGATGGATATAAAGAGAAATATTTTTGAAGTGATCGATCAGCACGCTTCAGAGCATTGCTGTTTTGCAACAAACACCTCTACCATGAGTCCAACAGAGATTGGGTCCTTTACCAATCGTCCGGACAAAGTGATTGCCATGCATTTCTTTAACCCCGTCCATAAAATGCCGCTTGTAGAAATTATTAAAGGGCTTGAAACGAGCGAAGAAACAGCACAGTCAATAAAACGTGCTGCCGAGCAAATGGGAAAAGAAACAGTCGTCATAAATGAGTTTCCGGGCTTCGTGACGAGCAGGATCAGCGCGCTCGTGGGGAATGAAGCATTTTATATGCTGCAGGAAGGTCTCGGCACCCCCGAAGAAATTGATAAAGCCATTAAGCTTGGTCTGAACTATCCCATGGGCCCTTTCGAACTGGGCGACCTTGTCGGCCTCGATACGCGCCTGAATAATTTAAAATACCTTCACAGCAAGCTGGGTGAAAAATACCGGCCGGCACCGCTCCTTGAACAGTATGTGAAAGCTGGCAGGCTTGGACGCAAAACGGGCAAAGGTGTTTATGATTACACTGCCAGAGAGGGTGTCAGGCAATGAGGAAAGCAGTAATCGTTGATGCTGTCCGGACTCCGATTGGAAGATATAAAGGCGGGTTAAAGGATATCCGTCCCGATGATTTGGGAGCCATTGTTATTAAGGCCTTGCTGGATAGAAATCCCGTGGTGAATCCTGCAGAAATTGAAGAGGTCATATTGGGAAATGCAAATCAGGCAGGAGAAGATAATCGCAATGTCGCCAGGATGGCAGCGTTGCTCGCCGGTTTGCCTGTCGAAGTGGCTGCTTCTACGGTTAACCGGCTTTGCGGATCTGGTTTAGATGCTGTAAATTATGCTGCACGTGCTATTTTAGCAGGAGAAGGAGATATTTTTATTGCTGGAGGCACCGAAAGCATGACCCGTGCACCATTTGTCATGGCAAAGCCAAGCAGCGAGTTTCCAAGAGGAAATATGGAAATGTTTGATACAACCATCGGCTGGCGATTTACAAACAGCAGGCTTGAGAACATGTATGGTGCTGAAAGCATGCCCAAAACAGCAGAAAATGTTGCAGAGAAATATGGTATATCCCGTGAAGAGCAGGACCGGTTTGCTCTTGAAAGCCAGAAGAGGGCAAAATCAGCAATTGAAAAAGGCTTATTTGACGATGAAATCATTCCTGTTACATACATGGATAAAAAAGGGAAGGAAATCACCATTTCACATGATGAGCATCCCCGTCCGGAAACAACTTATGAAAAGCTCTCCAGCTTAAAGCCGATTTTTCAGGGCGGAACTGTAACGGCAGGCAATGCTTCAGGGGTTAACGACGGTGCCTCTGCATTGCTGCTGATGTCTGAGGAAAAAGCCGGTGAACTGGGATTAAAGCCCCTTGGAACTTATATTGTTTCCGCAGCAGCAGGGCTTGAGCCGTCAATTATGGGAGCAGGTCCTGTGTTTTCCACTCAGAAAGCATTAAAGAGGGCGGGACTTGCCATGAGTGATATTGACTTAACTGAATTAAATGAAGCGTTTGCTTCGCAATCCCTCGCCTGCATTAATGAACTGGGCGCAGATCCGGAACGGGTAAACGTGAATGGGGGAGCGATTGCATTTGGCCATCCGCTTGGGGCGAGCGGCGCCCGTATCTTGACAACTTTATTGCATGAGATGAAGCGCAGGAATTCTAAATACGGCCTGGCAACGATGTGTGTGGGTGTCGGGCAGGGGATATCAACGATTGTTGAGCGCTGACCATAGAGGCATTATACTCTATGGTTATTAAAGCTCTTAACGATTTTAGCGTGGCAGCAGGAAGACAATTCTTTAGTATGCCGAAAAAGTATTTTCAAAACTGCCTAACTTTAGTACACTAATATATAACGAAATTTATCCGTTCAACCGACATGATGAAATGAGGATGAAGGCAAGTTGAATACAAGATCAATGATTTTCACACTTTATGGTGATTATATTACACATTACGGAAGCAAAATTTGGATTGGCAGTCTTATAAAACTTTTAAGTGAATTTGGCCACAATGACCAGTCTGTCAGAGCAGCTATTTCAAGAATGAATAAGCAGGGCTGGGTAAGCGCAGAAAAGATCGGCAATAAAAGCTATTATTCCTTAACGCCAAGAGGGCAGAAAAGGATTGAGGAAGCGGCTAAGCGTATCTTTAAATTAAAGCCTGAGGAGTGGGATGGCGAGTGGCGCATCCTTATGTATACCATCCCGGAAGAAATACGCAATGTGAGGGATGAATTGCGCAAGGAGCTTGTATGGAGCGGTTTTGGATCCATGTCCAGCAGCTGCTGGATCTCTGCTAATAATCTCGAGAAACAAGTATTTGATTTAATTGAGAAATATGATATTGCCAACTATGTCGATTTCTTTATTGCCCGTTATGCAGGACCGCATAAAAATATCGAAATTGTAGAAAAAAGCTGGAACCTGACAGAAATCAACGAAAAATACCAGGAGTTTATTTCTCAATACAGCCAGAAATATATAATTGATAGAAATAAGATTCTGAAGGGAAATATGACTGATGCAGAATGTTTCGTAGAAAGAACGAAGCTTGTGCATGAATACCGGAAGTTCCTATTTGTGGACCCTGGTCTGCCTGAAGAGCTTCTGCCTGATAAGTGGCTGGGCAGTCATGCTGCTGCCTTATTTAGTGAATATTACAAAGAACTGGCAGAACCCGCATCCAGATTCTTTGAAAGTGTTTTTAAAGAAGGAAATGAACTGAAAAACAGAGATGCTGATTATGACGCATTAAATCACCCTTACATGGTTGAGTAAAAAAAGAGCCATTCTTCTGCATAGGAAGCAGGATGGCTCTTTTTTTGTAATTCTCCAATTGTCAAACTATTGAGATTAGTATAACATTATTTTAACGAAGGAGGAATTTTATTGAATAGAGTAACAGACATTTTAAATATTAAATATCCAATTATTCAGGGCGGCATGGGGAATATCAGCAACGCCATTTTGACAGCCGCCGTCTCTGAAGCCGGCGGGCTTGGCACGATCGGAGCAGGAACAATGCCACCGGAGGAAGTTGAGAAGATAATAGTAGAAACTAAGAGTTTAACAAATAAACCATTTGCCGTTAACATTGCCTTAAGTGTTTCCCCGTATGTTAAGGAAATCTTATCCCTTATCATTAAACATAAGATTCCTGCAGTATCCCTTTCGGCTGGAAATCCTGCTTCTTTTATACCTAAGCTGCATGAAAATGGGGTGAAGGTCATTACAGTGGCTGCTTCTGTAAGACAGGCGCTAAAAGCAGAGGCAGCAGGAGCTGATATCATTGCGGCGGAAGGGTATGAGGCAGCTGGAATCAATAGTGCTCTTGAAACCACCACACTCGTTTTGATTCCTCAAATAATAGGCAAAGTCTCAGTTCCTGTCGTGGCAGCTGGAGGAATCGGTGATGGTAAAGGTCTTGCTGCCATGCTTGCCCTGGGGGCGTGCGGTGTACAAATGGGTACCAGATTCATAGCAACCAAAGAGGCGCCATTTCATCCGGAGTATAAAAAGAAAATCATTGAAGCATCTGATCATGAAACCCTTATAGTGGGGCGTTCAGTTGGCAGAATACGAAGAGTGCTTTCCACCGGTTATGCCAATAAATTGCTGGATTACGAAAAACAAGGAATCTCTCTGGATGAGTTTAATAAACTAACTTCTGAAGATTATCATAAAATTGGAGCAATAAGTGGAAACGGCGAGGAAGGTTTTATGAACAGCGGCCAAATAGCCGGCCTGATTGGTGATCTCCCGAGCGTAAAGGAACTTTTGGATAAAATGATAGAGGATGCTGATCTTCAGCTTCAAAAGGCTAAGAAGCTATTAAATTAGCAAGCAGGGTTTCACACCTGCTTGCTTTTTTGTTAAAATGATTTATTAAAATATATCAAATTTTTAGAATATTATTGACACTCTTGGGCTTAGGGTGATAATATAACGTTGTATTTACGATATCTAAAGTAAATATCATATAAATGGTAATAACCATTTATTTACTTCACCATGTAAGCGTATACATTAAGGGTATAAGCTATCAGCAAGCTGATAGTTAAATAAAGTAGTATAGGGGGTCATATAATGAAAAAATCGTTGAAAGCTTTTTCTTTATTAATGGCTGCAGGCATGCTTGTTTTGAGCGGCTGCGGACAGGAGAAATCCAGTGGTTCTTCTTCAGAAGTAAATGAACAGAAGCAGTACACAATTGGAATCACACAATTTGTCGAACATCCTTCCCTGGATGCAGCAACAGAGGGATTTAAAAAAGCTTTGGAGGATGAGGGATTTAAAGAAGGCGATAATGTAAAATTTGATTTCCAAAATGCTCAGGCTGATATGAACAACACACAGACGATCGCTAATAATTTTGTCGGCGATAAAGTGGATATGATTTTTGCAAATGCTACCCCAAGTGCCGTTAGCGCTCTTAATGCGACTAAAGATATTCCAATTCTCTTTACATCTGTTACAGATCCTGTTGGAGCCGGTCTTGTTGAATCATTTGATCAGCCTGGAGACAATATTACAGGCACTACTGATAACCATCCGGAAGGGACTGCTAAAACCATTGATTTTATGATTGATGAAGCGGGTGTTAAAAATATTGGCATCATCTACAATTCCGGAGAGCAAAATTCCGAGGTTCAGGTTAAACAGGTAAAAGATCTTGCTGAACCAAAAGGAGCCAAGATTGTAGAAGCCTCTATTTCAACCTCTGCTGAAGTAAAACAGGCTGCCGACTCCCTAGTTGGAAGAGTGGATGCCATCTATATCCCTACGGATAATACAGTTGTGTCGGCTCTTGAATCCGTTATCTCTGTCGCTGACAGCAAAAAGATTCCTCTATTCGTTGGTGAGCTTGATTCCATGAAACGCGGAGCTATAGCAGCAAGCGGATTCAACTACTTTGATTTAGGTTACCAGACAGGCAAGATGGCCGCTGAGATTTTAAAAGGAAACAAAAAGCCTTCTGAAATCCCGGTTGAGCTTCCTGGAAGCCTGAAATTGGTCATTAATAAAAAAGCAGCTGAAGCACAGGGACTTGAAGTAAAAGAGGAATGGGCTGATTTTGCAGAGTTCCATGAAGAGTAAAAAATCCGCCGGCTGGAACGCAAATATCCGGCCGGCTGCTTTTTAAGCTAAAACAAATAAAGGGTGTGATTCTTAGTGTTTACAGCGATATTCGGTGCATTTGAGTCAGGAATTATTTACGCAATTATGGCACTTGGAGTATATCTTTCGTTCAGGGTACTGGACTTTCCGGATTTAACGGTGGATGGAAGTTTTGTGACCGGAGCGGCTGTAGCTGCAACCATGATTGTCAGCGGGGCTAATCCTTTTCTTGCTACGGTCACTGCATTATTTGCCGGTTTTATTGCCGGCTGCCTAACGGGTATTATTCATACTTTCGGAAAAATAAATGCTCTGTTATCAGGAATCCTGATGATGATTGCTCTGTATTCGATAAACCTCCGCATCATGGGTAAATCAAATGTTCCTCTCCTGAACACAGAAACAGCCATTACACATGTAAGAGATTTTTGGGATAAAACAGGAATCGATTCTTTTTTCAATGCAATCCTGTCGGTGATTGGGCTGAGCGACAGCCTCCCAAGAACTTGGGGCATAATTCTCTTTATGTTAGTTGTCACATTGGCTATAAAATTTTTGACAGATCGCTTTCTTCAGACTGAGATTGGTTTAGCTTTAAGGGCAACAGGTGACAACAAAAGGATGATTCGCAGTCTTTCTGCCAATACCAACATGATGGTGATTTTGGGGCTTGGCCTCTCCAATGCAATGGTCGCTTTCTCAGGAGCACTGATTGCCCAGCAGGGCGGATTCGCCGATGTTGGTATGGGTATCGGAATGATTATTATCGGACTGGCTTCAGTTATCATCGGTGAAGCCTTGTTCGGAACAAAAACAATTGCCAGGACTACATTAGCGGTCATTGGCGGAGCAATTATCTATCGTATCGTGGTTACCATGGCGCTAAGGGTAGAGTTCCTTGAGCCGGGTGATATGAAGCTGATTACAGCAACTATCGTCATCCTGGCATTAATAATGCCGAAGATTATTGACCGCACGAAGGAGAAGAAAAGGAAAGCTAAAAGACTGGCAGGAAGCATGAACATAAGTGAGTTGCCATCAGGCAGAAAGGGTGAGGCTGGTGCTGCAATTAAATCAGATTCATAAAGTCTTCAATGAAGGAACACCAGATGAAAAAATCGCACTTGATACGATCAATCTTACATTGAATGAGGGAGACTTTGTCACCGTTATCGGAAGTAATGGGGCAGGGAAATCCACTTTAATGAATATTATCTCTGGCGTCATGATTCCTGATGTTGGGTCTGTTTTTATCGACAGTCAAAATGTCACAGGCATGTCGGAATATAACCGGGCAAAGCTGATAGGCAGGGTTTTTCAGGACCCGATGGCCGGCACTGCCCCATCCATGACAATTGAAGAAAATCTGGCCATGGCATATTCAAGGAATAAAACAAGAACATTACGAAAAGGTGTGACGAAAAAGCGCAGAGACTATTTCCGTGAAGTTCTTGAGACCCTTCATCTTGGCCTGGAAAACCGTCTAAATGCTAAGGTCGGTTTATTATCGGGAGGAGAACGGCAGGCACTTTCCTTATTAATGGCAACCTTCACAGAGCCTTCGATTCTTTTGCTGGATGAACATACAGCAGCTCTCGATCCGGCACGTGCAGAGCTTATTACCAATCTCACAAAAGAAATTGTTCAAAAGTACAATTTAACAACCTTAATGGTCACTCATAATATGCAGCAGGCGCTGGATTTAGGAAACAGGCTGATTATGATGGATAAAGGCCAGATTATCCTTGAAGTAGATGATGGACAGAAACAGCATCTGACAATTGAACAGCTGTTGAATGAATTTCAGCGAATTCGCGGAACAAAAATGGCAAGTGATCGTGCGCTGCTTTCTTAGAATAATAAAAAGGATTAGCCAATTTGCCGGTTAATCCTTTTTACATGCGTCAAATCAAAAGAATTTTTAAAGTTTTTACAATTTATTGACTATTCATTTAACGTAATGGTATCATATCGTTAAATAAACGTCATACATATTTATGATCAAAAAGGGAGGGGTGTTATGAAACCTGGGCTGCAGATTGGGAACCAGGCAGTTATCCGTGCAGTGGTCTCACCTGAAATGTTCGCACAATTTGAAGGAGAGGTCATTCATCCTGTCTATTCCACAGTAACCATGATCTATCACATGGAGTGGGCCTCCCGACTCCTGATCACCCCCTATTTGGATGAGGAAGAAGAAGGGATGGGTGGAGCTGTTTCTGCCAGGCATTTATCTCCGTCACCTGAAGGATCCCCCATTGTTATTACAGCTACCGTATCCAAGCTGGAAGGAAATGCAGTTTACTCAACTGTAACCGTCCATAATGGAGAAATCCTTGCTGGCAAAGGTGAAGTCAAACAGGTGATTCTGAAGAAAAGCAGGATTGCACAGTTGTTAAAGAAAGATTAAAAGAATAGCAGAATCAGAGCCGGAAAAAAGGGATTTTAATTCAATTTTATTGTAAGCGCTATCATATATAAAGGGGAGAATGAAATGACAGATATGTTTCAAAAAATTAAAGACCATGAACAAGTCGTATTCTGCAACGATGAATCTACCGGACTAAAGGCAATCATTGCTATCCACAGCACAAGGCTGGGGCCGGCATTGGGAGGCTGCCGCATGTTTCCGTACAAAAGCGTTGATGATGCCCTTGAGGATGTCCTCCGATTATCAAAAGGCATGACCTATAAATGTGCGGCTAGTGATTGTGACTTCGGAGGCGGGAAGGCTGTCATTATCGGGGATCCATTAAAAGATAAAACACCTGAGCTGTTCCGTGCTTTTGGCCAATTTGTTGAATCATTGAACGGACGCTTCTATACAGGAACAGACATGGGTACTTCTACAGAGGATTTCGTTCATGCCCTAAAGGAAACGAACTGCATTGTGGGGGTTGATGAGGTTTATGGGGGAAGCGGCGATTCTTCTGTTCCAACAGCGCAGGGTGTTATTTACGGCCTCCAGGCAACAAATAAAGCACTGAGCGGAACAGACGACCTTTCAGGCAAGAGTTATGCCATTCAGGGACTTGGCAAAGTGGGATATAAAGTCGCAGAAAGACTGCTGGAGGAAGGGGCAGATTTATTTGTCACAGATATCAGCCAGCAGGCAATCGACCAGCTTCTCAGCAAAGCGAAAGAAATTGGAGCCGGCGTGAAGGTATTATCCAGCAATGAGATTTATGAGGCCCAGGCCGACTTTTTTGTTCCTTGTGCAATGGGTGGAATCATTAACGATGACACAATCGACCTTTTAAAAGTAAAAGCAATCGTTGGCTCTGCCAATAACCAGCTAATGGATATGCGCCATGGACAAATCCTTAAAGATAAGGGGATTTTATATGCTCCCGATTATATTGTAAATGCAGGGGGATTAATCCAGGTCGCAGATGAATTATATACACCTAATAAAGAAAGGGTACTCCGTAAAACAAAAGCTATTTATAACTCTCTTCTGAACATCTACGAACATGCTGAAGCAAATGGAATTACAACAGTTGAAGCATCCAACCAATTCTGCGAGAGCCGCATTGAAGCACGCACACGCAGAAACAGCTTTTTCTCCCATTTGAAACGCCCGAAGTGGGCAGTAAGAACATAATTTTTTTGCTTGGATAACAATATTTGTACCGTATAAAAGTTATTAAAATAATTTACCAGCCAAAGGGTGAGAAGATGGAAAATCACTTTCCGATCAGGCGAATAATGGACGAAAATGGAACGATCATCAATTCCGAATATAAAGAAAAAGTAACTGAAAAGCTTGTAAAAGAGTTGTATAGACATATGGTTAGAATCCGTACTTTTGACCGCAAAGCTATTTCACTTCAGCGGCAGGGCAGAATAGGCACATATGCTCCTTATGAAGGACAGGAGGCTTCCCAGGTCGGAACTGCTGTTGCGCTGGGGGAGAACGATTGGATGTTTCCTACCTATCGCGACCACGGAGCAGCTATGACTTTTGGCCACTCACTGCGAAACATCCTGTTGTTTTGGAACGGAAGAAATGAAGGGTGTGTGCCGCCTGACGGAAAGAAGATTTTCCCTCCAGGCATTCCGATTGCGACACAAATCCCTCATGCAGCAGGAGCCGCATTTGCTGAAAGGAAAAAAGGCACTGCCAATGCTGCTATTGCTTATTTTGGTGATGGTGCCACCTCAGAGGGAGATTTCCATGAAGGCTTAAATTTTGCCAGCGTATTTAAAGCTCCGGTTGTCTTTTTTAATCAGAACAATCAATACGCCATTTCTGTTCCGCTTGAGAAGCAGATGAATACAAAAACGATTGCCCAGAAAGCCCTGGCATATGATATTCCAGGAGTCAGGATCGATGGGAATGATGTTTTCATGGTTTATTTTGAAACACTGAAAGCCATAGAGCGGGCCCGTAAAGGTGAAGGGCCGACGCTAATTGAAGCCGTGACATGGAGATATGGTGCACACACTACAGCAGATGATCCATCCAAATACCGCGATCAATCGGAAAGCACTAGCAGAAGACAGGAGACTGACCCTATTTTAAGGCTGGAGCGCTGGATGAAAAACGAAGGAATATTTGATGAAAAATGGCAACAGGCAATAGAAGAGGAAGCAGCAGCTGAAATAGATAAAGCTGTAGCTGCAATGGAAGATTTTCCTCCTGCAGATCCTGCAGTAATTTTTGACTATGTCTTTGCTGAGCCTACATGGCAAATCAAGCAGCAAAAAGAAGAATATCTGAAGCTGATTGGAGGCGGCCGATAATGAAAACAGCAGTTGGAGCAAAAACCATGACATTAGTTCAAGCCATTACGGATGCTTTAGATACTATGCTGAATGAAAAGGAAGAGGTTTTGCTGCTGGGCGAGGATATCGGAAGGAACGGCGGAGTTTTCCGTGCAACCGAGGGTCTCCAGGCCAAGTATGGCGAAGGCCGTGTTATCGATACGCCTTTAAGTGAAGCAGGTTTTGTCGGAGCGGGGATCGGAATGGCTGTTAATGGATTTTTGCCGGTGATCGAAATTCAGTTTCTCGGCTTTATCTATCCTGCATATGAACAAATCATGACACATGCTTCAAGGCTTCGGATGCGGACAATGGGACATTTTACTGTTCCGATGGTAATAAGGGCTCCATATGGTGCGGGGGTTAGGGCTCCGGAAATTCACTGTGATTCCACAGAAGCTATTTTCACTCATATGCCCGGCATCAAGGTCGTCTGCCCATCCAGTCCTTATGATGCCAAAGGATTGCTGATTGCTGCGATTGAAGACCCGGATCCGGTTCTGTTTCTTGAGCCGATGCGCTGCTATCGTTCGGCCAGGGAGGAAGTGCCTGAAGGGAAGTATACGGTTGAAATAGGAAAAGGCAAAAAACTCATGGATGGGGACGATGTAACGGTTATTACATGGGGAGCAATGGTGCCAGAGGCTATGAAAGCGGCAAAGCAGATGAAAGAAAATAACGTACATTGTGATTTCATTGATTTAAGAACCCTATTTCCACTGGATAAAGACATGATTGCAGAATCTGTCCAAAAAACAGGGAGAACGGTTATTGTTCATGAAGCTCATGCCACCGGCGGAGTCGGAAATGATGTGCTTGCCATCATTAATGATACATCCTTTTTATATCAGAAAGCACCTGTCGAACGGGTTACTGGATTTGATGCGCCAGTTCCATACTTTGGTTTTGAGGACCATTACCTGCCAACTCCGGCAAGGATTCAGCAGGCAATAGAAAAAGTAATGAAGTTTTAGGAGGGGAAGCCGTGGAGGTGAAACTGCACGATATTGGTGAAGGAATGACGGAAGCGGATATTACTTGCTTTTTAGTTAAGCCGGGGGATGCAGTGAAAGCAGACGATCCGCTTGTTGAAGTACAAACTGATAAAATGACTGCTGAAATACCTGCCCCGAGAGCAGGCATTATTAAGGAATTTACAGTGCAGCCTGGCGATACGGTTAAAGTGGGTTCGACCATTTTAATTTTAGAATCGGCTGGTGAGGAAGGCGCTGAAAAAGAGAATGCCGTTTCTATTCCTGTCTACACAGATTCGCCGCAGAAGCAAAAGCATTCTTTTGTGGCATTCAAAGGAAAACGGGTTCTTGCTTCTCCGTTCACAAGAAAAATAGCGCGCGATAATGACATTGATATTGAGAAAATCACGGGAACAGGTCCTGCTGGCCGAATTTTAGATGAAGACATCTATCAGTATATAGCTTCCCTTCAAACGAAGCCGGCCCATGATGAACAGGAGCAAACAGTTTTGAAGGATAATTCAAAAACGCCCCCTGCTGAGAAAGAAATCATTCCGTTTAGGGGCAGACGAAAGCAGATTGCCAAGAAAATGGCACAATCACTCTTTACCATTCCCCATTGTACACATTTTGAAGAGATTGATGTAACCGAGCTGATTGCTTTCAGAAAAGATCTTAAGCTTCTAAACCTAAATATATCTGCTACAGCCTTTTTCCTGAAGGCTTTATCAATTTGCCTGAAGGAATTTCCTGTGTTCAATGCAGTGCTGCATGAAGAAAAGGAAGAAATACATTTGGCAGGTGAACATCATATCGGTATTGCGGTTGATACGGACGAAGGTCTAATCGTTCCGGTTATAAAGCATGTCGAAAATAAAACAATCAGAGAAATTCATGCAGAAATGAAACAGCTTACGGAAAAAGCAGTGGAGAATAAGCTTTCTGTTAAAGAAATATCTGGCGGGACATTCACAATCAGCAATGTGGGGCCGCTTGGGGGAAGCTTTGGAGCGACTCCGATTATCCAGCATCCTCAAACCGCTTTGGTATCTTTCCATAAAACAAAAAAGATGCCTGTTGTGACCGATGATGACCAGATTGTCATTCGGTCGATGATGAATATATCTATGTCCTTTGATCATAGAGTTGCAGACGGGGCGACAGCTGTACGCTTTACAAACCGCTTTGCTGAATTGATTAAAAATCCGAAAATGCTTGTTCTGGAGATGGTATAAATGGTAGTTGGAGAACTGGCACATGAGTGTGATGTCATCGTAATCGGCGGCGGCCCAGGGGGCTATCATGCAGCGATTCGCGCTGCTCAGCTGGGACGAAATGTTACATTAGTTGAACACGATCAGCTTGGCGGGATCTGTTTAAATAAAGGCTGCATACCTTCCAAGATCCTCACACAGTCTGCTGAAAAATTCACTTCATTCCAGGAAGGGGAAAATTGGGGGCTTGAAGGAGGAAATATTTCATTAAACTTAAACAAGCTCCAGGAATACAAGCAGAAGAAAATTAAGCAGCTCCGGGCAGGAATTGAAGCCCTCTGTCAAGCTAATAAAATAGAAGTTCTCAATGGTTCAGCCTTTTTTCTGTCAGAGGACAAGATTGGCATCGAAAAAGGAGACCAATTTGATGTTTTCCGATTTCAGAATGCCATCATTGCGACTGGCGGGAGACCGGAAAAGCCTCTTTGGACTAGAGAGTTAAGTGAAATGGTATTAGATCAGCATTCCGTTTCAAATTTGAGTGAAATACCCGATAAACTATTAATTTATGGCAGTGATTACATTGCCCTCGAAATAGGTATGGCCTATCAGGCTCTGGGATCTAGTGTTACTCTGATCCTCGAAGATGGGAAAGAGGATTTTGATTTTGATCAGTCCATTTGCAGGGAACTGAAGAGGATTTTAAAAAAGAAAAAGATAGACATTGTAAGAAACTCGGATGTATTGGAACTGCAGACTAATGAAGGACTGTTAACAGTAACTTTTGAGAGTAAAGGAAAAAGAGAAACCATTTCAGGCACACATCTATTTGTTTCATCTTCCATTCGACCAAATACTGACCAGCTGGGACTCTCCCGTATAGGGGTCGAGCAATGTGAAGCAGGGTTTATTAAGGTTGACGGTCAAAGCAGGACAACACAGAAACATATTTTCGCAGCCGGTGATGTAACAGAAGGTCCTGCACTTGCTGTAAAAGCTATCAAACAAGGAAAAACAGCCGCTGAAACAATTGCGGGAATTAAATCGGAATCAGATTTCCACTTCATTCCGATTGCTGCACATACACAGCCTCCTATTGCGAGTGCAGGGTTAACGGAACAGGAAGCCATTAACATGGGCTATGACATTGAAATTGGTGTATCCTCATTATCTGCCAACGGATTCAGCACATTGAGCGGGAAAAAAGACGGATTTATAAAAGTGATCAGCTGCAGGGAAAAACAAGTTCTTCTGGGGATCCACATGGTAGGCCACGGAGCAATAGAATTAATTTCCGCCGGAATTACTGCATTGGAAATGGGAGCAAGGGAAGAAGATTTAATTTTCCCTAACTACCCGCATCCAAGTGTAAATGAAGGCTTGCTGGAAGCTGTAGAAGCTTTAAAGAATTTGGCTGTTCACATACCGCCCCCAAAGCAAAAAACGCAAAAAGTGAAAGTGTAAATTCCTTTAATGCAGAAGTGCATTATAGCTTTAACTTGAACTCTTGAGAACATTTACACGTTTCCTATATGATAAATTCAAAATATTATTAATATTAAAACGGAGGGGTTAGCATGCAAGATGAAAAATTATTGAAAGAACAAAAGGCAGACGATTTCTTTCCTGTGAAGGAGGTAGATTATTTAGAAATCTATTCAGGAAATGCAAAACAATCCTGCCATTATTTCTGCACAGCTTTCGGTTTTAAGCCAGTTGCTTATTCCGGTCTGGAAACCGGCAATAGAGAAACAGTCTCTTATGTCCTTCAGCAGAGAAAGATTCGCCTGGTGATCACAGGAACGTTAAATGACAGTTCCAGAGTTTCAAATTTCATTAATAAGCATGGAGATGGTGTAAAAGATATAGCATTAGCTGTTGATGATGTTGAAAAGGCTTACAAAGCAGCGGTTGAAAGAGGTGCAATCGAAATACAGCCTCCAGCTGAGATAAAAGATGAGCACGGCACAGTCAAAAAGGCAGTAATTGGTACATATGGAGATACCATTCATACACTTGTTGAACGGAATGATTATAAAGGGGTATTCATGCCTGGCTTTGAGCCTTATCAAACTGAAGTACCATTTGAGGATGCAGGTTTTATCGGCGTCGACCATGTGGTTGGAAATGTAGAGAGAATGGAGGAATGGGTGAATTATTATGCTAATGTAATGGGCTTCAAGGAAATGAAGCACTTTACAGATAAAGACATTACAACAGAATATTCCGCTCTGATGTCCAAGGTTATGCATAATGGAGGCAGAATTAAGTTCCCGATTAACGAGCCTGCAGAAGGGAAGCGCAAATCCCAGATTGAAGAATACCTTGAATACTACAACGGGCCTGGAGTACAGCATCTGGCCATTCTAACAGAAGATATTGTCAGCACTGTCAGCATCCTCCGCAAAAATGGGGTGGAGTTCTTAAGCACTCCAGATTCTTATTATGAAATGCTTTCTGAGCGTGTGGGAAAAATTGATGAAGAGATTGACAAATTGAAGGAATTAAATATTCTCGTTGACCGCGATGACGAAGGCTATTTGCTTCAAATTTTCACCAAACCAATCGTAGACCGTCCGACCCTATTCATTGAAATCATTCAGCGTAAAGGTGCCAGAGGGTTTGGTGAAGGCAACTTTAAAGCACTCTTTGAATCTATTGAACGTGAGCAGGAAAGACGGGGGAATTTATAACTTTTCAGCTTAAAAGGGAGAAATGCTTTCTCCCTTTTTTAATAAATTTAAGAAGGAGGCAGACCAGATGGCTAGAATCCAGACAAAGAGCGCCGTAGAAAAGATAGTTTCTTATCCGCTTGGCAGCTCGCCGGAAGAGATCAAAGAAAAGTACAATCTAATGGCGGTCCGGAAAATGTCTGATAATGAAAATGTGTATGGCTGTTCACCTGAAGTCAAAAACAGCATCAGCAAAGCGATGAACAGTCTTTACTTTTACCCGGATGGCACTGTTTCTCTGCTCAAACGCAAGCTGGCCGGATTCTATAATATAAGTGAAGATAACTTTCTGGTCAGCAATGGTTCAGAAGAGATCATCCGATTATTGACTAGAGCATACATAAGTGCTGGAGATGAAGCGGTCATGGCTCAGAATACATTTCCACGATATGAAACAAACGTCCTGATTGAAGGAGGCAGTGCGTTAACAGTGCCGCTGCAAAATGGAAAACATAATTTAAGAGCCATGTATGAGAAGGTGAACGAAAAAACAAAAATGGTGTTTATCTGCAATCCGAACAATCCTACAGGAACCATAGTCGGAAAAACAGAACTGCTGCAATTCATTGATAAAGTTCCTTCAAACATCCTGATTATTCTTGATGAAGCATACTATGAATATGTGAATTCCGAGGATTATCCTGACTCTATTCAGCTTCTTGAACAGAAGACTAACTTAATCATCCTAAGGACTTTCTCCAAAATCTATGGTCTTGCAGGACTCCGTGTCGGCTATGGAATCATGCATCCGGAGATCGTGAATGACCTTCATAAGGTAAAAGATGTTTTTAATGTCAACCACCTGGCACAGGCAGCGGCTTCTGCAGCACTAAATGATCAGGACTTTATAAAGGATTGTGCACAAAAAAATGCCGAAGAGATGAAATTTGTGTGCCAAAAACTAACTGAATTGCATGTCGGCTATTTTCCTTCCCAAACTAATTTTATATATATTTTCAGCCAGCTTCCTATTGCAGATAACTTGATTGCAAATGGCTTAGTGGTCCGGAAAATGAAGCTTGACGGCTTTTTTGATGCTTTTCGGATGACTTTAGGAACGAGAGAAGATAACGAGGCGGCATTGGCTGTAATACACAAACTTCTGAATGAAAAGGCGGTGTAGGGCATATGGAATTAAATCCACAGAGTCTTGAGTGGAAAGACGCATATAAGCTGATGGTTGGCTCAATTCTGCCGCGTCCTATTGCGTTTGTAACCACTATGGACACAGATGGAAATGTAAATGCAGCTCCATTCAGCTTTTTTACTGCCATATGTGCAGATCCGATGCTGATTTGCTTTTCACCGATGCGAAAAGGGACAGATGGCTCTAAGAAAGATACGCTTGCTAATATTGAAGCCACCAGGGAATTCGTTATTAACATTGTCAGTGAAGACTTTACCGAAAAGATGAATATTTGTGCAGCGGATTATCCGGCTGGTACAGACGAACTTGATGCAGCAGGGCTCGAAAAAGAAAACAGTGCCGCTGTTAAGCCGCCTCGGGTTAAAGAATCAAAAGTCCATTTGGAATGCAGTCTCTATCAGGTACTTCATTTTGGAGAACATCCCGGTTCAGGAAGCCTGGTGATTGGAAAAGTGGAGCATGTGCATGTTGCTGAAGAGCTTTACGAAAATGGAAGGATTAATTCCGAAAAGCTGAAGCCTGTTGGCCGGATGGCAGGACATATCTATACGAGGCCAATGACTGATGTATTTGAATTGATCCGAAAAACGGACCCAAGGTGATGCCATGAAATTCATAACCTTTCAAAAACCGGATGGATCTATAAGAGCGGGCTGGCTGAAGAATGAGGAGTATGCTGTTGATATGCATGAAGCGACCAATGGTGTTCTGCCAAAAACAATGCTGGCATTCCTTGAGAATCATGAGTTTTTTATAGAATACCTGTCTTCCAGCAAAAAACTGAAGAACACGGATAAAGGGGTATATCCTTTATCCGAAGTGAACTTAATGGCTCCACTGCCAAATCCCAAAAGCTTTCGGGATTTCTATGCTTTTGAAGAACACGTGAAAACGGCAAGAGATAACCGCGGACTTGATATGATACCCGAATGGTACGAAATACCCGTCTTTTATTTTTCAAATCATCTGAGCATTAAGGGGCCAAATGAAGAAATTTCGCGTCCAAAGCATTGCGAATGGCTTGATTACGAGCTCGAAATTGCCTGTATCATCGGCAAAGAAGGAAAGGATATTAAAGCTGCCGAAGCGGATGATTATATATTTGGGTATTGCATCCTGAATGACTGGAGCGCAAGAGATATTCAGCGAAAAGAAATGAAGGTAGGACTTGGCCCTGCCAAAGGGAAGGATTTTGCCACTTCCGTCGGGCCATATATTGTTACAAAGGATGAGCTTGAGAATTGGCGTGTTGAAAATGGCTATGATTTGCTGATGACAGCAAAAGTCAACGGAACTCTTCTTTCAGAAGGGAATATGCAGGATATCTACTATTCCTTTTACGAAATGATTGAGCGGGCTTCTGAAGGTGTAACCCTCTGTCCAGGTGAAATGATAGGCTCCGGGACTGTTGGCAGCGGCTGCATTCTTGAGCTGGGCACGGATGTGCACCGATGGTTGAAACCTGGAGATGAGGTTGAGCTTGAGATTAGCAATCTCGGAATATTAAAAAATCGAATTGCAAATGAGTGAGGTGGAAATATGTTTTATCGTCAAATGGGTAGAATCCCGCACAAGCGCCATACAACCTTCAAAAAATCGGATGGAACCCTATTCAGGGAACAGGTAATGGGGACAAAAGGTTTTTCCGGCACCCAATCCATTCTTTATCATCACTATATGCCGACAGAAGTAGCAAGAACTGAACTGATCGGAAAATATGTTCCAGAGTATGAAGATCAGGAGAGCTTAAAGCATCGGCATTTGTTTACAGATCAAATTGAAAAAAAAGGGGATGCACTTTCAGCAAGGGAATATCTGCTCGGGAATGATGACCTTTTAATAGGCACCCTAAATATTACTGAGCCGATGAAAAGCTTTTACCGGAATGGCGATGGAGATGAGATGCTCTACATTCACTATGGAACCGGAAAAGTTGAGACCATGTTCGGAACTTTATCCTATCGCCCGGGAGACTATGTCATTATTCCGATTGGCACTATTTACCGCGTGATTCCGGATAAAGAGCAGCTGACTAAAGTGCTCCTTGTGGAGTCTTTCAGCCAGATTACAACACCAAGAAGATACCGGAATGAGTATGGGCAGCTGCTTGAGCATAGTCCATTTTGCGAACGGGATCTTCGGGGACCGGAGACACTGGAAACATATGATCAAAAAGGAGAATATGAAGTTATCTCCAAAACCAGGGGATACTTGCATTCTCATATTCTGAATCATCACCCACTTGATGTAGTGGGCTGGGACGGCTATCTTTATCCGTGGGTCTTTAATATAGAAGATTTTGAACCGATTACCGGAAGGGTGCATCAGCCTCCGCCGGTCCATCAGACATTTGAAGGACATAACTTTGTTGTGTGTTCCTTTGTTCCCAGATTATATGACTATCATCCAGAGGCCATCCCTGCTCCTTACTATCACAGCAATGTAAACAGTGATGAACTGCTGTACTATGTGGAAGGCAATTTTATGAGCAGGAAGGGGATTAGAGAAGGATCGATCACCCTTCATCCAAGCGGTATTCCACATGGGCCTCATCCGGGAAAAACTGAAGCCAGCATCGGGAAAAAGGAAACACTCGAACTTGCTGTCATGATTGATACATTCAAGCCTTTAAAACTGGTGAAAAACGCTAAGTTAATTGAAGATGAAAATTACATGTTCACATGGGTTGAATAGAAAAAAGCACTTTCCTTTTGGAGAGTGCTTTTTTAACTTTCGTTTTGCCATATAATGGCCAGTGTTCCCTCACCGGCATGGGCAGCGATCGTTGAACTTATATCACCAATGAAAATATCAAGCCGCGGAAAATGAGACTGTATTTCTTCGGCCAGTTCCTCCGCTTTGGCAGGCACATTCCCATGCATGATTTGAACCTGGGGAATTGTGTGGGTTTCATATGAATTCCCTAGCAATTCTATCATTCTTTTATTTGCTTTTTTTTCTGAACGGACTTTATCAAACAGTTCAAACTCCCCGTCCCGGTTAATGCGGATAATTGGCTTTATTTTTAATATGCTTCCCAGCAGGTATTGTGTGCCAGACATTCTGCCGCCTTTATAAAATTGCTCAAGGCTTCCAAGCAATATATAATTATCGGATTTATCGGTCTCATTTTGCAGGATATCAGCAATTTTATGAGCCGGCATATCATTTTCAGCAAGCTTTAATCCTTTATTGATCAATGATGTAATGGCAAAAGACATACATTTAGAATCAACTGCAAAAACAGGGAACTCAGCCAGCTCTGCTCCGGTCAAACAGCTATTTAGCGTGCCGCTAAGCTTGCTGGATACATGGACTGCAACTGCAGCATCATATTCCGGCTTCAAAGATTCAAATAGTTCGGCAAATTTTCCGGCAGAGGGCTGCGAAGTTTTTGGAACTTCTTTTTCATTCCGAATCCGGCTATACAGCTGATCTGTATTTAATTCAATACCATCTTCATAGGATTCCTCACCGAATGTAATGGTTAGAGGAACCACATAAACGTCAGGATGTTCCAGCAGCTCCTTAGTAACATAAGCTGTGCTGTCTGTTATCCAGGCAATTTTCTTTTTTGTCATGAATGTTTTAAGTCCTTTGTCAATTATTTTGGTATAAATTGAACCGCTTCCATTATTGAAAACTCCCCTCATTATACATGAATAGGCCATTACCTGTATTGCTTTTTAGTAATCCATTTATAGGAAGTATCCTGAGTATGATGTTAGAACGTTTATATGGAGCACTTGAAGGCAAATAAGAATCTTTTGTGAACAATGTTTGAACCTGATAAAAAGGGGGCCTGAAAGGAGAAAAAATCCCCTGCGTGGCAGGGGAGTCATTAATCTTTATTAAAAAACTTTCGTCGTCCAATCCTCACAATTCCAAATATCGGTCGCAATTTCACGATAGAAATCTGGTTCGTGGGATACCATTAGGATACTTCCGCGATATGCCTTTAAAGCACGTTTTAATTCTTCTTTTGCATCCACATCCAAGTGATTGGTAGGTTCATCCAGAATTAATAAATTCGTTTCTGTGTTTAAAATTTTACATAATCGAACCTTGGCTTTTTCGCCACCGGAAAGGACTTCGACTTTACTTTCAATATGTTTCGTCGTTAACCCGCATTTTGCAAGAGCAGCACGAACTTCAGCCTGATTCATACTTGGGAACTCGCTCCAGATCTCTTCAATACAAGTGTTGTAGTTTGACTGTTTAACTTCCTGCTCGAAGTAACCGATGTGTTGATACTCACCGCGTTCCACTTTTCCCGAAATGGGATTAATCAAGCCAAGAATACTTTTTAAAAGAGTAGACTTACCAATACCGTTAGCACCTACGAATGCAATTTTTTGTCCGCGTTCCATTTTCAAATTCAGAGGGCGGGAAAGTGGTTCATTGTAACCAATAACAAGATCTTCAGTCGTGAAAATCCAGCGGCTGGCTGCACGAGCTTCTTTGAAAATAAACTCCGGTTTCGGCTTCTCTCTCCCCAATTCAATAATTTCCATTTTGTCGAGCTTCTTTTGACGGGACATCGCCATATTACGAGTCGCAACACTTGCCTTGTTGCGTGCAACGAAATCCTTTAAATCAGCAATTTCCTGTTGCTGACGCTTGTATGCAGACTCCAGCTGCTGCTTTTTCATTTCATATACTTTTAAGAAGTTATCATAGTCACCAACATAGCGATTCAACTCCTGGTTTTCCATGTGATAAATCAAGTTAACAACACTGTTCAGGAATGGAATATCATGTGAAATCAAAATAAATGCATTCTCATATTCCTGTAAATAGCGCTTCAGCCATTCGATATGCTGTTCATCCAAATAGTTTGTAGGCTCGTCCAGTAATAGGATTTCAGGCTTTTCCAGCAAAAGCTTAGCCAGCAAAACTTTGGTACGCTGCCCACCGCTAAGATCATCTATATCACGATCCAGTCCAACTTCGTCTAATCCCAGGCCACGGGCAACTTCTTCAACTTTTGAATTAATTTGATAGAAATCATTACTATCTAACGTTTCTTGAAGCTCTCCAACTTCTGCAAGTAATGCATCGATATCGGCACCTTCATCACCCATTTTTGCATAAAGTTCATTGATCTCTGATTCAGCATCAAAAAGATATTGGAAAGCAGTACTCAAAGCCTCACGCATTGTAGTGCCTTTTTTTAGTACAGCATGCTGATCTAAGTAACCAACACGAACTTTTCGTGACCACTCAACTTTCCCTTCGTCAGGCTGCAGCTTTCCGGTTACAATATTCATGAAAGTAGACTTACCCTCACCATTTGCCCCAACCAGTCCAACGTGTTCACCTTTTAAAAGGCGAAAAGAAACATCATTAAAAATCGCACGATCACCGAAACCGTGACTTAAATTTTGTACGTTTAATACACTCATTTTTTTACCCCTTCTCTACTATTCCATGTGGATATCTTACTAGATTTAGACTTTTTTTTCTATCTAAAGTTATTTCCTGCTCGATTATTGGATAAATTGAAGCCGCGGCAGTAATGGTGGGGGATCCGTAAATAGGGGATCATACTAACACTTCACCACGAAAAAAGGTGCCAAGTAACTTATGGCACCTTTGACTATTTTTAGTGGTTTATTTTACTCCCTGCGGCACTGCCAGGCCAAGGCCTTTAGCAATACGTGTACCATAATCAGGATCCGCTTTAAAGAAATGCTGAATTTGGCGAAGTTTAATTTCTTCTTTTTCTACAGGCTTCATGGCAGCAACAATGTTTGCTACAAGACGGGAGCGTTCCTCTTCACTCATTAAGCGGTATAGATCACCGGCTTGTGTGTAGTGGTCATTATGGTCATACGCAACGCTTTCAGCTAAACCGGATACAGGGTATGAAGCCTGCTTGTGCTCGTGTACTTCAGTTGGTCCTCCAAAGCTGTTCGGCTCGTAATAAACAGATCCTCCGCCATTGTTATCGAATCGCATCTGACCGTCACGCTGATAGTTTTGCACTTCGTTTTTAGGGCGGTTGATTGGCAGCATCTGATGGTTTGCACCTACACGGTAACGGTGGGCATCATGGTAGGCAAACAGGCGGCCCTGGAGCATTTTATCAGGTGACACATCAATGCCAGGCACTAGAGTTCCGGGAGAGAAGGTAGCCTGCTCAACTTCAGCAAAGTAGTTTTCCGGGTTTCTATTGAGAACCATACGTCCTACTTCGATTAATGGGTAGTCTTTTTGTGACCACACCTTCGTGACATCGAATGGGTCGAAACGGTAAGTATTTGCATCCTCAAGCGGCATGATTTGCACGCAAAGCTTCCAGGAAGGATAGTCTCCATTCTCAATTGCATTGAATAAGTCCTCTGTATGGTAATCCGGATTTTCGCCAGCCATTTTAGCTGCAGCCTCCACACTGAGGTTTTGAACGCCTTGCTCTGTTTTAAAGTGATATTTCACCCAGACGCCTTCGCCTTTTTCATTAACCCACTTGAAGGTATGGCTTCCAAATCCATGCATATGTCTTAGTGTTGCAGGAATTCCCCGGTCAGACATTAAGATGGTTACCTGGTGCAGCGACTCAGGAGATAAGGACCAGAAGTCCCAGACGGCAGTCGGATTTTTCAAATGTGTCTTAGGATCACGCTTTTGTGTATGAATGAAGTCAGGGAACTTGATGGCATCCCGGATAAAGAATACAGGCGTATTGTTTCCGACAAGATCGTAGTTTCCTTCTTCTGTATAGAACTTAACAGCAAAGCCGCGCGGGTCACGGACTGTATCTGCAGAACCAAGTTCGCCGGCTACAGTTGAAAAGCGGATGAATATAGGCGTTCTTTTGCCTACTTCAGATAGAAAAGCTGCTTTTGTATATTTAGTGAGGTCATTTGTAACTTCAAAATAGCCATGTGCACCGGCACCTTTTGCATGAACAACACGCTCAGGTACACGCTCTCTGTTAAAATGGGCGAGCTTTTCCAGCAAGTGTACATCCTGAATTAATGTTGGCCCTCTTGAGCCGGCAGTCATTGAATTTTGGTTATCGCCAACTGGCGCGCCCCAGCTTGTCGTGAGATTATTCTTTTTTGTCATTCTATAATCACCTCATAAAAGTTTAATAACTTGCTTATATTTGCAATGATAACATTTCTCAAAGTAAAATCAATACTTTTTTATAATAATTATAATTAAATATAAATTATTAATAACGACAGCTTATCAAAATACTTGTAATTGCTTGTTTGAAAAGGGCATTAGTATATTTATATTTTCGTTTTTTCCTGACAGAACTGGTTTTTTCGAAGGAGGGACACAGAAGGGGAGGATCTCTGAAATAAAATAGTAATCATAAAAAAATCGGGCGGTTCCGGAACCGCCCGATTTTTTAGCTAATATTTTCCCTTATGATCGGCATGCTCATGCATCTTGGGCCGCCGCGTCCTCTTGAAAGTTCCGAGCTGAGAATTTCAATAACTTCAACTCCATTTTGCCGGAGGATGTCGTTTGAAACATAGTTTCTGTCGTATGTGACAACTACACCGGGAGCGATGGCGAGTGTATTGGAGCCATCGTTCCATTGTTCGCGTGCCGATGCAATCGGGCAGCCGCCTCCGCAGGGGATTAACACTAATTCATTAAGATGAAGCACTTCTTTCAATGTTTCTTTGAGCGAGTTTTTCTCTGTAATCTTAAGAGTATCAGAATTATTCTCCTGTTCCAGTATGTAAATTTTCATACTGCCATCTCTATCTTCAATAGCAGGATGGTAGGTGAATTTATCATGATCAATCATAGTGAAAACGGTGTCCAGGTGCATGAATGCGCGAATTTTAGGGATTTCAACTGCCACAACCTTTTTAATGGCATCCTGATGGGAGAATATCTCTCGTGCAAGTTTTTCAATTCCTTGTGCAGAGGTTCTTGCACTGACGCCAATGGCAACCACTTCATCACTTAAAATCAGCTCATCTCCGCCTTCAAGAGAGTAGAGATCATCACGCTTAAAGTAAGCAGGGATCTCATGTTTATTAAAACGAGGATGATGATTCATGATGCAGTCCATAAAAATGGATTCCCTTCTCCTTGCAGGCTCATGCATTCGATTAATCGTAATGCCTTCACCGATAACCGCAGCCGGATCCCGGGTAAAATAGAGGTTAGGCATAGGGTCAAGATAAAAAGGATAATGATCCGGCATCATTTCATGAAGATGAATTTTCTTATCCTGATCAATATCCGATTTAACGACACCAGCCATCACTTTCTTAACCAGTTCATCAGGCGGAAGAGATAGAAGATACTCTTTCACTGTATCGTAGGAACCGTTGATATTTGATTGACTTTCCCATAATACCTTTTCAATAAAAGCCAGTCTTGCCTCGTCCTGCTGTATAGCTTCTGTCATCAATTTATCAAGATATAAGACCTCAATTCCCCGGTTGCTTAAAATATTGGCGAAATAATCATGTTCTTTTTGAATGGCAGGCAGAAATGGAATGTCATCGAATAAAAGTCTTTTCAAATATTGAGGCGTAAGATTTTCGATTTCCTTACCCGGCCTATGCAGAAGGACCGTCTTTAATTCTCCTATTTCCGAAGTTACATTTAGCGGATGTTTCATTATAATAAATACCTCCAAAGGCTTAATGGCCTGACCTATTGTTCTATGTTTGATTGGTTCCCTGTGTAATCATAGAGTAAACAGATCAATTATGTGTATATTTATTCAATTAAGCTAAATAGGCAGGTAAATTTTTTCGTGATAATAGGGAAAACTGTTTATAAGGAAATCTCAAAGAATCTCTGATTGAAAATCTGTCCTTCATAAGTGTACAAAATGAAAAATTGTGTTAAAGTATAAAGTGAAAAAACCTTTACATAGCTAAGTTTGTTTAATGAAATAATGTCCGCTCTAAAAATACAGTTGTATATGAGTTGGCGACATTCAATAAAAATGTACTGGGGGATACTGATATGACCAGCAAAATTTTAGATGCCTTTTTACAGGAAAACCTGGAGGATTTAAAGGATAGAGGACTTTACAACGTAATCGACCCACTTGAAAGCCCAAATGGTCCAATAATCAAAATCAGCGGCAGAGAACTAATTAATCTTTCATCCAATAACTATTTAGGTTTGGCAACTGATGAAAGACTAAAAAAGTCTGCAATTGAAGCTATTGAAAAATATGGGGTTGGAGCAGGTGCTGTCCGCACGATCAATGGAACACTTGAACTTCACACAAAACTTGAAGAAAAGCTGGCTGAGTTCAAACATACAGAAGCAGCTATCGCATACCAGTCCGGATTTAATTGTAACATGGCAGCCATTTCTGCTGTTATGGATAAAAATGATGCCATTTTGTCTGATGAATTAAACCATGCTTCCATCATAGATGGCTGCCGCTTATCCAAAGCCAAGATTATTCGCGTAAATCATTCTGATATGGAAGATTTAAGAGCAAAAGCGAAGGAAGCGAAAGAATCAGGACAGTACAACAAGATCATGGTTATTACTGACGGAGTCTTCTCGATGGATGGGGATATCGCAAAGCTTCCTGAGATCGTGGAAATCGCGGAAGAGTTCGATCTGATCACATATGTGGATGATGCACACGGTTCAGGAGTTCTTGGAAAAGGAGCAGGCACTGTTAAGCACTTCGGCCTTTCGGACAAAATCGATTTCCAGATCGGTACACTTTCAAAGGCGATTGGTGTTGTTGGCGGATATGTGGCCGGCAAAAAGGACTTGATTGATTGGCTGAAAGTTCGCAGCAGACCATTCCTATTCTCTACATCTTTAACACCTGCAGATGTAGCAGCAAGCACGAAAGCTATTGAGCTGCTTATGGAAAGCACTGAACTGAATGAAAAGCTATGGGAAAATGCCAACTACCTTAAAGACGGGCTGCAAAAATTAGGCTTTGATATTGGCGACAGCGAAACACCAATTACTCCTTGTATTGTTGGAGATGAAGTAAAAACACAGGAATTCAGCAAAAAGCTCAATGATGAAGGCGTTTATGCAAAATCAATCGTCTTCCCGACTGTCCCTAGGGGAACCGGCCGTGTCAGAAACATGCCATCTGCAGCACATACGAAAGAAATGCTGGATCAGGCAATTGCAATTTATGAAAAAGTCGGCAAGGAAATGGGAATTATTTAATTTCGGCTATATAGAGTTTCAAAACTAAGGCAAAGAGGAAATGTTGGAGGAATAAGATGAAACGGATTATGATTACTGGAGCTTTAGGCCAAATCGGCTCTGAACTAACCTTGAAATTAAGAGAAATTTATGGAACGGACAATGTTATCGCAACAGACATCAGAAAAAATGACTCTGAGGCGGCTAATTCAGGGCCATTTGAAATGGTTGACGTTACCGATGCAAAATCAATGCTGGATACAGCAAAGAAATACAATGTAGATACAGTTATTCATATGGCTGCTCTATTATCAGCTACAGCTGAGGCTAACCCTGTGTTTGCATGGAATTTAAATATGGGCGGGCTTATGAATGCACTTGAAACAGCTAGAGAGTGCAATGCACAATTCTTTACGCCAAGCTCTATTGGTGCATTTGGTCCTTCTACGCCTAAAGACAACACTCCACAGGATACTATTCACCGCCCAACTACAATGTATGGCGTGAATAAGGTTGCAGGCGAATTGCTGTCAGATTACTACTATTACAAATTTGGTGTGGATACTCGAGGCTTGAGGTTCCCTGGTTTAATCTCCTATGTAACTCCTCCAGGGGGCGGTACGACTGATTACGCTGTTGAGATCTATTATGAAGCCATTAAAAATGGCCGCTATACATCCTACATCGACAAAGGCACATATATGGATATGATGTATATGCCGGATGCGCTGAATGCCATCGTTGATTTAATGGAAGCTGATGCAGATAAACTCATCCACCGCAACTCCTTTAATGTAACAGCGATGAGTTTTGAACCTGAACAGATTGCGGCTGAAATCAGAAAGCATATCCCGGGGTTTGAAATTTCCTATGAAGTGGATCCTGTGCGCCAGGGAATTGCAGACAGCTGGCCAAACTCGATTGATGCTTCTGCAGCAAAAGAAGAGTGGGGATTCAAAGCAGATTATGATTTAGCAAAAATGACTGCTGATATGCTTGATAAATTAAGAACAAAATTATAATCAAATTAAAAGGGACGCCGCTAGGCTGTCCCTTTTACAATTTTATTTTGAATTGCCCGAGAAGAAATTCTCTTTTTTCCTCCTCGGTTAGTTCGAATTTATTTTTCCCGGATTCTTCGGAATGGGTGACAGTTAATCCTGAAATTGTAATACGGCCATTCTTTGTACCGATAGTGGCCAGATCGCCATGTGTAAAATGGGATTCGGGTGAGGTCTGATTAAATAAACAGGCATCATGAAAGTCGCCAAGCTGCACCGGCTTATCAGAAAAACGGTATAGAATTTTCCATTTGTCATCTTCAAGCCGCTGAAGATCAAATTTTTTTCCAGCTGCTGCTTTTATCCTGTATGTTCCGCTGACATCGGTTTTTTCCTCACCGGTTAAAGGAAGAGGCTGCCTGACGGAATCACCAAACCCTACATCAACCAAATAAGGAAGTTGGTGCAAATAAACCAGTATGGCTGCATGAGAATCTTCTCTGACCCATCCATCAGGCTTTTTAACGGTGCAGGAAATAAGATGTGATTGAAATCCCAGTTCTGACAGGAGAAGCTGAAACAGACCGTTTAATTCATAGCAAAAGCCTCCCCGGCTCCGTTCCAGAATTTTCTCAGAAAACAAATCTGTGTCCAGCCTTATGGGGATTTTTCGTGTCACATCCAGGTTTTCAAATGGAATATTGTGCATATGCCCGCTTTGCAGTTCTGTCAGATATTCAAGATCCAGATTACGGTCAGCCGAAACTTTAATTCGCTGCAGGTATTTTTGTGCATCCATCAAATCACTCCATAAATTTTTTTGCTTTCTATTTTGAAGGAAAAACAACTCGATTTGCAGTAATAAAATAGTTATACTAGAATGTCATTATATTTAATTTTATCGCAGTCTAACGGGCAGTAACACCCCCACTTCAAGACTCAGAAGAATCAAAAGAGGATAAGTGGGGGTCAAACTGCCCGTAAGGCCGGATTGGTTCAACTAACAATCAGTGAGGGAAACGAACACCCCCCACTGAATGAAGTTTCACTTTAACAAATTATACACGGGGGTTAAAATATGACTTATGAAGTAAAAGTTGAATTTTGCATGATGTGAAACTACGCACCTAAAGCCGCGAGTTTCGCGGAAGAGCTATTTACTCATTTTCGTTCTGATATTTCAAAAATGGAGCTGGTCCCAAGCAAGGGCGGAGCTTTTGAAGTAACAGTTAATGGAGAAAAGCTTTATTCTAAGCTGGATACAGGCGTTTTTCCTAAAACCAGAGAAATCATCGAAAAAATGCAAAAATAAAACGGTAAAAAACCTTCTCCGGGCGGAGGAGGTTTTTTGCTGATCTATGTAAACAAAGGGTATAAGGCAACCTCTAGCTCAGTTTATCAATCGATGATTATCTCTCTATTGCATCCCGGTCCCGCTACATTTTTATTGATAAAAATCTCTAATATCTCATTTGCAAACTCTGCACTAACCATTTTATTTACAACTGAGAAAGGCAGTTTAACTTTTCGCATGCATGGATGACCGTCTCGAGTTGCTTCTGTGTCATCTGTTTTAGCAGCTTTGATGATTACGCTGTCTTCTTTTAAGGAAACGGTTACATCTTTTGATGCACATCCCGTTAAAAGCGCCTCAACGATAATCTGCGCTTCCGTATCGTATAAGTCGATGCGGAATGTTATCTGATCCAAATAAGAAGAAAGCGGGTCCAGGTAATAATCCTCCATCCATTTTTCCAATTCACTCAAATTAAACGGATGGAAATCTTCCTTTTTGTTCAACTTCAAAACCCCCTTGTTTCATTCTATAGTATTCATTTCATGCAAATTAGTGAAAAATGATATAATAACGGGGCAAATGCTGGAGGGATATTATGAAGAGTACAGTCAGAAATATTTTGCCGGTGCATGAACTGCAAAAAGACCGGCGTTTTACTAATTTAATGAACCAGTATGGACTTGACTTTATACATACAACCAACATGCTGAAAGAGGTAATTTCTGATATAAGGAATACTATTCTTGCCGGGAATTGGACCGGTGAGGAGCCCGGTACGGAGAAGTTTACGGACCTAATTTTTCAAAAAGCAGAAGAGGTTATCACTGTTCGGTATGGATATACACTTAAAAGGGTTATTAATGCTACTGGCACTATTCTTCACACTAATCTTGGCCGGGCACGGTTAAGCAAGTCTGCAGCGGATCATGTGCTTGAAGCTGCCATGAACTATTCCAATTTGGAATATAACCTGGGTGAAGGCGAACGGGGATCCAGGCATAGTCACCTGGAAAATCTGGTCAAAGAACTGACAGGTGCAGAAGCAGCCATGGCAGTCAATAATAACGCTGCTGCCGTTTATTTCATTTTAAGAGCTCTTGCGGAAGAAAAAGAAGTAATCGTTTCCCGTGGACAGCTAGTTGAAATCGGAGGCTCCTTCAGGGTATCAAGCATAATGGAAGAGAGCGGGGCAAAGCTCGTTGAAGTGGGAACAACAAATAAAACCCACCTGGAAGATTATAAAAAAGTGATAAATGAAGATACAGCTATGATTATGAAGGTGCACACGAGCAATTTTAAAATTATCGGATTTACGAAAGAAGTCGGCACCGGGGAACTTGCCCGCCTATCAAAAGAAAAAAACCTCCTATTTTATGAAGATCTGGGAAGCGGTGCACTTTTTGATTTTAAAAGCAAAGGAATCGGAAATGAACCAGCAGTAAGCGATGTTTTAAAAATGGGGGCAGATATCGTTTCTTTCAGCGGAGATAAGCTTTTGGGCGGTCCTCAGGCAGGAATTATTGCCGGAAGAAAGGATTTAATCGAAAAGCTGAAAAAACATCAGCTTGCCCGGGTTCTCCGGGTAGATAAAATGACCATTGCTGCTCTCGAAGGCACGCTAATTGATTACTTAAAAGGCGAAGAGGGTCTGAAAAATATTCCTGTGGTCCATGATGTTTTGATGACCAGTGATGAACTCAAAGTGAGGACGTCCCAATTTCTTAACAGATTACAAGCCGCCGGGAACGATTATGTATGCTCAATGAGACAAAGTACAGGGCAGGTTGGGGGAGGCACGATGCCTGAGGTAGAGCTTCCATCCTGGATTGCTGTTTTAAAGCACCGTCAATATTCAGCAGATCATATCGGCCGCCAGTTAAGGATTAATTCTTCCATAATAGTCAGGATTCAAAAGGAAGAAATTCTGATTGATCTTAGGACAGTAACAGCTGAAGAAGAGGACACCATAATAAATGCTTTAATTGCTGTTTAAAGAAAAAGCAGCTGCCTGATGATGAGGCAGCTGCTTCTTTACATTCACATATCGTGGTGTGAATTATGTTTTTGTCTGGTGTGGTTACGGTTTTTTACTTTCTTAGAGCCGCTTAATGGTTCAGGCTGTCCATCATTATTATGTCCTTTAGGTGCATTCCTGCGCATGTCTTTGCCATTGTTTTTGTTCAATTGAAGCCCTCCTCGGATAATAGGATGTTTCTTCCGCTCCAAACAGCTGATATGCCGGCTGCCGTCTTAATGGCTGACGGGTAGAAAAGATACAAGGTGATATTCACCTTCATCTCATGTGTTAGTTTGTCTCTTTTCATTGAAAAATTGCCTTGCAAAATGTGGCTGAATGTCAAGATTTCCTCCTGATTGATTTCGCGGAATATTTTATGATGCTATTGCACAATTTAATGGTACAAATTTTATTAGGAGTGAAATAAGCATGCCATATCATAAAGATAAACAGCAGGCATTTCAGGCTGCACAGCAGGGAATGGAAGATGCACAGGAGCTCTACGCTGAAATTGTAAGAGATTCTGCCAGTTATGGACATCAGCTAAAACATCTAAAGCAGGAAGTAAATGAAGCATACGCTCAAATTGAAAATGCCCTGGAGGTTGCTTCTGACCATCAGCGTGCACAGCTGGAGAGATTCCAGCAGGATTTAAGATCCATGGTTGATGATGTAAACCAGTACTAGGAATTTACCCGGCTGCAGTACAGCCGGGTATTATCATTTATCGCAGTCTAAAGGGCAGTAAGACCCCCACTTCAAGACTCAAAGGAAGATAAGTGGGGTCAAACTGCCCGTAAAGGCCCGAAAGAAGGACAAAGACTAAGAACGCCACGTCCTCCCAAAAGCTGCCGCTTTCGGTCGTGCGATGTATCGCTGCCGTAGCTTTCCTTGTCCTGTGGCAACGTCTTTGTGACCCACTTCCTCCCAAAAGCTGACGCATTTGGTCGTGCGATGTTCATGCTTACGAAGCCTTCCTTGTCCTGTGGGCCGCAACTAACAATCAGCGGGGAGAAAAGCACTCCCCACTGTTTGAAGTTTCACTTTATTGATTCTTCTTGCGCTTTTTATTATTTTGCTTTTGCGCTTCTGTTAATGGTTCATTCGCATATTCCTCATTATACCCTGCGCCCATGCCCTGGCCTTTTGCGGCGTTCATACCCTCAATAATATGATTAGACTTTCTTTTAGCCATAGTCACTCACCTCCCTGGTACTATTTTTCCTTGGATAATGTCAATTTATGTTGTTTTTTGGACTGGCGGATTCCCTTTTTCGTTTTTGCAGAATAATAACCAGGCAAGGCAGGGTATTTTTCTCTAATTGAAAAACACTATCAATTACGGCATTTAAAAGGCTTAATGGAGTAAATGAGAAATTATGATAAGAAAAACTTATCAAAAACAATAACTTTCTTGTTATTTACTTATATAGCAGGTTGTATTAATATAGGAATTGTGAGAAAAGTAAGGATGGATGAAAATTCAAACTTTTCGACAATTACCTAACACTTGGTATATGATGTTTATTGAAAGAGGGGGTAATACATTTGGCAAAGAACGATGTGTTCAATTCCCGCAAATCCTTTGATCTGGACGGGAAGCGCTATCATTACTATCATTTAGGTGCTCTGGAAGAAGCTGGGGTAGGTAATGTTTCTAAATTGCCTTATTCAATTAAGGTATTATTGGAATCAGTACTTCGTCAATATGACGGCCGTGTAATTACAAAAGAGCATGTTGAAAACCTGGCAAAATGGGGAACTTCTGAAGTAAAAGAAGTAGATGTTCCTTTCAAACCATCACGTGTAATTCTGCAGGACTTCACAGGAGTTCCGGCAGTAGTTGACCTTGCTTCATTGCGTAAGGCAATGGCTGACATGGGTGGGGATCCTGATAAAATTAATCCTGAGAAGCCAGTAGATCTGGTTATTGACCACTCTGTACAGGTAGATAAGTATGGAACACCTGATTCACTTGAAGCCAACATGGAGCTCGAATTCGAACGAAATGCAGAGCGTTACCAGTTCTTGAGCTGGGCACAAAAAGCATTTGACAATTATCGTGCAGTTCCGCCTGCAACAGGTATTGTTCACCAGGTAAACCTTGAGTTCCTTGCGAATGTTGTTCATGCGCTTGAGACAACGGAAGGCGATTATGAAACTTTCCCTGATACTCTTGTAGGTACTGACTCCCATACAACCATGATCAACGGTATCGGCGTTCTTGGATGGGGTGTAGGAGGTATTGAAGCTGAAGCAGGCATGCTGGGACAGCCTTCATATTTCCCAGTTCCTGAAGTTGTAGGGGTTAAGCTTACTGGCGAACTTCCTAACGGAACTACTGCTACTGACCTTGCATTAAAGGTAACACAAGTACTGCGTAGCCAGGGAGTGGTTGGCAAATTTGTAGAATTCTTCGGCCCTGGTGTTACACAGCTTCCATTGGCTGACCGCGCTACAATTGCTAATATGGCTCCAGAATACGGTGCAACTTGCGGTTTCTTCCCTGTTGATGCAGAAGCCCTTGATTACATGCGCCTGACTGGACGTCCTGAAGAGCAAATCAAGATTGTTGAAAAATACTGCAAAGAAAATGGAATGTTCTTCGATCCATCTCTAGAGCCGGTATACACAAATGTAGTTGAAATCAATCTTTCCGAAATTGAAGCGAACCTTTCAGGTCCTAAGCGTCCGCAGGATTTAATTCCGCTTTCAGCAATGAAAAAAGAGTTCAATGACGCAATCACTGCTCCACAGGGCAACCAGGGCTTTGGCTTGGATAAGAAAGAAATCAACAAAGAAGTCACTGTTGAATTTGCAAATGGCGATTCAACTAAGATGAAAACAGGTGCTGTTGCCATTGCAGCAATCACTAGCTGTACAAATACTTCAAACCCTTACGTTTTAGTTGGTGCAGGTTTAGTGGCGAAAAAAGCAGTTGAACTTGGAATGGAAGTTCCTAAGTTCGTAAAAACTTCTTTGGCTCCGGGATCTAAGGTTGTTACTGGATACCTGCGTGATTCAGGACTTCTTCCATACATGGAACAGCTTGGATTCAACCTTGTTGGCTATGGCTGTACAACATGTATCGGTAACTCCGGTCCATTAAGAGAAGAAATCGAAAAGGCTGTAGCCGAAAGCGATCTTCTTGTAACTTCTGTTCTTTCCGGTAACCGTAACTTTGAAGGACGTATCCATCCGCTTGTAAAAGCTAACTACCTGGCTTCTCCGCCATTAGTTGTTGCTTATGCACTAGCTGGTACGGTAGATATTGATCTTCAAAACGAGCCAATCGGAAAAGACAAGAATGGCAATGATGTCTTCTTTAATGATATCTGGCCTTCAACTGCTGAAGTTAATGAAGTGGTTAAACAGACTGTTACACCTGAATTGTTCCGTAAAGAATATGAGCATGTATTTGACGACAATGCTCGCTGGAATCAAATTCAAACTAGCAATGAGCCTTTATATTCATTTGATGATAATTCAACATATATCCAGAATCCTCCGTTCTTCGAAGGCTTAACTCCTAATGCTGATGAAGTTAAACCTTTATCAGGATTGCGTGTTGTCGGCAAGTTCGGTGATTCTGTAACAACTGACCATATTTCTCCGGCAGGTGCGATCGGCAAAGATACGCCAGCAGGAAAATATCTTCGCGAGAACGGTGTTGAACCACGTGACTTTAACTCTTATGGATCTCGACGCGGTAACCATGAGGTAATGATGCGCGGTACATTTGCAAACATCCGTATCCGCAACCAAATTGCGCCAGGCACAGAAGGCGGATTCACAACTTACTGGCCAACTGGTGAAGTTACATCTATCTATGATGCTTGCATGAAGTATAAAGAAGATGGAACTGGCCTTGTTGTTCTTGCCGGCAAAGACTATGGAATGGGATCTTCCCGTGATTGGGCTGCCAAAGGTACGAACCTGCTTGGAATTAAAACAGTTATTGCTGAAAGCTATGAGCGTATCCACCGTTCTAACCTTGTTCTAATGGGAGTTCTTCCACTTCAGTTCAAGGAAGGCGAAAGTGCAGAAACTCTTGGCTTATCAGGAAAAGAAACGATCGATGTTCAAGTCGATGAAAATGTTAGACCACGTGACTTTGTTAAGGTTACAGCTACAGATGAAAACGGCAACCAGACTACATTCGAAGTTCTTGTCCGTTTCGACTCTGAAGTTGAGATCGATTACTACCGTCATGGCGGAATCCTGCAAATGGTTCTTCGTGATAAATTGGCTAACTAATTTTGACTCGCCGCTATGTGTTTGCTCACATAGCGGTTTATTTATTTACAAAAACGGGTTGAGGTATCTTGAATGTATCTGTAATTTGGAGGGCTGACATTGGGTGCTTTTATGATTGGACCATTATTAGTGAAATACGAATGGGTTTTAGTCCTGCTTTCAGGTATTGTTTCTTATTTCACTATTGTACAAGTCTTAAGAGACAGCGGGGATTATAAAAAAGTTTTTCTGAATGTCATCTTGAATTCCGTTCTTATTGGCTTTTTTACTTATAAGTTCAGTTCAATCCTTTTCCAAACAGGAAATATTCTAAGCAGCCCGATCGCGTTTTTATATTTTACCGGAGGAAGAAAAGGAATTATTTTAGGGGCTTTTTTGGCTCTAATCTATTTAATACTGGCAATTAAGAAAGACAACTATCCGCTTAAAAAATGGATTCATGGGATTGTTTACGGATCTGTCACATTTATGCTGTCTTATTGGCTGTTCAGAACCTTATTAATTTTGCTTTTCTAGGTTAAAATACAATCAAGGAAGCAAAAAGGCTTGAATAGCCGGGAGGGAAAACAGCATGTTCAAAAAAATGTTTGCAGCTTCTGTGTTATTAATCATTATTACCGCGGTTTTTGCAGTGCAGGCTTTTGAAAAAGGTGATGTCAAAAGTCAGCCCGTTAATCAGACAGGATTAGGAATAGGCTTGAAAGCCCCTGATTTCGAATTGAAAAACCTGCAAGGGGAAACAGTCAAGCTCTCAGATTACAAAGGCAAAAAAGTCATGCTAAACTTTTGGGCAACCTGGTGTCCTCCTTGTAAAGCTGAAATGCCTGATATTCAAAAATTCTATACTCAGAAGGGAAATAATGTTGCTATATTGGCGGTGAACATCGATCCTCAATCTGATGTTGCAGGTTTTGCTGAAGAAATGAAAGTGAACTTTCCGATTTTACTTGATGTGGATGAAAAAGCTTCTAATGCCTATCAAATAATAACAATTCCAACCACATTTTTTATTGATGAAGAAGGAATTATTCGGAATAAATATTTAAGTGCGATGTCTGTTGAGCTTATGAATCAGTATATAGATGAAATGTAAAAAAAACATTTGCATAAGCAGATGTTTTTTTATAGGTTTATGCTGTAAAAAAAAGGGAAAAATTAAATATTTTATTAATAATTCCGAACAATATATACTCTTTTCACGTAGTCTGGGTATATGCGGATTAAATTTTCGAAAAGTTGTAATAATTTAACGGTTTTCTGGAGATAATGATTGTTACAATGTTATTAAAGGAAGGTGAAAGATTTATGAGAAAGCCTAGAAAACGCTCCTTTGCTGAATTAGTACTAGAAAATAAACGCCAGCTGCTTAAAGATCATGATGCTATGGAAAAAATTGAAGAGCGCCTCGAGCTTAAACGTCTGAACAAGGCTGAATAGAATTACTTGCCAATCATGAAACCCTTCTCAAATGCACAAACTTTAAATGAGGAGGGATATAATGAGTAATCCAAAAAGACACCCTAATCATTTCAATCCGAACCATATTGGTACACAATCACGCGGATTTGGCGGCAACAAAGGCAAGAAGATGCAGGACAAATCCGGACAGCATGCTCAAGTGATACAGACTAAAGGCGAATAATTGATAGTAGTACCTGCCATTTTTATAGGGCAGGTTCTTTTGTTTCTGAACATTTCTGGTATATCAGGCAAGCAACCCACACTTTTCCGCCAATATTTTTCTTGTTCTTTCACAAACTAAATTTGTACCAACACCTAACAAAGGGAGGAACATACCATGGCACATAACAGACCTAACCCGGATGACCGCAGCGATAACGTTGAAAAGCTTCAATCCATGATCGTTCATACGATTGAGAATATGGACGAAGCAGAAGAATCAATGAAGTATGCCAATGCAGAAGATCTTGCCAGAATTGAAGCTAAAAATGAACGCCGACGGGAAAGTCTTGACTCTTTCCGTTCAGAAATAAAGGATGAATATCAGGCACAGCAAAACGGCAATAGCATCGAGAACAATAATTATTGATACCTTCAAGACCTAATCGAATATGATTAGGTCTTTTCCTATGGAGATAAGGAGCGCATCCTTATAGATAATTATTGAAATATGGTAAGATAAGTTGAGGAAACTAAGAAGAAGAAGTGATGATAGATGACACAGCAGAATAGACAGGCTAAATCAGATGATATTAAGGTCGGCCATTGGATAAATGAGCTTGATCAATACGGATACATAAAAAATGAAGCAGAGCTGCTAAATGTAATTAAGAATATGAATGAAAAGACAAATCCAGGTCTGCTTTCGGAATTATTGGCCCTGGCTGCTATCTCCCGGTTCAATAAGAATACTGATGATACTCTTGCCAGTGCATGGCTGCAGAAAGCAGTTGAACTGGACACTGGCAATACAATGGCAGCAGCCCAATTAGGAAAATCCGAATGGAAAAATAAAAGTAATCTTCTTGAAACCCTGACTTTCCCGCCGATTCGGGAAACCGATAACAGGGCAGCCAAAAAGAAAACAGCTGAGCAATTTATTGAAATTTGCCGAAGCTTCATGAACAAAGCGGATGACGAGTTAGAAGACCTGCAGAAAAAGCAGCATGCCTATGAGGATGCGGAATACCGGAAGTTGACTGAAATACTTGATAAAGCTATTGAAGAGACAGCTTTTCTTTTAAAGGCTTCTGAGGAATATGAACAATCTATATCAGGTGTCTTCCATACTTCAACATACTATACAGATATGAAAAACCACTTAAGTGCCATCAACAGACTTAAAAATGATTGGAAAGAGATATTTGAATCAGAGGAAGAGGAATCCGATGTACAAACCGATCCACTGAATGAACTTAATGACATGGTTGGGCTTAACTCGGTCAAAAGCAGAGTTCATGACTTTTACCGGTTTTTAAAATATCAAAACGAACGCAAGTCACTTGGTTTTCAGACAAAGGATGAACTCAGCCTTAATATGATACTAACCGGGAATCCAGGTACGGGAAAAACAACTATCGCACGGCTTTTGGCGAAGATTTATCATAGCCTTGGTGTTTTGCCTCGGGAAGAAGTAATCGAAGCGGACCGGTCACAGCTGGTTGGCGGATTTGTCGGACAAACAGAAGAAAATGTCAGAGCGGCAGTTGAAAAGGCGATCGGCGGTGTACTGTTCATTGATGAGGCTTACAGCTTAAAGCGTGAGGGTCAGACTGGCAGCGATTATGGACAAACTGCCATTGATACACTTGTATCACTGATGACCGGAACTGAATACGGAGGAAAGTTTGCGGTAATTATGGCCGGTTATCCTGAAGAAATGAGACAATTTCTGGACAGTAATCCTGGTCTCCGCAGCCGTTTCCCGGAGTCAAACTTTATTGCGCTGCCTGATTATTCGAATGGGGAGCTATTGCAGATTGCTGAGAAGCTGTCAGCCGATAATGATTATGTTCTAACAGAAGGAGCAAAACAGGAACTGGGCAAACGTATTGAAAAAGAGCGGGTTGATGATACATTCGGTAATGCCAGGACTGTAAGAAACATTGTTCTGGATGCGATTTTTAAAAAAGGCTCTCAAGCAAAAAGTAATGAAAACATCATGTCTTATACACTTTTGGAAAAAGAAGATTTTGAAAGTGAAGAAGAAGAAAAGCTGATGAATCCTCGGGAGCAGCTTGACCGGCTGATCGGACTTGAAACAGTTAAAAAAGAAGTTCAAAACTTAGTGTCCTTTGTTAAAATGCAGCAGGTGCGTCGTGAAAGAGGTCTTCCGGTTGTACCAATCCAGCTTCATTCAGTATTTACCGGTAATCCGGGAACAGGAAAAACGACTGTAGCAAAGATTTATGCAGAATTGCTGAAGGAATGCGGATTTCTCAAACGCGGACATTTGATAGTTGCGAGCCGTGCTGATTTTGTAGCGGGCTATGTTGGCCAAACTGCTATCAAGACAAAGAAAAAGATAAGAGAGGCATTGGGTGGTGTCCTATTCATTGATGAGGCATATTCACTTCTTTCCCAGACATCAGGAGATTTTGGCAAAGAAGTCATTGATACGTTAGTGGATGAAATGACAAAGCATAATGAAAATCTTGTCGTTGTTTTGGCAGGCTACCCGAATGAAATGGAGAAGCTAATGTCAAGTAACCCAGGGTTGAAATCCCGATTCAAAAAGTTCTTTCATTTCAAAGATTATTCAACCGCAGAGCTCCTGGAAATTATTATTTCGTATGCTGGAAAATATGAATACACTCTAACGGAGGAAGCAAAGGATTACCTTAACCACACTTTATCAAAGATTGAAGTAAACGGGAATGGACGTTTTGCGGCCAATCTTGCTGATGAGGCCATTCAGGCACAGGCCATGAGAATTGTTTCAGCACTTGCTGAGGATATTGAGCAGGTAAGCATTTTGGAGAAGCCGGATTTCGAAATCGCTTTAAATAAAATTAGTAAAGGGGAATAGGGATGCTCATCTCAACAAAAGAAATAGAGGTAAGGTATGCAGAAACAGATCAAATGGGAGTAGTATACCACGCCAATTACCTGGTATGGATGGAACTTGGCCGGACACAGATCATTAAAGATCTTGGATTCAGCTATGCTGAAATGGAGAAGGATGGAATTATCTCTCCTGTTCTGGATATTCTTGCTTCTTATAAAAAACCATTGCGCTACGGGCAGACTGCCACAATTAAAACCTGGATCGAAGAGTATGACGGTTTCCGCGTCAGCTACGGATATGAAATATTCAATGATGAAGGAGAGCTTGCCGTAACAGGCTTGTCAAAGCATGTTTGCGTCAAGAAGGATAATTTCCGGCCAATTTCAATAAAAAAGAAATATCCTGATTGGCATGAAGCATATGAACAAGCGAAAAAGCTTCCTGAAGGTGCTGTCAGATAAGTGAAACTTCAATCAGTGGGAGTCTTACTGCCTTGACCTGCGATAAACTAAAGGATGGAGAATAGAAATGGCATTCGGCCTTCGAAGAAAAGATCTTCAAGAATGGAAGAGGAAAATAGACCGTGGAGAAATTGCTTTTTTAACTCATTATTGGCTGGATGAGCGGTTCCCTGGGTGTAAAACGGTCACAAAGGTCGGCTGTTCAGATTTGAAGAAATTGATTGATTGGGGAGAATCGCATGGCCTTAAGCCAGAGTGGATTGATTATCGGACTGATGGCTACTCACACTTTGATTTGATTGGGGCCAGGCAGAAGGAAATCCTTGAAAAAGAGAAGCTATTGGAGCAGTTGGAACAGCTGGAATGAGAAAGGCGGAAGGCGCCTGGGAGCTAGACAGTTATCCAGCTTAAGAATTATTCTTAACTACCTAAAAAAAAGAAGCAGGCGGTGTCTGCTTCTTTTACTCATTGTTATATTTGAATTCAGGCTCCTGTGCTTTTTCATTAAATGTCACGACTAAATCGTGATTATCAAAATACCATAAGTCCTTTTCTTCGATAAAGTAAGTAATTCCGTTTTTTTCGGTCTGCACTCCAGCGTCGTGTGGCTGTTCATTCGAGACCCCTAATGAAAATCCCTGCTGCACAGTGCTGCAGCCTCCATACCTTGCAAAAAAGCGGACATAGTCACCCTTATTTAAGAGCATTTCCTCCTGATACCATTGGGCAGCCTGATCTTCGATATGTATGTTCATTTGAAATTCCTCCTCCTGGGTGATAGTCATATTATAGGCTAGTTTTTCCCTGTGTGCGAATAAAATGTCTGTTTCATTTCTTTTTTGATGCCATGTCAGCATTCAACTAGCCCGGAAAAGATATTAAACCGCTTAATATCATAAATACGTTCATGGCCATATGCCATATGAAAGCAGGAAAGATGCTTTGGGATTTCACTGTGACGGCCGCGTAAAATATCCCGCCGACAGCAAACAGAAGACACAAAATAAATGAGTAGCCAAGCATCATATGAGAAAATCCAAATGCCAGCCCGGAAAAAAGAACTGCTGCCTTTTCACCTGACAGTTCAGCCATTCTGGATAAGATGATTCCTCTCCATAAAAGCTCTTCCATTAGTCCATTTACAATTGAGAAGCCAATCAGGAATATCAAAAAGTCCCTTGAAAACGAGTTATCTGCTGAAAAAATAGAATAAGCAAATCCGGCAAAATTAATTAGGATAGCAATCATAAGAAAATGTTTTATTTTTATTGAATGGAAACCGCTCCATATAAATGGGAAAAATATGAGGGAATTCCAATCCGGTTTTTGCAGAAAGGGGATAGCCGTTTTATTAAACTTTATTGAAATATAGACCAGAATCAGGATCGGGATCGCCAAAAGAAGCCTATTTATTATCATTAAGATATAGTATGGAAGAGGCAGTGCATCAAGCAGCTTATCGCCATAAAGAAACAAAAGGCTGCCTGTTAAATAACCGGCAATGGTCCAGGAAAAAACACGCTCCTGCTTTGAGAGGAGCAATAAAAAAATGATAAGTCCAAACGAAAGTATGAAAGCTAAAGCGAAAAGCTTCAATTGAAAAAGCAATACGCCAGCGGTGAATACACTTAGCTGCAAAAAAGGAAGAGACTTATTAACGTAAGCGGTTTTCATAATCGAACCTCCCTGCATACAAGATATTTTACCATTTTTTACACAAAAAAAGCGCTATAAAGCGCTTCACTGAACATTTCCCATCATATGTTTCATAATTTCGGCAAATTTGGACTTTGCATGGGGTAAACCAAAGCTTGCAGCATCCTCGAGCGGCACGATCCGGTAATTTTTCAGCTGTTTATTGCTGACGTAGGTCGGGACGAAGCCAGGATCGGAAAGTTTGATATCCACCCCATTTTGATCAATATATTTTGTAACCTCCACGGTTGCAAGTCCGCCTATATCCTTATAATCGCGCATCTGTCCGGATAAGAAATTGCCAAGCGAGTATACGACCAATGACCGGCCGCCGTCTTTTCTGTCAATCCACTCCATAGGCTGAAGAACATGCGGATGGTGGCCGAAGATAATGTCAACACCTTCATTTACGAGAGTCTCAGCTAATCTCTTTTGCTCCTCTGTTGGCTGAAGCTCGTATTCATCTCCCCAATGCATACTCATCACAACGACGTCAGCTCCTTCTTTAGCCCGTTTAATTTCTTTTTTCATTGCGGTTTCATCAATGAGATTTACGAAGTAATCTTTCCCTGACGGAACGGGAATTCCGTTTGTGCCGTATGTATAAGAAAGATAGGCAACTTTAATTCCGTTTTTGCCGAGTATTTTCAAGGTTTGCTGCTCACTTGGTGTTCTGTTTGTTCCCACATGCGGCAATCCAATTTGGTCCATATAATCCAGAGATGCTTCCAAGCCCTTGACTCCCTTATCGAGTGAATGGTTATTGGCAGTTGAAACAATATCAACGCCTGCATCAATGAGAGCATTCCCCACTTCCTGAGGGCTGTTGAACATTGGGTAACTGGAAATTCCTATTTCAGGGCCGCCCAGAATAGTCTCCTGATTGGCAAGTAAGAGACCGGGTGTACTTAATAGCGATTTTGCATGTTCAAACATCGGTTTGAAATCATAGGCTGTTTTTGTTTTTGCATCATTATATACCCAATCATGTATAAGGATGTCTCCAATAGCTCCCAAGGTCACCCTTTCAATAAGGATTTTATTACCCTCGGCAGTTTCCCTGTTTTCAGCATGCAATTGAAAAGATTTGGCTTCGGCTGCCTCAGCCTTATATTCAGTGTGCATTTTATAGATTAAGAGACACGGGCAAATTACTAATGTGGTACAGAAAAATGCAGATAACAGGAAGGCTTTGCTGTTTTTCATCAAAATTATCCCCTTAATATAAAGCATCATAAAATATATTAATAGTCTAATTTTAATATGAACTTTTGCATTTTTCATCATTTTCTGCAATTTTTCCATCATATTTAATGCCTTTTATTGGTTCGAAGCCATAGGAAGTTCAATTGTAAAAACACTGCCTTGTGAAAGAGTGGATTGGACTATAATTCTGCCATTATGTTCCTCAATTATTTTCCGGCATATTGACAGACCAATGCCAGTCCCTTTTTCTTTCGTTGTATAAAATGGAACAAATAATCTGTTAATCGTTTCTTCTGTCATGCCCGGTCCATTGTCCTCAATAATGATTTGGGCTTTACGGCTGTTTGATTTGGCAGTCAGGCAAACCTTTCCTTCTCCTGCATGAGCGTCTTCACATGCCTCAAGTGCATTTTTAATTAAATTGATCAGTACTTGCTTTATCTTATTAGAATCACCATAGATGGTGGGCTCTCCAGGACATAGGTTAACTGAAAGGTTTATTTTTTTTATATTTGCCTGATTTTCGAATGAAATCTTCATTTCCTGAATCAATGTGTTTAAGTCTACTTCGGTTTTCTTGTTTAATCCAGGTTTCGATGCATTTAGAAATTCATAAATCATATCATTTGCCCTATTAATCTCATCAATGGCAATTTGGGCGTACTGTTCTTTGCCGATTTCAACTAAATGGGGCATCAAGAGCTGCATAAACCCTTTCACTGTTGTCAGCGGATTTCTTATTTCATGGGCTAATGCTGCTGCCAGCTGACTGCCGCTTTCGCAGATTTCTCTTTCTGCTTTTTTTATATATCTGTTTTTTTCCTTTTCCATCTCATTGTTCATCCTAACATTAGCGTTTTCGGCAAAAGTTAAGCCTAAACTAATGTATGGCGAAAGATATCAATTTATGTTTTTTTATGTATAAAAATTTTTTCGCAAAGTAAAAAACAGCAGATAAAAGGTCTGCTGTTTTGCATTGACGGCTGGATTTCAGCCAAGCCATTTTATTTTGGGTTCGGTTTTGTCCCTGATTCGTTTAATGTTTGCCCTATGCCTGTAAATAACAAAGAATCCCAGGATAGAAACAACTATAATCAGGGGTATGTCACCTAGTATAAGAGCGTAAATGATGGATGCTGCTGCTGCCAGAATAGAGGATAATGACACATACTTGGTTATGTAAAGGCTTAAGAAGAAAACACCCAATATGATAAGAAACATGAACGGTACATAGGCTAATAGCACTCCGCCTGAGGTTGCCACCGCTTTTCCTCCGCGAAAACCGGCAAACAGAGGGTACATATGTCCAATAACAGCAAAAATTCCGGCTATAAGGTGATGCATATCCGATCCAAAGAACAAGGGAAGTGATGCAGCAAGGGTGCCTTTTAGGATATCAGCTATGGTCACGATCATGCCGGCCTTAACTCCAAGTGTCCGAAAAGTATTGGTACCGCCTAGATTTCCGCTGCCATGCTCTCGAATATCCACTCCATAAAAAAGTTTTCCTACAATTAAACCAGAAGGAATGGAGCCAAGTAAATAAGCTAAAATAATGATAATTCCATAAATCATAAGAACTCTCCTTCATACTTTCTATGTTAGTATATTGTACCATGTGAGCAAAGCAGCATACCATGTGCAATTAAAAAGAAGTCCAATTTATTTCACCGGGGGCTTCAAACTCTCTGGCTTGTGTTTGATATGTTTGACACCGGGTATTAGTAGACTGTCACAGCAATCAAATCCAATTAAAGGAGAGATTCAGCATGGAACAAAATATGAATAGCGTAAATGGACAAGCAGCCAATGTAGAGGGAAAGCTAGATAATATGGGGAGCGAAAAGAAAGATGAAATACTTTCAAGCTTTGACGGATTTAAAGATTATTTAAGCGGTAAGGTTTCCATGGGACAGAAAATGGGCATGGATGAGGAGCAGCTTGCTAATACTGCTCAAAAGGTTGGAGATTATCTGGCTTCCAAAGAAGAACCGAGAAACCGTGAAGAAAAGCTACTTCAGGAATTGTGGAAGGTAGGAACAGAAGAAGAAAAGCATAAGCTGTCTCATATGCTTGTAAAGCTTGTTGGCTAATAATATAGATAAATGGCGAAGGCACCCGGCCTTCGTCTTTTATTTTGCCTGAAGGCGCATAGATGAGTTTACAATAGTCAAAAATGGTCTATATATAGTTATCGCAGTCTAAGGAGCAGGGGGAGTCTTGGTGAAAAAGGTTCTGGGAAAAGTAAAAATAAAAAAGGTATGGATACCCATATTGAGCCTTGTGCTGGTATTGGCAGCAACCATTATCTATCAATCCAATAAATCATTGCCAAAGGGTCTTTCATTCGAAGGGGAAGTATATTCTGCAGAGGATGTTCAGTTCCTTTACGATTTAACCTATGAGAAAGAAAATGGCAAAAGAGAAAGTGAACAGCAGATCTTTCAGCGTATTTTAGAAGCAATTGACGAGTCAGAGGATTTTATAGTGATGGATATGTTTTTATTTAATGGATTTAACGATGGGGATAAAAAATATCCGGATATTAGCGGTAAAATAACTGATAAGCTGATTGAAAAAAAGCTCAGCCGCCCGAATATGGATATTACTGTGATCACAGATCGGATTAACAGCACCTATGGATCGCATGAAGTTCCGGAATTCCGGGAACTTAAAGAGAATGGCATAAACGTGGTTTATACTTCACTAGTTCCTTTAAGGGATTCAAATCCCATTTATTCGGCATTTTGGCGTGTATTTATACAATGGTTTGGCCAGGCTGGTGAAGGCTGGCTGCCCAATCCGCTTGCAGAAAACGCTCCAAAAGTGACATTCAGGTCCTATCTTGATCTAATGAACATAAAAGCAAATCACAGGAAGGTTTTTGTGACGGAAAAAACAGGAATTGTAACTTCAGGAAACCCTCACAATGCCAGCGGGTTTCATTCCAATATAGCATTTGAAGTAAAAGGGCCAATCTTAGCTGATCTCGTCAAAACCGAGCAGGCAGTGGTCGATTATTCAGCATCCGGCAAATTGGCAGATTTCAAACCTGAAAAGAGCAATAAAACCGGCCCGCTTAAGGCCCAGGTGCTGACTGAAGGCAAGATTTATAAACATATCCTTCAAGAAATCAATAAAGTCAAGAAAGGGGAAACCATCTGGCTGGGCATGTTTTATCTTGCTGACCGAAAAGTGGTTGACGCACTTAAAGAAGCAGCCGACCGGGGAGTTATAGTACAAATGATCCTGGATCCCAACCAGAACGCTTTCGGATCTGAAAAAATTGGGCTGCCTAATATACCTGTTGCAGCTGAATTGGACAAGCTAGGCCATGAAAACATAAAAATCAGATGGTATAATACTGGATTTGAACAATACCATCCAAAAATCATGTATGTAACCGGCAAAGAAAAAAGTTTGATCATAGCTGGTTCAGCTAATTTTACAAGAAGAAATCTGGATGATTTAAACCTGGAGACAAATATAAAAATCAGTGCCCCAGCCCAATCCCAGGTTATGAGGGATGTTGACAGGTATTTTAATAAGCTTTGGAATAATAACGGTGCCATTTATACAAAGAACTATTCATCCAATGAGAAAATGCCGGGGGTTAAATATATTACTTACAGACTGCAGAAGCTTACTCACTTTACAACATACTGACAAAAACATGAAACCTTTCTTATATAAATTCCGTTAATATAGGAGGGGTGAAATAATAGGAAAACATTGTAAATTTTCTTCCCATTTTTTGATAATTTCGTTACGATGAATGCAGGGGGAGGAAAAGGAATGTATGAAATTGAAACAAGACCACAAAAGCCTTCCGCTAAAAAACTTATTTTTGCGGGGCTTTTGTTTGCTTTTACACTGATAACCTCAAGCATAATTCTAATTTTTTACCCTTTTGCTTCAAAGGAGAAGGCAGATTACTTTAAAGGAGATCATCCGATTTTGTTTATGGGCAAACAGGCGGGAAATGCTTATATAGAAGGGGAAACGATTTACCTGCCACTAACTTTTCTGCAGGAGTTTATTGACGAAGCGATGATTTTTGATGAACATTCACAATCTATCATTATTGCCACTAAAAACAAAGTAGCGCAGATGCCGTCTGAATCGTCGACCTATTATGTCAATGATAAGCCTGTGAAACTGGACTTTTCAGCTGTTAAACAGATAGAAGGAGACAGGTATTTGGCGATTGAGCCCCTATTGGTTTTCTACCCAATAACGTATTCGCTTCTATCCGATACAAATGCAGTTTGGGTTCAAAAGAATGGAGAGACAATGGTTGCTGGTAAAGTGCAGGAAAAAGAAATTCATGAAGAATTGCTCCGGCTGCGAACGAAAGCAAGCCTGGATTCACCCTATACGGCATCCGTGGCTCCGAAAGAGAATGTATTTATAGAACAGGAAAAAGAAGACTACTATTTTATAAGAAAAGAAGACGGTACAGCCGGCTTTTTGAAAAAGAAATACATAAAAAAGGGAGAGAGGAAGGAGATAGCTATTTCTCTTGAAGAAACAAAAAACACAGTTCCGAAAATGGAAGGTCCAATTCAGCTGACCTGGGAAGCTGTATATACTAAAAACCCGAATACTTCGAGCATCCCAAAAATGCCTGGTGTTAATGTCATTTCACCAACATGGTTTGAGCTTGCGGACGGAAAAGGAAATATCAAGAACCTGGGTTCGAAGGATTATGCAAAATGGGCCAGAAAACAGGGATACCAAATTTGGGGTTTGTTTTCAAATGCATTTGACCCTGAATTAACACATGAAGCTTTTGGTTCTTTTGAAACAAGACAGAATATGATTCGCCAGCTTCTGCATTTCAGTCAATTATATGAATTAAACGGGATCAATCTTGATATTGAAAATGTTAATCCTGCAGACGGGCCTTTCATTACACAGTTTGTGAGGGAAGCCACTCCATACTTTCATGACGCAGGTTTAGTAGTGTCGATGGATATCACCTTCATTTCATCAAGCGGTAATTGGTCGGCCTTTTATGAAAGGGATAAGCTTGCCGGGATAGCAGATTATATGGTAGTCATGGCTTATGATGAGCATTGGGGCAGCTCACAGGTTGCGGGAAGTGTAGCAAGCCTCCCGTGGGTCGAGGAAAACCTGAAACTTTTGCTCGAGGTTGTGCCCAATGAGAAATTAATATTGGGTGTGCCTTTATATACAAGATTATGGGAACAAAAATCAAATGGGGATGTTTCTTCCAAAGCCCTTTCGATGGGCAAAGTGAAAGAATGGCTCAGTCAAAATAAAATTACTCCGGTATACGATCCGGTAAGCGGGCAAAATTATGCGGAGCATTATTCAGAAAAAGATAAAATCACATACAGAGTGTGGCTTGAAGATGAAATTTCACTATCCAAACGGGCTGAATTAGCTAAGAAGTATAATTTAGCCGGTGTTGCAAGCTGGAGCAGGTACTTTGCAGATGAAACAGCCTGGTCTGCCTTAACTTTAACTAATAAGGAAGCAGCTAAAAAATGAAAGAAAGGCCGGAGAACATCCCGGCCTTATTTTTCTGCCTCAGCTTTAATGTGGCTAAAAGATCTTACAGAAAATAAACCCTTATCAGTTAATTTTAGTTCAGGGATAACCGGAAGCGCTAAAAATGAGAGCGTCAAAAACGGGTTGAATTCCATGCTGCATCCGATTGTCATAAGTGCATGATTCAATTGGGATAAACGTGAATGGATAAATGAAGAATCCCGATCAGTCATGAGCCCTGCAATAGGCAGAGGCAGTTCGGCAAGAATCTTCCCATCCTGGACTACAGCCAGGCCGCCTTTCATGGCTGCGGTCTGCTTAATGGCAGCCAGCAAATCCTCATCCGATGTGCCTGCTGCGACAATGTTATGAGAATCGTGGGCAACTGTTGAAGCAATCGCGCCTCTTGTGATCCCTATTCCCTTCACAATGCCAAGTCCCAGGCTGCCTGTGCAATTGTGCCGCTCCACAACAGCCAGCTTTAAGAGGTCTCTATGAGGATTTGGCTGGAAATTACCATCAATTGATTCTGCCTTTTCCACCAGGTGCCTGGTCACAATGCTGTTCGGTATAATGCCAATGATATTGCAGTCACCATTCCCAATCGGAATGCTTAAATCTTCATAGCTCATGCTGCTGATTTTGACACTGTTCAAGATGGGTGCTGCAGGTGCAATGCTGTTTGGAACTGAATTCTTCATGACCCCGTTTTCTGCAGCAATTACTCCGGTCTTCATAACTTTCTCAACCTTGACATTCCTGAGATCACTCAGAAAAATCAGGTCGGCTTCATACCCGGGAGCAATAGCCCCTTTATTTTTCAGGCCGAAGCATTCTGCTGCATTCAGAGTAGCGATTTGTATGGCTAGGAGAGGATCCATCCCTTCCTTAATGGCCATTCTGACATTATAGTCGATGCTGCCTTCATTGATCAGGTCATCCAGATGCTTGTCATCTGTAACGAATAAACAGCGCCGTGCGTTTTGTTCACTGACAGATTTGAGAAGTGACAATAAGTCTCTTGCCGCAGACCCTTCCCGCAGCATAACATACATCCCTTTGCGAATTCGGTCCAGTGCTTCTTCAGGATTGATGCATTCATGGTCTGTTCTTATGCCGGCTGCCATGTAAATATTGATTTCATCCGAATTAAGTCCTGCTGCATGCCCATCAATACATTTTCCTTTACTATAAGCTGCTTCCAGTTTTTTCAGCATTCCATCATCATTGTTCATAACAGCGGGATAATCCATAACTTCACCGAGCCCCAGCACTCTTGGGTGACTGTAATATTTTTCGAGATCTGTGTAGCTGAGGGAAGCGCCGGCATTTTCAAATGGAGTTGCAGGCACGCAGGATGGAAGCATAAAAAATACATCGAGCGGGATACCATCTGAAGATTCCAGCATGAAGTCAATGCCGTCATTTCCGCTGACATTGGCTATTTCATGAGGGTCTGCAATCACAGTCGTTACTCCATGGGGGAGGACAACATTGCTGAACTCAGCAGGAGTAACCATCGCCGACTCAATATGAACATGCCCATCAATAAAGCCGGGGGCGATATAGCTGCCCCCAGCATCAATAATTTCCTTGCCTTCATAGCTTCCTAATCCAGCTATGAATCCATCCGCAATCGCTATGTCTTCCTCGATGATTTCACGTGTAAATACGTTTATTACTTTTCCGTTTTTAATAACCAGATCGGCAGGAGTTCTTTTGGCCGCCACATCAATTCTTTTTTGTAACGTTTCAAGGGTAAGCTTCATTCGGACTCCTCGCTTTTTAAAAAATGACTGTCATGAGATTAATGTCCGCCCATAATGAAATTAATAATAAAAGCAGCACTGACAAAATACATGATCCAATGGATTTGCTGATGCTTGCCTGTAAGAAGCTTAAGCACTGTGTAAGAGATAAAGCCGAATGCCAGTCCCTGGGCGATACTGAAAGTTAATGGCATGAGAACAATCGTTAAAAATACAGGAATTACATCAGTAAAGTCATCAAAGCTAATATGTTTTATTTCACTAAGCATTAAGGCGCCAACCAGAATAAGAATAGGTGCAGTGGCGACAGACGGTATGAAATAGATGAGTGGAGCGAAAATGAGCGACAGGAAAAACAGTGCAGCTACGGTTAAAGAAGTTAAACCAGTGCGTCCGCCTTCCGAGATCCCTGTGGCGTTTTCCACATAAGCGTTTAAGGCAGTGCTTCCGAAGGCTGCACTTGCCATCGTTCCAACTGCATCTGCCTGAAGGGCACGATCCAGGTTTTCAATTTTTCCATTTTCATCTGTGAGGCCAGCTTTTCTTGATAATCCGATGAGGGTAGCTAAATTGTCAAATAATTCTACAATCGTAAAGGAGAAAATGACTGAGATGATGCCATATTTTACTGCTCCCATAATGTCCATAGCCAGAAACGTCTCAGACATGCTTGGGAGATTGAGTGACACGATATCACTTACGGCTTTTGGGTAGGCAATGAAGCCAATAATCATGGCTGCTGCACTTGTACCCAATATACTGATAAGCAGGGCGCCTTTTACTTTCTTTGCCATCAGGAGGGCGGCAATAATTAATCCGAATAGAGCTAGAAGCGGCCCCTTGCTTGTGATACTTCCCAAGCCGACAAACGTAGCGTCATTTGCGACTACAAGTTCTGCATTTTTTAACCCGATGAAAGCAATAAATAAACCAATCCCTACACCTATAGCTGACTTTAAGACATCCGGGACACCATCTACGATCTTCTGCCGGACCCCGGTAACTGTCAAAATTAAAAACACTATACCCGATATAAATACAGCTCCAAGGGCTGTTTGCCAGGAAAGACCTTGACCAAGAACAACTGTATACGCAAAAAATGCATTCAGCCCCATGCCTGGAGCTACTGCTACAGGGAAATTTGCCCACAGTGCCATTAGAAGGGTACAGAAGACACTTGCGTAAATCGTTGCAGCCAATGCGGCTTCTTTTGGTATTCCAGCGTCAGCTAAGATAATCGGGTTGACAAAGATGATATAGCTCATTGTCATAAACGACGTAATGCCTGCCAGAATTTCTGTCTTTACATTTGTGTTCCGTGCGGAAAGCTTAAAGAGCCGTTCTAAGAGGTTCGCATTAGAGGCAGGCGGGAGGCCCGACCCAAGATCCTTTTCAATCATCGACATGAAAGGTCACTCCTTATTCATGGTTAATGTTCATCCAGAGACACGAACTGACTTGACCATGGAACAGGCGGGAGATCTATTTTCCTGGTTAGATGGGTTCAATAAAAACATCCATAATTCCACCGCATATTCCGCCATCTTCATAAAACAGCCCTTTTGTTAAATCTACGCGCTTTTGACTTGGGGTATTTGTTTGTATGACCTGGAAAGCCTTCTCAATTACTTCTGCTTCACCACAGCCTCCGCCAATTGTTCCTTCTATTCTTCCGCAGGGGAACACAATCATCCGGCTTCCGGTTTTTCTCGGGGTAGAGCCCTTCGTGCGGATAATTGTGGCGAGTGCTGCTTTCTCACCTCCTTTCCTGATATCGAGGGTACGCTTTATAAGCTGCATTTGGTCCATTTGGCAGCCCCCTCATGGAAACCCATTTTTGCAAATCTTTTAATTTGCGAACTTAAGGAATCTCCGGATTTTTGATTTTTCACTTTCAGAATTTCTGCCATGATGCTGACTGCAATCTCTGCAGGAGTTTCAGCACCAATGTCGAGACCCACAGGGGTGTATAAGTTTTCAAAGCTTTCATCCGGAAAATCCTGCTGAAGTTCTTCAAATACACCTGAAATACGTCTTCTGCTGCCGATCATGCCAATATATCCTGCCCGACTTTCCCTTTTTAAAAGTTCACTCAAACTGAGAACGTCGTACTTGTGTCCCCGGGTGAGAAGGAGAATATAGGTTTTATCTGTAATGTCGACATGCTGGAAATAATCCAGATAGGATTGGCAAACCACTTCATCTGCATTTGGAAAGCGCTCCCTGTTTGCATATTCTTTCCGATCGTCTATTACTGTCACGAAAAATCCGAGCATACGTCCCATTTCTGCCACGGGTTCACACACATGGCCGGCACCGGCGACGATCAAATGGAGAGGAGAAGGGAAGTACTCAGCAAAACACTCAACTAAACGATCCTTCCACATAAATCTCACAGTGCCGGATCGTTTTTTAGTGACCATTTTATTGCAATGTACCGCTAATAAATCTCTCACATCCAGCGGCAGAAGGGAGGCTTCGGTGCAGAAATCTCCGTCAGGCCATAATAAAGCTTTCGTTCCAATGAGTTTTTCATCCGGATAATCTGTCATGGTCAGCAGAAATGTATCTTTCCGGTTTTTGATTGACTCTTCTAATCTGGCAAATAAATTGCGGCTCATCAATAGGATCACCTTGAGGATTGGACTTTTTGTTTTTTGAGATCTTTTAATGCATTGAACACTCTTTCGGGAGTAGCGGGCAGATGGCGGATTCTGGCTCCGGTTGCATCATATATGGCTGACATGATAGCAGCAATAATCGGAATCATCACCACTTCTCCAATTCCCTTCGCCCCAAAGGGCCCTGATTGTTCGGGCTCTTCTACCGGAAAGGTCTCAATCAAAGGAGTCTCGCGGATAGTAGGAATGATATAATCAGTGAAATTCCGCGTTTTATGATATCCATTTTCGATCAGTACATCTTCATACAGGGTATAGCCGATGCCCATTACGGCTCCGCCTTCAGTCTGGCCCTCCAGCCCCTGCGGATTAATGACTTTGCCCGCATCCGGGATGGATACAACCCGCAAAACTTCCGTTTCACCTGTTAAAGTATCAACTTCCACCATCACCACATGTGTCAAATAACCGTATAAATGGTGGGGAGCACCGCCTGAACCTTTGATTTCTTCTTTTTCTTTCGGCAGGTAGAAGTGTCCTTCTACTCTAGTTGCCTGATGATGATCATAAAGGTATTTATAGATAGACTTATAAGGGATGATTTCTCCATGGGCTGAAATATGGTTCGGTCTTAAGTCAATTTGAGATGAATCTAAATTCAACATTTCAGCAGCAGTTTGAATAAGAAGCTCAGTCATCCTGGGTGCTGCTGCCGCAACAGCTCTTCCTCCGGTATAGGTGGAGCGGGAGGCAGTTACTGTACCGCCATCAAGGGTTTTTTGTGTATCACCTTGAACGATTTTAATATTGCTGATATCACAGTTCAGCATTTCAGCGGCTATCTGGGCATAGGCGGTGCTGTTGCCTCCTCCGATCTCCTCGCAGCCCACACCTACAAGGAATGTTCCATCCGGCAGCAGTTCAATAGAGGCGGCTCCATAGTCAGGAAGGCCAATACCCATTCCGATGCCATGAAAGGATGTTGCTACAGAAACTCCCCGTTTTTTCCATGGCTCACTTACTTCGGATTTATACTTTTCACGGTTCTTCCACAGATCGCAATTCTCTGCTGTTTCCAGGGTTTTATAGGTGCCAACACTGGATTTGACAATATGGCCGACACTTGAAACTTCTCCCTGGTGATAGACATTTTTTTTGCGCAATTCGATAGGGTCCATTCCCAGCTTTTCTGCAATCATGTCCATATGTGTTTCAATTCCCATGCATACCTGATTGACGCCAAAGCCTCTGAAAGCACCGGCAATGCCATTATTGGTATACACACAGAAGCCCTCGAGATCCACATTGGGAATTTTATAAGGGCCGCATGAATGTTCGATCGCAAGGGCAATAACTGCCCCTCCAAGTGATGCATAAGCACCAGTATCTCCTATGGCTTTTACCTGATTGGCAAGAAGTGTCCCGTCTTTTTTAGCAGCAGTCTTCATCTGGACTTTAAAAGGATGCCTTTTTATGCCAGCAATGACAGACTCTTCCCGGCTTAAATGGATTTTTACAGGCCGTCCCTTTGTATGGAGCGCAAGGAGAGCAAGGTATATTTGAACCGTGATCTCATCCTTCCCGCCGAAGGCACCGCCAATTGGGCTTGAAATGACTCTTATTCTTTCAGGGTTATAAGCCAGGGACCTTGCAATCTGCATTCGATCGCGGTATGCATATTGGCCAGGGCAGCGAATCGTGAGGAAGCCTTCGTCATCCATTACCCCCCAGCCGCCTTCTGTTTCGATAAAAGCATGCATTTGCCGGGGAGAGTAGAAGGTATTCTCTACAATGATGTCAGCTTCCTCGAAGGCTTTCTCAATGTTACCGTTATTAATTTTGACATGGCTGTGCAGATTGCCATCAGGGTGAAGCTTAGGAGCAGAATCTGTCAGGGCATATTCAGCATCTGCAACAACTTCAAGGGGCTCATAGTCCACTTTAATTAAACTCAGTGCCTGCTCGGCGATTTCTAGTGTTTCTGCGGCCACCAGGGCTACAGCGTCCCCTGTGCACCGGACGACATCAGAACACAGAACAGGCTGGTCGGGAACAACAATCCCAAATCCATTAAATCCGGGAATATCTTTATGGGTTAGTACACATATAACACCAGGCAGATTTTTGGCTGCTTCAATTTCAATGGAATTTATTTTTGCGTGCGGATATTCAGACCGCAGCACTTTGCCCCAAACCATATTGTCAAAATGGTAATCGGTCATATATTTTAATTCTCCGGTTACTTTTTCCGGGCCATCAATTCTTTTCACCCTTTTTCCAACCCATTTGGTGTTCACTGGTTATTCCACCTCCTGATTAAACGGTACAATCCTCTTTCCAATAAAGCGCTCGCCATATCCCTTCTATATGTAGCAGTTGCTCTTCCATCTGTGATGGGCATGACCTCTTTCCAGGCAATTTTGGCGATATTCCGGATTAATTCATCATTAAGCTGTCCGAGGGGAAGCATAGATTCACACTTGCGTGCCCGGATAATAGTTGGTGCCACAGACCCGAAGGCGATTTTACCTTCCCTGCATTTCAGGTCCTGGTCCATTGTGAGCGAAATAGCAACATTCACAATGGAAATAGATTGTGCTTTCCGGGGGCCGAGCTTCTGGAAAATGCCTATTTCATTTGGTTTTTGCGGTTTTATGAGGATTTTTGTGATCATTTCATTTTCTTTTAAAACTGTCCTGCCGGGACCAAGGATAAACTCTTCGATTGGAAGGATTCGTTTATTTGACATAGAAGTGAGTTCAAGCCTTGCTCCAAGAACATACAAAGCCGGCAGGGTATCACCTGCAGGGGAAGCAGTTCCAATATTGCCGCCGATTGTTCCCATATTCTGCATTTGAGTGGCGCCGACTTCACGCGCTGCGTCCACAAGTACATCCGCTTTTCTTTGCAGAAGCGGAGAATGAATAATATCTGTATGTGTGGTCAATGGGCCAATATGGATATAATCATCACTTTCCTCGATATACCGCAGTTCATTTAAGTTTTTTATATTGATCCAAACCTCCGGCCGCCATTTGCCTTCCTTCATCCGGACTGCAGCATCTGTACCGCCGGCTATCAATCTATGGATTCTGCCCTCCTTTGATAGCAGCAGCAGACATTCGGATAGAGAGGAAGGGGTAATCATGTCAATCTCTGAAACAAGCATCGACTTACCTCCTGGTATATTTTTTAAGAGCATTTTTATAATCTTCCTGATGATTCAGGTTAAGATGAATTTGCTCATTTTCAACTGGCACCTCAAGGAGAAATTTCTCATGCTGCTGAATTACATGTCTCAAGCCCATTTTCTCTTCCTTTATCGATAAAAGCTCGTTCCTTAATCGGGAGGAAAAGAGGATGGGGTGTCCTCTTTTGCCTTGGTGGCTGGGGACTGCAATCAGGCAGCCGCTTTTTGTAAGATTCCCGGCGAGATTATCAACGATGTCAGAATGAAGCGGCTGGTCCACGGATGTAATCAGAATCGTTTCTGATAACGTGTCTGCAGCTTTCACCCCTGCAATGATGGACGAGCATTTACCATCTTGAAAATGTTCATTTATTATCATTTTTGCAGAATGATTTTTTCCGAGTGGAAGGAATTTTTCAGCTTTACATCCCAATACGACTACAAGATCAGTGAACACCGATTTACTGAGGGTGTTTAGCTGATGCTCGAATAATGTCGTTCCATTCCATGGCAGCAGTCCTTTTAGAGTACCCATTCTGCTGGACTGGCCCGCGGCAAGCAAAATGGCGGTATGTGTCATGGATTATCGGATTGTTTCCGGCTCGGATATTTTTTGGCTGGCAGCTGTCTGAACGGCCTTAATTATTTTGGTATAGCCTGTACAGCGGCAGAGGTTGCCTCCTAATGCGGTTTTAATTTCCCCAACGGATGGAACATGGTCAATTCCATCCAGGAATGCTTTTGCAGATACGATGATTCCCGGAGTACAGTACCCGCATTGTGTTGCTCCTTCGGCAATAAATGATTCTTGAATCACATCCAGATTTGGCGATAATCCGACTCCTTCACAAGTAGTGATCACCTGGTTTTCCGCCTGGCCAGTGAGAATAAGACAGGAACAAACAACCTCATTATTGATTAAAACAGAGCATGATCCGCATTCTCCCTTTCCGCAGCATTCCTTGCTGGCAGTCAGACCCAGATCTTCCCTCAAAACATCAAGGAGCGGTTTCGCAGGCGGGCAAAGGACCGTACATTCCTTTCCATTAACAATAAATTGAATACTTTTCAAATCTTCGCCTCCTCATAGATTTTGAAACTATAATGACAATGAAAAGATAGTGTTAGCAGTTTGTAGGGATATAAGCCTGGCGAGCAAGCAGAGGTATTTAAATTATGATATTATGCATCTTCTTCTAAATAGACTAATAAGCACAAAAAAATTCCTGCACAAAAGGTTCCTGTATGAAGTACACAGAAAATATACCTTTCGTAGATAGGAATTCCGGTTCCCAGTAGAAACCCTCAAACCGATTATTGAGGTTATACGAAAAATTCTATTTAATTTTTCATGGTGCTGAAGGGAGGTTTTATTGGGACAATTATAGAAATAGAGGGGGAGTTGATTTGTAGTGTAATAGTTAAGTCAATATTTTGTCAAGTAAGAATTTTCTGAAAAAGATGTTGACTTATAAAATTGCCTTGTTTAATATAGTGATTACAGGAGGATTACATGACTGTACTAACCTCAAAATTATCTCAGACAATCAAAAAAGATCTCGCTTTTCTCTATAATCGAGTCAACCAGGAGATCTATGGAACAGGCGTAAAAAAACAGCGTATTGAAACTTTTGATGATAGAGTCATCATCTTTGCCCAGCATAAGCGTGTTCAGGCACTGCAGATGCTGAGCCGGAACTTCCATCATCTGACCATTTCGGTTGATTCAGCATTGATTGTTGAATTCAAATCGCATTTAAAAGGATTGATTGAAGATGCTCTTCATTTAAAAGTCAAAACGATTTTAAAAGATTATGATCCTGTTACTGAAGAAGCATGCACCATTATTTATTTTGAAGAATAGCAGTTTTACATTATGTTTGGGGGAGCTGTGCATGACGCAGTTTTCTTAAACCTGAATATAAGAGCGGTTCCTTTGTCTTTTGTTTAACGGAAGCTGAATGAGACCGCAGTAATAGAACATCTGGTTTACTTTGATGTTATCTATTGCTGCGGTTTTTTTTATACAAATATTTCTTTTGGGAGGTGATGCCGTTTTTTAAAATGCTGGAGTAGGCTATGGCATAACAAAGAATTAAACCTGGGGGGAAAATCTTTGGAAAAGCTAAATCCTTGGAAGGTAGGGACTTTGGGATTTCAGCATGTGCTAGCCATGTATGCAGGTGCTGTCATTGTACCGCTGATTGTGGGACCGGCAATTGGGCTTAATGCCCAGCAGCTTGCTTACTTAATATCGATTGATTTGTTTACCTGCGGGATTGCTACATTGCTTCAAGTTATAGGGGGGAAGCATTTTGGCATTAGGCTGCCTGTCATTCTGGGATGTACTTTTACAGCAGTCGGCCCGATGATTGCCATCGGGAATTTGCAGGGCATTACTGCCATTTACGGGGCTATTATTGCTTCAGGCATTATCGTCATGATCCTATCACAATTTATGAGTAAAATTATGAGGTTTTTCCCGCCGGTCGTTACCGGTTCAGTCGTCGCTATTATCGGGGTATCACTGATTCCTGTTGCCATGAATAATGCTGCAGGCGGGCTTGGTTCACCTGATTATGGAAGTGCGGAAAATCTATTCCTGGCTGCATTTACACTGGTGCTGATTATTTTAATGAACAGGTTTTTTAAAGGCTATATGAAAGCGATTTCTGTCCTGCTGTCATTGGTGGCCGGGACGATAACAGCTTATTTTATGGGGCTCGTCAGCTTTGCCGAAGTCAGCCAGGCTTCCTGGTTTCATGTTGTTCAGCCGTTTTATTTCGGATTTCCCACATTCAATGCCTCAGCCATCCTTACGATGACTTTAGTAGCGATTGTGAGCATGATTGAATCTACTGGGGTATTTCTCGCTCTCGGAGATGTCTGTGAGAGAAAGCTGGACTCTAAAGACATAAAAAAGGGGCTGCGTGCAGAAGGACTGGCTGTTGTTATAGGGGGCATTTTTAACGCGTTTCCTTATACGTCCTTTTCACAGAATGTGGGACTGGTAGCATTGACTAAAGTAAAAACGAGAAATGTTGTTATCGCAGCTGGTGTCATATTAATGACTTTAGGCCTTTTACCTAAAGTGGCTGCTCTGACTACGATTATTCCTATGGCTGTTCTTGGTGGAGCCATGATTCCAATGTTTGGGATGGTTATCTCATCAGGAATCAGAATGCTTTCTGCAGTGGATTTCAGCAAAAATGAAAACCTGCTGATTGTTGCCTGTTCAATAGGAATCGGACTTGGTTCGGCAGTTGTACCGCAGATTTTTGAGAGTTTGCCGACAAGTGCACGGCTTCTGGTTGAAAATGGAATTGTACTGGGAAGCATCACAGCAATTTTATTAAATTTGGTATTTAATTATAAAGAGTTAAATATAAGTGAAAGTGAAAGAATCGAACAGCTGAAAGGAGATCACTCAGCTGAAATGATTTAATAGCAGCAACTGTAACCATCTGCCTCTTTTTTTGAGGCAGAAATCAAATTAATAGATAGGAGCAGGGTAAATGGACTTAATTCTGAAAAATGCAAATATTCCGCAGGGAGATCGTCAGGTTTTAACGAATATTCTAGTAAACGAGGGAAAGATTGTCGGCTACACAAATGACATTTCGTTTCTCAATGCATCTAAGGTCATTGATATTCAAGGGAAATTAGTCGTTCCAGGCTGTATTGATCCGCATACTCATTTTATGGATCCCGGTTTTACTCACAGAGAGACTTTTGCAACCGGCAGCCGTTCTGCAGCAGCCGGAGGCTTAACAACCATTATCGATATGCCGTGCTGCAGCAAGCCGTCTGTTCGGGATGGGGATAGCTTCAATAAAAAAATCGGACCAATCAGAGATCAGGCTTATATTGATTACTGCTTCTGGGGCGGCATGACAGGTGAAGATGCACGTGAAGGCTGGATTGATAATATTTACCCTCAGATCGATCAGGGAGTTGTTGCGTTTAAAGTTTACATGACTCCTTCTGTGCCTACCTTCCCTAAAGTATCTGACGCAGAAATGCTGGAGATTTTCAAAAACGTGGCAAAAACCGGTCTTCCGATTGGTGTTCATGCCGAAAACTACGATATCTGCACATTCAATTCGAAGAAACTTGAAAAAGAAGGCCGCCTTGACGGACCTGCATGGGCTGAAGCTCGTTCGAGCCTCGCTGAGAAAGTGGCCATTGAACTGATTCTCAGCTTCGCGGAAGCTACAGACGCACGTGTACATGTAGTACATATGAGCACAAAGGAAGGCGTCGAGCTGGTTAAAGCTGCTAAGAAGCGTGGTGTCAAGGTTACAGCTGAAACCTGCCCTCACTACCTTGTTCTTAATGCTAAGGATTCAATGTCAGAGCGGGGCTCTTATGCAAAGATTGCTCCTCCACTGCGTGGAAAAGAGGATAACGAATCCCACTGGCAGGCTTTGGCTGATGGAACAATCGACTTTGTCGGAACTGACCATGCTCCATATGAAATTGCCACCGAAAAGGATTATCCTGGTGCAACGATCTGGAACACCTTCCCTGGCATTCCTGGGGTAGAAACGATGGTGCCAATCCTTGTCAGTGAAGGGTTAAATAAAGGCCGTCTATCCCTATCAAGATTTGTCGAAGTAACGAGCCGAAATGCCGCCATTCATTATGGCATTTATCCTAAGAAAGGCTCAATGGAAATTGGCAGTGATGCAGATTTCACGGTTATTGATCTTGAAAAAGAATATGTAATTGATGAGCAGAAAACAGAATCAATGGCTAAATACAACCCGCTGCATGGCATGAAACTAAAAGGTAAGCCAGTCCAGACCATTATCCGCGGAAACGTAGTCTTTGAAGAAGACAAAGGGATTGTCGGAGAAGCGGGATATGGTGAGTATGTTCCACGCCAAAGCATCCAGAGGCTTGAGAGAACATTTAAGTTTGAAAAATATGAAGCGGTAAATGTGAAAACTAAAGATCCTGTAGCACAGCAATAACTATTTATATCGAGGGAGGCAGAACGGATTGGAACTTAGGGGAAAAAAACACTGTGTAGTCATTATTGATATGTTAAACGACTTTATAGGCGAAAAAGCAGCATTAAGGTGTGAAAATGGCGAAAAAATTGTTCCTAAAATTCAAGAGCTTATTGAATTCGCACATGATCACAATATCCAGGTTGTGCATGTTCAGGAGGCTCACAGAAAGAATGACCGTGATTTCCGTGTAAGACCTGTCCATGCCATAAAGGGAACCTGGGGTTCTGAATTCATTCCAGAGCTTCAGCCGGATGAGAGCAAAGGAGACTATGTGGTCCAAAAGAGGCGGCATAGTGCATTCAGCTATACCGATTTTGATCTCTTCCTGAGAGAAGAAGAAATTGATACGGTCGTCCTTACTGGAGTCTGGACCAATGTATGTGTACGCAGTACCGCCTCTGATGCCTTGTATCATGGCTATAATGTGATTTGCGTTTCAGATGCCACCGCTTCACAGGATGATGATATGCACGTATCTGGTCTAAGAGACATTGACATTTTCGGAGATATATTATCAACAGAAGAATACAAAGAACTGGCTAAAAAGAAATTCTCCCAAGACGAATCCGTTGTCTAACTCTTCTCCAGTTCCAAGGAAAAAACGAATTTTAGTGGGCATAACCGGAGCAAGCGGATCATTGTATGCATATACACTGATCCGCGCTCTTCATCAATTAGAGATCGAAACGCATTTAATTGCTACGGAGATGGGAGAAAAAGTAATGCAATTTGAATGCGGGGTCAAGATGGACGAGCTGAAGGAATATGCCGCTATCCACAGCAACCGGAATCTTTTCGCTGCGGTTGCCAGCGGATCCTTTAAAACAGACGGAATGGTGATTGTGCCATGTTCGATGAATACATTGGGTGCGATTGCGAACGGAGTCGGGGATACACTTCTAAGCAGGGCTGCCAGTGTTGTTTTGAAGGAGAATCGAAAGTTTATTATTGTTCCGAGAGAAGCTCCTTTTAATTTGATTCACCTGCGCAATATGACTCTCCTTGCTGAGAGCGGGGCTTGCATAATGCCCGCATCTCCAGGTTTTTATCATAAGCCGACGGAAATTTGGGAGCTGGCCAACTTTATGGTGGCGAGGATATTGGACATGCTGGATATCGACCATGAGCTCTTGGAGAGATGGGGGGAAAAGGCATGAACCCTGTAACAATGAGGGCTTTGCTGGATAGATGGGATAGCATGGGACTTCTTCATCGGGTGAAAAAAGAGGTGGACCCTCTCTATGAACTGGGAGCAGTGATAAATACGAAAAATGGCAGACAGCCTTTTTTATTTCAGAAAATCAAAGGCTATCAATCTTCCATGGCTGCCGGTTTGGGAGGAGACAGAGAACTTTTGGCGGACAGCATGGGGATCACCCCATCTGAACTTATACCTAAAATCATCGAATCAATAGTTAATCCTATTCCGACAACTTTAAGGCAAACTGGTCCTGTTCAGGAGAATCTTGTGACCGGGGAATTCGATCTGGCAGATTTGTTTCCTATCCCAACCTATCATGCAGATGACTCAGGTGCTTATTATGTAGCAGGAATATTGGTGGTTAAAGACTTATCGGGCAGAAAAAGGTATACCTCGATTCGCAGGATGCAATACCTTGGCGGCAATCGAACGAACATTCTCATAACATCCCCGGAGCTGATGGAGCAATATGCCCATTATGAAAGCATCGGCGAACCGATGGAAGTGGCTGTTATGTTTGGGGTGGTTCCGGCTGTTGTCTTAAGTTCTCAGATCAGTACGCATTTGTATCATACCGACAAATTGGATGTAGCAGGTGCACTGCTTGGCCAGTCTCTGGATGTGGTTCAGTGCAAAACGGTCGATTTGGAAGTACTGGCTGAAGCGGAAATTGTTCTGGAAGGCAAGATGCTTCCATTTGAAAGAGAACTGGAAGGTCCGTTCGGCGAACTGGCCGGTTATTATGGCACCAGAACGCCACAGCCGATAGTAGAATTTTCAGCCGTTACTTACCGGAATAACGCTATCTCACAGACTATTTTTCCATCAAGTTATGAAGAAAGGCTGCCAATGGCGCTTGTCAGGGAAGCTACACTTTTAAGCACCGTCAGGCAGGTTGTTCCAAATATCAAAGCTGTACATATCCCGATGGGCGGTGTCGCCCGCTATCATGCAGTCATACAAATTGACAAGAAGCATGATGGTGACGGCAAACAGGCGGCACTTGCAGCTTTTGCAAGCGATAAGGATTTAAAGCATGTGGTTGTTGTGAATGATGACGTCGATATCTTTGATTCGGATGATGTTGAGTGGGCTATAGCGACAAGAGTGCAGGCGGGGGATGATATTTTTATCGTACAGGGTGCGAAGGGTTCACCGCTCGAGTCTTCTCATCATTTAAAAGGAGTCAGTGATAAGATGGGCATCGATGCAACCTATCCGCTTGGAAAAGAAGAGTTATTTAAAAGAACTTCAATCCCCATTGAAGTGAATCTCGAAGACTATCTTTAAGCTTTTGCAGTAGAGGAGGTCAAAAATGAAGGCAATTGGCTTAATAGAAACAAGAGGCTTGACAGCAGCTATTGCAGCGCTGGACTCAATGGCAAAAGCAGCAAATGTCAGCTTAGTTGATTTAAAGAGAGTCGGATCCGGACTTGTCACCGTCATTATTGAAGGGGATGTGGCGGCAGTTACAGCTGCTGTCGAGGTTGGGAAGACTGCTCATACAGTGGCTGGAGGAGAACTGGTTTCGGCTAATGTGATACCCCGCCCTCATTCAGAACTTCGCAAAATTCTATAAGAAGATGTTCCATAAGTGGAGGTGCATAATGTGTGTCTGACTTTATTAAAAGTGTTGTAGAAGAAGTGATGAAGCCCTACAGCAAGCAAAAAGTAAATCCTATTAAGGGAGCTGCCAATTTTTCCCCGCACCAAAGCCAGCCGGGATTGGAGTCGGGTATACCGGGCATCAGCCGGCCAAATTATCAGAAAGAAAAAATGAATAAAAGAATAGCTGTTAAGCATGCAGACCCGCCCCAGGCTGCTAATCCACAACCAAACTTTAGAAGGCAGACAGTTTCACTTTCTTCACCCACGCCTTCCGCTAAAGAAAAAATTGCACAGCTTCAGACCCTGTCCCTGGTACAAGGGAAGCAGCGGGTTTCTGCCAGGGCTGAATCCGCTGAAACAAAACCCGGCCGAAATGCTAGAGAAAGCCAGCTTATCGGACAAACTCCGGAGGGTGTTAAAGTCTGGCTGTTCTCAGATCTTCACCCCGCATTGGAAGGCTCCTTTCAGCGGGAATTAAAAACAGCCTTAATCGGGGTTGTTACTTCAGAGAAATGTACGCCGGGACAGCTATTTTTACTGAATGACCTTTTAAGAGAGTTTCCTTCTTTAAGATATTGCCTGTCTTGGGACAAAAACAGCGGGCAATCCTTTTCGCTGGAGCTTTATGAAGAGGATGATGGAATACTGTTAAACGCTTTAAAGAGCTTCTTTAAAAAACTTTCCCAAAAAAAATTTAAAACGATTACAGCACATATAGAAAAGTCCCCCAGTCCTTGGCTTACAAAACAATTGGGGCTAAACTCGTCAATTGGCGGTGTCGGTGTCATTGAAGGAATCGACTATTATTCCAGCATTTTGCTCCTTGACCGGCACATGAAAAAAAATACGGCCGAACACATCAAATTTTTGATAGAGAAGAACTATGTGCTTCTTCACGGTCAGTTTGATGAGGTATCCCGGATCACGGATCTGCTTTGTAAGGAATACGACAGGATTAAATAAGGCTTGGCCAGCAGCACAGTCACAGATCAGCTCAATAATTCCTGAAAATTTAGCCGGTCTGACAATTTCATAGGAGGAGGATTCTTCAGTTGCAAGCATTGGGTTTGATTGAAACCGTTGGTTATTCAACAGCAGTTTCTGCAGCAGATGCAGCTGTAAAAGCAGCAGATGTAGAAATTGTAGGAATTGAAAAAGTAATAGGAGTGGATGGCTACCTTGGCGTCACAATCCATTTTAACGGTGATGTTGCGGCTGTAAAGTCTGCAGTCGATGCCGGTGTGAGTTCAGCAGAGAGAATAGGAAAAGTAATTTCTGCTCATGTCATCCCGCGTGCACACAGTGAAGTGGCAGGGAAGCTGCTTCCGAATTTCAAACTGAAAGACATGCAACCGGAAGCAGGTGCTGAAAAAGAGGTTAAATCCGTAGAAAAGCCGCATGAAAAAAAGAAAGCTAAAATACAAAATGAGCCTGACGAAAATGATAATGACAAACCATCAGTTTAATAAACTTAAGGAGGAAACACACAATGGGTGAAGCATTGGGATTAATCGAGACGAAAGGCCTAGTCGGCGCAGTAGAGGCAGCGGATGCAATGGTTAAAGCAGCAAATGTGGAGATCTGCGGATATGAAAAAGTGGGATTTGGTCTTGTAACAGTTATGGTCAGAGGAGATGTTGGAGCGGTTAAAGCTGCGACCGATGCAGGAGCCGAAGCTGCCAGCAGAGTTGGAGAACTGATCTCGGTACATGTCATTCCGAGACCGCACAGCGAAGTTGAAAGAGCTCTTTTATCAAAAAATATCGGTGAATAAGCATGAGGAGCAGAAAGCAGAGTGTTATGGCGAAAAACACTCTGCAGGCGCTTTATATGCGAAATGAAAACTGCAGAGACAGAAAACCTCATGTCCTGGCTCTATTAACCTCTCATTTGATAGGAATGGAACCGGGATTTTCTTACTTGAAAAAGCTAACAGAGGAAGATATTACACTTAGAATGGCTGCTGAAGAAGAAATGCTGGCCCAATTTCCGCTTGAGGAGTTAGTTTCTCTGACCGGAAATGACGATTGGATCTCTGCTTCAATGATTAATGATCAGCTTCTTGATCATTTTGATGAAATTCTTTTGCCAATTCTATCTTTTTCTTTAATAGCAGATCTATTGAATCTTAACGAACAAAGGCCATTGGTGCAGATCATCCTAATGGGTTTATTAAAAGGGAAACGGGTCACGGCTTTGAAGGCTGGAGGTGATCCTTTCAGCCAGTATTGGAAACTGAAAGGAATGGATAAAGGTCCGGACTTTTTAAAAAGAAAGCTTAATGGGCAGATGACAGAGCTGAAGGTGCTTGGCATCAGATTAATAGATTTCAATGATAGGACAGACTTTGCTGTTCATCAAATGAAGAAAACGGTTATATCCGAGGAGACAGTCCGGTTTGCCTATTTGAACAATCTTGATCAGCTGACTGTTCCAAAAGGGGCTATCATAACCCCCCTGGCAAAAGATACAGCAAAGGAACTTAAGATCGAAATTATTTTACATTAAGGGGTAGGTCTTTATGCAAATGGGAATAGTGGTTGGCCGTGTAACTGCCACAAGAAAAGATGATAATCTGGTGGGCACAAAACTATTAATTACCCAGCCTATAGGATTGGACGGCTCAATGTTACCGAACCCCATTATAACCGTTGATACTGTTGGTGCCGGCATTGGCGAGAAAGTCATCTATGTGACTGGAAGCATGGCATCAAGAGCGGTTCAGAATAAAGATGCACCTATCGATGCTGCCATTATCGGAATTATTGACAGTGTAGAAGGAATGGAAACAGGGGGTTAATAAATGGATGCAAAAAATATCAAAAAGGCAGTGCAGTACCGCAAGCTTATTGATGTGTTGCTTGATTCGAGCCAATATGCCGATGTAGTTCTGAAAGGGGGATACTTTATTAATGTGATCACCCGTGAGATCTATGAAGCAGACGTTGCGATGAAAGGCGAATATATATTAATGGCAGGGGACGCAAAAGACTTAATTGGACCAAAAACGATAGTGGAAAACATTCAGGGGAAATTCGTTTGTCCAGGGTTCATTGATTCTCATATGCATTTTGAGAGTGCGATGCTGACGTGTACGGAATTCTCCAAGCTTTCCATTCCGACAGGTACCACCACGCTGATTGGTGATCCGCATGAAATAGGGAACGTCCTGGGTGTTCACGGGATGCAGGCAATGATTGAAGAAGCTAAGACACTTCCAAACCGGGTATTATTCACGGTGCCTTGTGCTGTGCCTGATGCTCCCGGTCTTGAAACATCCGGCTTTGATGTGACATCAAAGGATATGAAAGAGCTCCTGGCAGACCCATATGTGCAGGGAATTGGGGAGATTCAAAGCTTCAGCAATATCGGTCCCGTGTATGAGCATGCACCGGAATTAATAGACGACCTTGTTGCCGCAGTTTCATATGCAAACAGCATAGGGAAAACCGTTGAAGGGAACGCACCGGGATTGTTTGGCAAAGAGCTTGCCGCCCATATTATCAGCGGAGGGAACCATGTGTCCTGCCATGAAACTACAACGAAAGAAGAAACAGTCGAAAAGCTGCGCAATGGCGTAAGTGTGTTCATGCGTGAAGGCTCTTCCCAAAGAAATATGGCAGACTGTATTCGCGCCATAACCGAGGATGGGCTGGATTCCCGCCGTGCAATCCTTGTATCGGACGATATGGTGCCTGCTGATCTGTTAAATTACGGACATATGAATGATATCGTCCGCAGAACCATTGCAGTTGGCATTGATCCAGTGGAAGCCATCCAAATGGCGACCATTAATCCTGCCACCCACTTTGGCTTTAAGGATGTGGGGGTAATTGCACCAGGCAAAAGAGCAGATGTCGTCGTGATCAGCGATCTGAACAATATGACAATTGATCAGGTATACCTGGCAGGGAAAAAAGCAGCTGAAAAAGGCGAATTAACTATAGATATTGCTCCCTACATATATCCGGAAAGTGTGAAAAAGTCAGTGAAGCGGAAGCCTGTAACAGTGAAGGAACTCACCATTGAAGCTCCAGGCAGCCGTGCAAAAGTTAGGGCAATTGAAGCAATACCTTTCCAGAACTTAACTGGCGGAAGCGAATATATGTTGAATGTCAAAGACGGTATTGTGCAGCCGTGCTTAAAGCAGGATGTGCTGCCGCTGCTGGTAGTTGAACGCCACGGCAGAACCGGAAAAATCGGCAAGACGTTTCTTCATGGTTTTGATCTGAAAAGCGGAGCCATAGCAGAAAGCGTTGCTCATGATACACATAATATTATTGTAACAGGAACTAACTACGTAGATATGGCCATGGCGGTTAACCGTGTCATTGCCATGGATGGCGGAATAGCCATGATAAAGGATAGCAAAGTAGTAGGTGATCTTCCTCTCCGGATTGGCGGTTTAATGACAGATGAATTAACTGGAAAAGAAATGAGTGAAAAGGTCGACGAATTATCGCATCTTGCCAAAGAAGTTCTGGGCTGCGGTATGGAAGTTCCCTTTATGCATTTATCATTCTGGTCATTGGTAACAAGCCCGAAATGGAAAATTACAGATATGGGGCTTATTGATGTAGATAAGTTTGAGGTTATCCCGACCATTATTAATTGATCATTAAAGCGGCGTTCTCTGCCGCTTTTCATATATACAGCAGGTAAAGGAGGAATAGCATGGGAGTTAAGCTTGTCGATTTAACGCAGGAAATTTATCAGGGGATGCCTGTTTTTCCCCTTCATCAGAAAACAATGATCTTCCCGAATATCTCCCACGAAGAAAGTGAAAAGCAAATTGGATTTACGTTTGCAACTAATAATCTATTAATCAATGAACATGGTCCAACTCATAGTGATGCAACTTATGAGTATGATCCTGACGGCCAATACATCGATGAAATGCCGCTTGAGTATTTTTACGGGCCCGCAGTTTGCCTTGATGTATCCCACATCCAGCCTCATCAATATATAACAGACCGTGATCTCGAGGATGCGCTGAGGAAATCACAGCAGTTTATTGAAAAAGGAGATATTGTCCTCCTCTATACAGGCCATTACAATCGGTCTTATGGTACTGATAAATGGCTCACCACGTATACTGGCCTGGATTATCAGGCAGCAAAATGGCTGGCTGATAAAGGTGCAGTCAATATAGGCATTGATGCCCCGGCCATTGACCATCCGGATGATCCAAAGTACTCCGGACATCTTATTTGCCGTGAATACGGAATAACCAATACGGAAAATCTCTGCAATCTCGACCAGATCGCAGGCATGCGATTTCTATATTTCGGACTCCCTCTCAGAATTCGGAAAGGAACGGGATCTCCGATTCGTGCGGTGGCAGTTTTCATTGAATAACAACAAAGGATGGTGATCAAATGAAAGAGGTTTTTAACAGAGGCAAGATCCGGGACGAAATTATTATCCCGCCGTATGAAGGAAGAAGCGCACTGATTCACAAAGGGGAAGATCTGATTATTATTGATATGGAAGGAAAACAGGTCGGGGACTTTGTCTGCTTTAACTATGAAGATCCCGAAGAACATGTTTCACCTGTTCATATGCGGGCTTCACTAAGCAGTATACGGCTTAAAACGGGAGACTGGCTTTACAGCAACCGCCGCCGTCCTCTAATGCAGCTGATGGAAGATACTGTTGGAAAACATGATTTCTTCTTTCCGGCATGTGATTATTACCGCTACAAAGTTGATTTCGATAAAGAGGACCACCCTAATTGCCATGATAATATTGCGAATGCATTGAAAAAGTATAATATTCATCCCCCGGTTATTCCGGATCCCATTAATATCTTTATGAATAATGTCCTTGATGATGCCGGGGATTATGTCATTGCAGAACCCCTTTCCAAGCCTGGCGATTACATAAGGCTGAAAGCACTGTGCGATGTTGTCATTGCCTGTACAACGTGTTCCCAGGACATGGCGCCTGTTAATGGGTTTAAAGTGACCCCTATTAAAATGCAAATTATGGAGGCAGATTAATGGATGATATTCAGTTCCTTCAGCATCTGCTCCAAATTGACAGCTCCAATCCGCCCGGAAACGAACATTTAGTGACTGAAGCTTTTATTAACAGATGCAAGCAAAATGGTCTGCCGTTTAAAGTGACCATACTTGATGAAACTCGAAGCAATTTTGAAGTTACGCTTCCAGGAAAAAGCGGTAAACAGCTATTCTTATGCGGTCATATGGATACAGTTTCACCTGGAACAGGAGAATGGGTTTACTCCCCTTTTTCAGGGGAAATCGCAAATGGCCGGATTTATGGCAGAGGAGCTTCTGATATGAAAAGCGGCCTTGCAGCAATGTTCCTGGCTTTGGAGGAGCTGTATCTTTCAAATACTGTTCCTCCAGCAGATGTTACCTTTTTGGCAACAGCGGGGGAAGAAGTCGACAGCTGCGGTGCCAGGACTTTTTTAAAAGAAAATGATGGCCGAAAAATTGATGCACTTGTCATTGCCGAACCGACAAATGAAAAAATTGTGATTGGACATAAGGGAGCCCTTTGGCTTGAGATTACAGCTTATGGAAAAACCTCTCACGGTTCCATGCCGGAACAGGGAATCAATGCAGTCGATCATATGCTGAAAATTATCCGGGTATTGGATGAAATGAAAATTGAATGGAAGACAGAAAAGAAGCCCCTCGGACAAAGCAGCCTGGCTGTTACCATGATTGAAGGCGGAGTGCAGACCAATGTCATTCCGGATAAATGCAGCATCAGAGCAGATATTAGAACAGTTCCCCCTCAATCTCATTCCCATTTTATAAAAAAGCTAAAATCCAAACTGGATGTTCTATTGGATCAGGGCGATATTTATAAATACAATGTTGAAACTCTTCTTGACCGTCCATCTATTTTAACTGATCCAGCTCGGGACATTATTCAAATTGCGCAGATGGTAAAGGGCGAATCGGAAGCGGACCATTACGGGGTGTCCTACTATACAGATGGTGCCGTACTTAATCCAAGGAGTGAAATTCCTACCTTGATTTACGGCCCAGGTGATGAAAAGCTGGCGCATCAGCCAAATGAGTGGGTTAGTCTGGCGGCATATCAGCGCTCCATTCAATTTTACAGACAGCTTATTATGTCATATGGAAACCTGGAGCCGTCAGAAGTCAGTCCGATGCAAGGGGGAGAAAGAAAATGAGCAGTATTCTGATAAAAAACGCTGAAATTATTACAATGAATGCAGCTGAAGAAATCATTTTCGGAGACTTATATATTGTAGATGACCGCATTGCCGAAATTGGACAGAATTTAACACATAAAGCGGATAAAGTAATCGATGCCAGCGGAAAGACGGTCATTCCGGGATTTATTCAGACACATATCCATCTGTGCCAGACATTATTCCGCGGGCAGGCTGATGATTTGGAGCTTCTTGATTGGCTGAAGCAGAAGATCTGGCCGCTTGAGGCTTCGCATGATGAAGAGTCCATCTATTATTCTGCTATGCTCGGAATTGGCGAATTGCTCCAGAGCGGAACAACAACTGTAGTGGACATGGAAACCGTTAATCATACTGAATATGCCTTTCAGGCCATTGCCGAAAGCGGCATACGGGCACTTGCCGGAAAGGTCATGATGGATAAAGGGGATGAGGTCCCTGTTCCGTTAAGAGAAAATACTTCCAAATCCATCCAGCAAAGCGTGGATCTCCTTGAAAGATGGCACAATCGTGATAACGGACGAATACAATATGCCTTCTGTCCCCGATTTGTCGTTTCCTGCACAGAGGAATTGCTGACAAATGTCAGGGATCTCTCTGCACAATACAACGTAAGGGTCCATACTCATGCATCGGAAAATGCCAATGAAATTCTCCTTGTTGAAAGAGAACTGGGCATGCGGAATGTAGTCTACCTGGACAGCATTGGGCTTGCCAATGAAAGGCTTATACTGGCACACTGTGTTTGGCTAAATGAAGAAGAAAAAAGAATCATTAAAGAGCGGGGTGTAAAGGTCAGCCATTGTCCGGGATCCAATCTGAAGCTGGCATCTGGTGTGGCAGAGATTCCTTCCTTATTGGATCAGCAGGCTTTTGTCAGCCTGGGAGCAGATGGAGCTCCATGCAATAACAATCTGGATATGTTTAATGAAATGAGGTTGGCTGCAATCATTCAGAAGCCTGTACACGGCCCAACTGCAATGAATGCGAGAACTGTCTTCAGAATGGCGACGATCGGCGGAGCTAAGGCAGTTGGAATGGAACAGGAAATCGGAAGTCTGGAGCCCGGAAAGAAAGCAGACCTTGCTATCCTTAATCTGAATGATTTTCATGTGTATCCGTCTTTTGATATCGATACCATCTCGAGAATTGTCTATTCAGCCACTCGTGCAGACGTAGAATCCACCATTGTTAACGGGAAAATGGTGATGGAAAAACGGAAGCTGAAAACAGTTGATAAAGAAATGGTTTTAAAAGAAGCGAACACTAGCATAAAGAGGCTGCTCAAAAGATTAGAGACAGCAGTTTATTAATCTTCTAATTCGGCTGAAAGCAAATCAGCCGGGTTTTTTTATGGTAAAATATAGTAAAGGGGTGTGATGTTTTGAAAGCTGAAATTTTAGACCATGCAAATCTCATGCAGGCATCTGAGTTTATTGCAGAAATGAACGCCTTGCCAGAGTGTCATATAGGGTATTTGGGGACCAGCCAAAACGATATTTTTCAAAGTCTGGAAGAAATGAATCATGATGCCGAATCAGCTGCGTTTATTGTCCGGGAGGGTGATGCTCTTGCTGGTTTTCTGGGTATAGATGCAGATCTTTATAAAGGGACAGCTGAGTTATGGGGACCTTTTGTACAGAAAAAGGAACTTATGAGAATATTATGGGAAAAAGCACTCCATTATTTTGAAGGAAAGCTGGATACATACTATTTATTTGCTGATACATCCAACCAAGCTGCAGCCGAATTTGCATCCAAAAATGGATTCAGGCTGCAATCGGCTCAAACATACATGGAACTGAAAGAACATTCAAGCAATGGTTTAAGAAAGGTCAGTTTATTGCCCATTCAACGCCATAGAGAATTTATTCATTTGCATGATACTGTGTTTCCTCATACATATTATTCAGGGAAAGAGATTATCGAAAAAATGAATGCTGATCAAAAAGTCTATACATCCGATGATGCGGATGGATTAAATGGCTATTTATATGCAGAATACAATCGTGAAGAAAAAGAAGGAAGCATTGAATTCATTGGTGTGAATCCCAGTAAGCGCAAGATTGGGATTGGACTGAATTTGCTGGAAATGGCGGTTCATGATCTTTTTGTAAATAGTGGTGCCGAAAGCATAAAGCTTTGTGCAGGGACAGCAAACGGGAAAGCGCTGTCTATTTATAAAAAAGCAGGGTTTACAGTTGAGAGGTCATTGAATTTTTATAAGCTCGATATTCGGGAATAAAAGCAATAAGTTAGTGTGCTCTTGTGTTTTTAGGTAAAATATAATTAACCAGATAAAATTGGAGGGAACAAAATGGCTATTGAAAACCCAAGCAGGGACGAAATCGGTGTCCTCTTAAAAAAGGCAAAGCGGATAGCTGTTGTAGGATTAAGCGGAAATCCTGATCGTACATCCTATATGGTATCAGAGGCGATGCAAAAAGCGGGCTATGAAATCATTCCGGTTAATCCGTCTGTTGATGAAGTACTTGGAGTAAAGGCAGTGCCCAGTCTTAAAGACATCGAGGGGCATGTAGATATCGTTAATGTATTCAGGCGATCTGAGTTTCTTCCGGAAATCGCGCGGGAATTTGCTGAAATAGATGCTGATATCTTCTGGGCTCAGCTCGGAGTGGCAAACCAGGAAGCATACGATTTTCTTAAAGAAAAAGGGTACACTGTCATCATGGACCGCTGCATTAAAGTTGAACATGCTCTGACAAAGTAAGCTAAAGCATGAGGTCTATATAAGATCTCATGTTTTTTATTTTTTATAGAATCCCTGTAAATAAAGGGTTCGTGTAACGGAAATAATCATGATAAATCTCTTAAATCTTAAGATCTTATTTGCCAAAACCAAATAAATAGATAAAATAAAGCATAGACCATCCTAATTTATATGGTAAAATATAAGTATAGAACACCTGTTCGAACGTTGTTTTTTCACAATGAAAATTGGCCGTACAGCCGAATTCTTATGGGGTGTTCCAATGCCGTGTTTTCAGCGGCAAGTGTTTTGCAGGAAATGAAAGGGGTATGTTCGTGGCAAGAAATCAGGAAGCTTTTGACTACAATGATGATGCCATACAGGTACTCGAAGGGCTTGAAGCGGTTAGAAAACGCCCTGGGATGTACATTGGAAGTACGGATGCAAGGGGTTTGCACCATCTTGTATATGAGATTGTCGATAATGCTGTCGATGAGGCATTGGCAGGTTACGGGGATCATATCATTGTCAGAATACATAAAGATAATTCTATTAGTGTACAAGATAAAGGACGCGGAATGCCTACAGGTATGCACAGAATGGGCAAGCCGACTCCAGAAGTCATATTAACTGTCCTTCATGCCGGGGGAAAGTTTGGCCAGGGAGGCTATAAGACAAGCGGCGGGCTTCATGGTGTTGGTGCATCTGTCGTCAACGCCCTTTCCGAATGGCTTGTGGTTAAAATTAAACGTGACGGCTTTGTATATGAACAGCGTTTCGAGCTGGGCGGCAAGCCGGTGACCACATTGGAAAAGATCGGCAAGACAAATCAATCAGGGACCACCATTCACTTTAAGCCGGATCCGTCGATTTTCTCGACAACCACCTATAATTACGAAACGCTTTGTGAGCGTCTTCGTGAATCTGCTTTCCTTCTAAAAGGAATGAAAATAGAAATCATAGATGAGCGTAATGATTTTCATGACGTTTTTCACTATGAAAACGGCATAGAAGCATTTGTAGAATATTTAAATGAAGAAAAGGATGTTCTGCACCCTGTCGTAAGCTTTGAAGGCGAAAGCAATGCAATTGAAGTGGATTTTGCTTTTCAATTCAATGATGGGTACTCGGAAAATGTTCTTTCATTCGTCAACAATGTCCGCACAAAGGACGGCGGTACGCATGAGGCAGGGAGTAAAACTGCGATGACTAGGGCTTTTAATGAATATGCCCGCAAAGTGAATCTTCTGAAGGAAAAAGATAAAAACCTGGATGGAGCGGATCTGCGTGAAGGATTCACGGCGATCATCTCTGTTCGTGTTCCTGAGGAGCTTCTGCAGTTTGAGGGACAGACGAAAGGCAAGCTGGGGACCAGTGAAGCACGTTCTGCTGTCGATTCAGTTGTTTCCGAGCATTTATCTTATTTCCTTGAAGAAAACCCTGAGACAAGCTCTCTGTTAATTAAAAAGGCGATAAAAGCTTTCCAGGCAAGAGAAGCGGCCCGCAAAGCACGTGAGGAAGCAAGAAGCGGGAAAAAGCGGAAAAAATCGGAAGCAATGCTTTCGGGAAAACTGACTCCGGCCCAATCGCGGAACCCTCAAAGAAATGAATTATATCTGGTTGAGGGTGATTCTGCCGGAGGGTCAGCCAAACAGGGCCGGGACAGGCGTTTTCAGGCTGTGCTTCCGCTTAGAGGTAAAGTAATCAATACAGAAAAAGCAAAGCTTGCGGATATCTTTAAAAATGAAGAAATCAATACCATTATCCATGCCGTTGGGGCAGGTGTTGGCGCGGATTTTAATCTGGATGATGTCAACTATGATAAGGTAATCATCATGACAGATGCCGACACTGATGGAGCGCATATCCAGGTCCTTTTGCTCACGTTCTTTTACAGGTATATGAAACCGCTGCTTGAAGCGGGAAAGGTATTCATTGCGCTGCCTCCTTTATATAAAGTCAGCAGAGGGTCAGGCAAAAAAGAAGTGATTGAGTATGCATGGAGTGATGATGACCTTCAGGATACCATTAAAAAGGTGGGTAAAGGCTACATGCTCCAGCGTTACAAAGGGCTCGGGGAAATGAACGCCGACCAGCTGTGGGAGACAACTATGGATCCGGAGTCGCGCACATTGATCCGCGTTAAAATTGATGATGCAGCCAGAGCTGAACGCCGTGTGACCACCTTGATGGGCGATAAGGTTGAACCCCGCCGCAAATGGATTGAATCGAATGTGGCATTCGGCCTTGAAGAAGATGGAAGCATACTTGAAAATGAAAATATTTCAGTACTAGAGGAGGAGGGTGTTGACTCATGAGTTCTGCTGAAAAATTCCGGGACCTTCCTCTTGAAGATGTATTAGGCGACCGCTTTGGGCGTTATAGTAAATATATTATTCAGGATCGTGCCCTTCCTGATGCACGTGATGGGCTAAAGCCCGTTCAAAGACGGATTCTTTATGCCATGCACGTAGAAGGAAACACACATGAAAAGGGCTTTAGAAAGTCCGCTAAAACAGTCGGGAATGTAATCGGCAATTATCATCCGCATGGCGATACTTCAGTTTATGACGCGATGGTGCGGATGAGCCAGGATTGGAAGGTCCGTAACCTTCTTGTGGAAATGCACGGAAATAATGGGAGCATCGATGGAGATCCCCCGGCAGCCATGCGTTATACAGAAGCCCGTTTATCTCCCCTTTCTTCCGAATTGCTGAGAGATATTGAGAAAAGAACCGTTGAATTCATCCCGAACTTTGATGACACGTCCAGTGAGCCAACCGTTTTGCCGGCAGTTTATCCGAATTTGCTTGTCAATGGCTCAACAGGCATCTCTGCGGGGTATGCAACTGATATTCCGCCCCATCACCTAAATGAGATTATTGATGGTGTTATTTTACGGATGGATAAGCCTGATTGTTCCATAGATGATCTGATGGAGCATATCAAAGGTCCGGATTTCCCTACAGGAGGCATAATCCAGGGAGTCGATGGAATAAAAAAGGCTTATGAAACAGGAAGAGGCAAAATCATTGTCCGCGGAAAGGCTGAATTTGAGGATTTGCGCGGAGGAAAAAAACAGATCGTCATCACTGAGATTCCTTATGAAGTGAATAAAGCAAATCTGGTCAAGAAGATTGATGAGTTCCGCCTTGACCGGAAAGTGGAAGGTATTGCTGAAGTCCGTGATGAAACAGACCGGACCGGCCTTCGCATTGTGATCGAGTTAAAAAAGGATGCAGATCCTGAAGGTGTGCTTCACTACCTGTACAAAAACAGTGACCTGCAGATCCCCTATAACTTCAATATGGTTGCCATTCATAATCGCCACCCGAAATTAATGGGGTTACGAGAGTTGCTGGATGCTTATATAGGCCATCGTAAAGAAGTCGTTACACGCAGATCCCAGTATGAGCTGCAAAAGGCCGAGGCGCGCCAGCATATCGTTGAGGGTCTCATGAAGGCTCTGTCAATACTGGATGAAGTGATTGCAGCGATCCGCGCTTCTAAAGACAAACGGGATGCGAAAGATAATCTGATTGCCAAGTTTGAATTCACTGAACCTCAGGCAGAAGCAATTGTTTCCCTGCAGCTATATCGCTTAACCAATACCGATATAACCGCCTTAAGAGCAGAGGCCGAGGAGCTTGCTAAGCTAATCGGCGAGCTTAAAGCTATTCTCGAAAGCGAGAAGAAGCTGCTCTCTGTTATTAAAAAAGAGTTAAGGGATGTCAAAAAACGCTTTGCTGATGAACGCCGTACCAGAATTGAAGCGGAAATCGAGGAAATCAGGATCAATCTTGAAGTTCTGGTAGCAAGTGAAGATGTTATTGTAACGGTAACGAAGGAAGGCTATGTCAAGCGTACCAGCCAGAGATCGTTTGCCGCCTCTAACGGGCAGGATTTCGGCATGAAGGATTCAGACAGAATTATTGCCCAGCTTGATATGAATACAACCGATGTTCTCCTTGTATTTACGAATAAAGGCAACTATCTGTACTGCCCTGTTCACCAGCTGCCGGATATCCGCTGGAAAGACCTTGGTCAGCATATTGCCAATATCATTCCGATTGACCGGAATGAATCGATTATCCGGGCAATTCCTGTAAAAGATTTTGAGACGGAAGATTATCTTCTCTTCATGACGAAGAACGGCATGGTAAAGAAAACCGAACTGAAATCATATAAGGCACAGCGATATTCTAAACCGCTGGTTGCTGTCAATGTAAAGGGCGATGATGAAGTTCTTGACGTTTATTTAACAGATGGCACGAAGGAAATTTTCCTTGCGACCCACCAGGGATACGGCCTTTGGTTCCATGAGGAAGAGGTCAGCATTGTAGGGGCAAGGGCTGCCGGCGTTAAAGGCATTAATCTCAAAGACGGCGACTTTGTTACAGGAGCTCAGCTTATAGAGGACCCGAAAGAGCAGGCTGTCGTGATTGTTACACAGCGCGGCTCCATGAAAAAAATGAAGCTGACTGAATTTGAACGAACCTCCCGTGCCAAGCGCGGTGTAGTGATGCTTCGTGAATTGAAATCAAACCCTCATCGTATTGTTGGGTGTGTAATTGTCCGCAGTAAAGATGACTTATACATTGAAACAGAAAAAGGGCATATAGAAGCAGTTAATGCTTCGTCAATTCGTTTTAATGACCGCTATTCAAATGGATCGTTCATCATTGACGATTCCGAAAGCGGCAAAGCAAAATGCATCTGGAAGGCTGAAGCAGAAAATGCCGTCAATGCAACTGAATAGAATTAACAGCCCCTGTGAATACAGGGGTTTTTTGTCTGCTGTGATATCATCTTTTAAAATAAAAACTGTATCAAAATAGTTTGAATAATGTTATTCTTTTGAAAGTTTATTTGCATAAAAAATTAATACTAGTTTAAATGGAAGCGATTAAAAATATTTCATTGCATAGTGGAAAAATCCATTCTAATCCGCTTAATATCAAGGTTCTTGTTGCATATTCTCTCCTGCGAATGAATATTCGACTTGTCTATTAAAAATTCTTTTGATAGATTATAAGGTGTGTGTTGTTTTTGCAAGATAATAAAAATAATTAGGGGGAATAGCATGGGTTTATTGGAAACAATCGTAGGCTTTCTAAATGATCTTTTATGGACGTACATTTTGATTGCCGCATTAATTATTCTTGGTTTATTTTTCAGTTTTAAAAGCAGGTTTGTCCAATTAAGATATTTTGGTGAAATGTTCAGAATATTGGGCGATAAAGCAATGGTATCTGCTGAAGGCAAAAGAGGGATATCATCTTTTCAGGCCTTTACTATTAGTGCAGCTTCCCGTGTTGGTACAGGTAATATTGCCGGTGTAGCAACTGCGATTGCTGCAGGGGGACCTGGTGCTGTCTTCTGGATGTGGCTTATCGCATTTATTGGGGGAGCTTCAAGCTTCATTGAAAGCACACTTGCCCAGATTTACAAAGTAAAAGATAAAGATGGTTTCCGTGGTGGACCTGCCTACTATATGGAAAAAGGCCTTAACAAGCGCTGGATGGGGATCATTTTTGCAATCATTATTACATTCTGTTTCGGATTGGTCTTTAACTCTGTCCAATCGAACACCATCTCTTTAGCGTTTAATGAAGCGTTTGGCACTAGCCGTCTAACCATCGGAATTGTGCTGGCGGTATTAACGGCGGCTATCATTTTCGGCGGTGTTAAACGGATTGCGCATGTCTCTCAAGTTGTTGTGCCGATTATGGCGGTTATATACTTAGCTGTCGCTATCATCATTGTTATCATGAACATTACTGAAATCCCTAATCTGATTGGCAGCATAGTCAAGGGTGCATTTGGAATTGATCAGGCTGCGGGCGGAGCAATGGGTGCAGCTGTGATGATGGGTATTAAAAGGGGTCTATTCTCAAATGAAGCAGGTATGGGTAGTGTACCAAATGCAGCGGCAACAGCAGCGGTTTCCCATCCTGTAAAACAAGGACTGATCCAAACCCTTGGTGTATTTGTGGATACGATCTTAATCTGTTCTGCTACTGCGTTTATTATCCTGCTATCAGGTGATTATGCGAATTCAGATCTTACTGGCATAGAATTGACTCAGGCAGCTCTTAGCACACATGTTGGATCATGGGCACCTATTTTTATTGCAGTTGCTATTTTCTTATTTGCTTTTACTTCGGTTATCGGAAATTATTATTACGGAGAAACCAATATTGAATTTATTAAAGAGAGCCGCACTGCGCTATTTATTTATCGCTTGGCTGTAATCGGAATGGTTATCTTCGGATCTGTAGTTGATTTAGCTATCGTTTGGAGCCTTGCTGACTTATTCATGGGCTTAATGGCGATCATTAACTTTATAGCGATTATTTTGCTTGCTAAAGTCGCCTATGCCGCTTTAAATGATTATAAGGCACAGAGGAAAGAAGGGAAAGACCCAGTGTTTTATGCGGATTCTATCCCAGGTCTAAAAGGGATTGAATCCTGGGAAACAAAAGAAAGTGCTTTAAAAAAAGAAGCTAAATAATGTATTTATCACAGCCTCTTATCCTTGGGATAGGAGGTTTTTTGTGGTTTTACATGTTATTTCCAAAATTGGGCAAGATAATAAAAAAATAGGGAGGATACGTAAATGAAGAAGGAATTGCTTTTTGCGTTTGCGGCTTTCTTTTTTATGTCTTTATCCGCTATAACCGGTGTATATGCAGGTGAACAAGAACAAAAGACTGTAAAGCTGTCAAAAGATAAAGTGGATGTTACTGGTGATAATAAGGCAGACACTGTCTATATTAAGGGTGTCTATTATGAGGAAGGCGCTTCATTTTTAAAGGAGATTTCACTTGAAGTAAAGGCGTCAGACGGTAATAAGTATAAAGCGGAGCTTGAGGGAGGATATGAACCTCAAATACAGTTTGAAGATTTAAACCGTGATTCAATCAAAGACATGTATATTAGTATTCCAACTGGCGGAAGCGGAGGCCTGTCGAATTTTTATTTATATACTTTGAAGGACTTTAAGCTGGTTGACCTCTCCGTTCCAGATCCTTTAGTAATTAATAGTCAATTTGAAAATGGGTACAAAGCAAATATCAGCATCCAGGAAACAAAACAATCGTATACGTTCGATTTACGGGACAGGAGTGAAGAGTATGAACGGCTCGGTCTGTATGTAAACGGGAAGCTAAGCGAGCCAACTGAGCTTATGGTAAATCCTTATAGCACTTTAAAGATCATCCTTGTTGAAGGGAAAGAGGGATTAATGGGAGTTCAGAGAATAAGCGGGGCCTATAATGCAGATACCATTGCCTTTGTAGAGTCCTTTTGGCTGTATGAAGATGGGAAATGGAATTTAAAAGACACCAAAGTCATGAAAATGAATTCCCGTAAGCGTTAGTGACTGGGCATTTGTCACGTTTCTATATGGCTCCCATATACTGGGCATAAGGAAATTTGCATAGGGGGGTCATCATGTGAGCAAATTTAATCCATCTAAGCTGTCGGTAAAATATTTGCCTCCTGCAACGGAATTCAGACCCGTAGACAGCAGGAAATATACACTTACACACTCAGATGCAACCGGAGAGTTATTTTTGGCAATAGGCGGATGCTATGATTTTAGTGCAATTAATCCTAAATTCCGTGATGAAGTTTTTGCTGAATGGATTCCGCAAATGGGGCAGTATGTTCTGAGCGGGAGGGTGTATATCAGCAGAGGGGAATTTGATCAGCAATACGCAAAAATAAGGTTTCTCATTTTCCAGAAAGAATTAAATCTGGCGCTGACAGCCATGGTCTATGGAGACCGGTCTTTTTATTCCAACTATCCATGGCTGCTTGATTCGCCAATCTTTATATACTTTGAATCTATTTATCCGGAATTCAGCAAGCTGATTTATTATGGGACACCAAGAAAGTATTTAACTGCCGCAATGATGCCAGTGTGAAAAGCATCTAGGAAACATATGTTCTGGTGGCGCTCAAAACGCATTTATTAATGTAAAAGACACTGTACTAAATATCAAAACAATGGAGCGATCGAAATGAAAAAGGAACAAAAGAACACATTTGAATTAAGTTATGAATCTGATGGGATAATGGGTGAAAAAGAAAATAACAATAACAATGGAAAGGAAAATAAAGATCAGGCAGAAATATTCTTTAATAGTACACAGGATAGTGAATAAGTTTAGAAAAAGGTTGCACGTAAAAATATTATGTAAACTAGATATGTTAAATATAAAATATAAGAGGGGTTTATGAATCTTCAAAAATATCCCTTAAATAAGGATTAAACTAATATCAGCTGGAGCATCAGAACATAAAACCAGGAATTTAGTGAAAATGAATCTGGCTGTAAATAAATTCAGCTGAAAATTCATTTCAAAATTCTATAAATGCAAATTAAACAAGTAGAATTAATTTGATGAAAAATTTTATACTGTCTCACTATCTTAAGTATACTTTGATAATGAGACAGTATTTTTATTTCAATTCATTACTTCCTATAATATATATTATGTTCGGGGCGTTGTAATATATTTTAAGAATAAAGCAGCTGCTGCTACTCTACCCTGTTCTTATAGCTGCTGTTTTTTATTTTCTCCAGATTTATAAAACGTACACTGTATTCAATAACATCATTTATAAAGAGTCCGTGGTTGTTTGCGAAATCTTTAACTTTTTCCAATAAGACTTTATCGTAGGTTGTCTTGTATTGAACTCGATCCTTTGGCCGAGTTTTTTTATCATATGTAATAAAATCCTGATTCAATACTTCTTGAAGTCCGCTTTCAAGCAGATAGTTAATATGAGTGTCATGTTCTGCTGATAAAGTTTCTAATTCATTTAGTATAGACTTACTTATATTTGTCCTGAATTTTACTCTATTCTCGTCAGTTTTTTGAATTAACTTGCCATTTACTAATTCCCACATTATTACGCCCGCCTCCTGTTTAATGGTAAATTATTTATTTAAATTTAAGGTCGAATGTATCAGCATATTTGCCTTCTTTTGTGATTCCAAGTGCTCAACAGCATCATTATATAGAATATTCGCAAGCAAAGGAAGATAGGTTTTTCCTTTTACCCATACTCGATATATGAGGTTTCCCGTGATGCTCACCTCAATAGTTATTTCGCTTCTTAAGCTCCAATTTTCAAAAACAGTTAGTAAGCCTTTGGCAAATGTTTGGCTAGCTGTTGTAATATTCATCACATACCCTTTTTTCTGCACCCAGCCATCTCCATCTATTACGCCTCTTATAAAAGAAGCCATATATTCTTCTGGAACCTTGGGAAATGGAACAATTAAAGATTTATTTGCTGTTATACCTAACGCTAACAAATCATTTTTTATTTTTTTTGAATTAATGACTAATGTCGGAGTTGATTTAGTTTTTCCTGCAGGTGCCAGGATATAGTCTGCTTCCATATACTTTGCGGCTAATCTTAAAATATCTTCATTTTTTTGAGTTAGAGTTATTGTGTTTATAGTTTTATTTATACACCCGTCTGTAATTATTAATCCTAGGACCCACGCCATTTCATTAGACCATGTCTTAAAGAAACCCTCATTAACCATATTCTTTCTGGGTTGTCCAGATGATCGACTCCGATTCATTTCTATTTTATGTTTATATAGTACATTGCGAATGGCTCTGTCGCTTAAACCTATGATCTTTGTCATTTCCTTAAAACTCATCCCGCTTTTATACATATTTATGATTTGCTTATCATCAATTTCAGGATTTCGCATTTTTATCCTCTCCCTTTAATTTATTATATCAAACATATGTTCTTGTTTGTTGAAAAAATATAAAAATGCCCACATACTTGTGGGCATTTCCATCTATTGCTTCTTCTTCTCAAAACCAAGCTCATCTGCCATTTCAGTGAGTGCTGACAGGTTTTGGTTCTTAAAAGCATTGTTCATATTTGATTTGTTCATGATCTGCTGCATGGGATGCATATTGGCGCTGTGGTTTCGGCTGCGTGTAAAAGCTACCGCTGCTGTGCTCAGCACTATGCTGATTAGTGATCCCCATAGCCAGCCCCAGTTGCTCTTTCTTTTTACGCCAAACATATTCATCATTGGCCTGCGCATATTCCCCATATTATTGAAAAGCGCTGAAATCCAGTTATTCAACTGCAAGCACTCCCTTATTATAAAACGAATTTGGATGAGATTTTAATCATCCGGTTCTTAATTTTCACTTAGTGGAATGCAAATATGCTGGCAATTTTTTTGATGGTCCTTTTAACTCCAGTTAAACAAATACTTCTTGAATACCCAGCAAAAATCAGCAGACTAATCACATATAAAAGTTGAAAAAAGCCAAAATACACGTGTGATTTATTAATACAGAAAGCAGGTAAGACCATGACAGTTGGAACTCAAGTAAAACAAGCTATTGCAGGGTTAAAAAGCGCTCAGGCAAGCCTTGAAACCTTTGCTCTTGCTACCGAAAATCAAAATGCCAAGCAGCTGTACCAAAGCGCTGCCCAGCAGACACAATCCATCATTGATAGCCTTGAACCAAGGCTTCAGGAAATTCAGAAAGAAGAGCCTCAATATAATCAATAAATCAAATGGCTGGCTTTTGCCAGCCGCCGTTTTATATAAAAACTCTTATGAATGGTGTGATTTTCCCGATGACCATTGCTTCTGATATCAGTCAATGTCTTGCAGCAATACGTTCTATCGAAGCACAATTATCCAGCTTTGCATTAACTTCAATGGACGAAGAAGCAAAGCGTCTTTTTCATGAATCTATGCTGGATATTAGCACAATAAAAAATGATTTGGAAAGCAGAAAAAAGGTTATTGAGTTTGAGGAGCCTCAATATAAACCAAATTAATTATATGGAGATGAAATTATGCCTGAGTGGCTGCTGATTGGTGCTCGTTCTATACTGTTTGCGGGTGTTTTGTTTGTTATTACAAAAATGATTGGAAAAAAACAAATTTCAGAGCTTTCCTTTTTTGAATATGTATCAGGCATCACCATTGGGAGTATAGCCGGTGAAATTATTATGGGCTTAGACAACCATTGGGCAAGCGGAATTCTTTCTATTATGATCTTTGGTCTTGTTACATTATTTGCTGATATTCTAGCCTTAAAGAGCAAAAGCTTCCGCGATTTCTTTGAAGGAAAAGGGACAATATTTATTAAAGATGGAAAGATTCTGGAAGACAACTTAAAAAAAGAAAGATACTCTATTGATGACCTATCCTCCCTGCTGCGCCAAAAAAATGTCTTTAAGGCTGCCGATGTGGAGTTTGCAGTTCTGGAGCCTCGTGGTGACCTGAGCATCATGCTGAAGAAGGAAAACCAGCCGCTCACTCCAAAAGATCTTCAACTGAACCTGCCTCAGGAAAAAGAACCGCAAACGGTTATTATGGATGGTAAAATTCTAAACGATCCATTGGCCGGGTCGGGAAAAAACCAAAAGTGGCTGAAAGCTGAGATCGAGAAATTAGGCCTTGCTCAGGAAAATATTTTTTTGGGACAAATTGATTCATTTGGTGATTTAACAGTGGATGTATATGATGATTTAATTAAGGTTCCTGCACCCCAACAGCGTCCTCTGCTTCTGGCCATGATTAAGAAGTGTGCAGCGGACCTTGAAGTATTTTCATTGCAGACTGATTCAAAAAGTGCACAGAAAATGTATGAAAGAAATGGTGAAAAGCTGAATCAAATTATTCAGAAACTGACTCCGTACCTAAAGTAATTTTGCCTTCCCTCCTTCTTTCTTCCATCCATCAAAAAACAAACACCAGACATTTGGTGTTTGTTTTTAACAGGTTCCTTTTCCTTCGTTCTTCCATACTGCCTTTTGCATAATCAGAGCTGCAATCGCTATTATTGCAACGAAAAGTAAGCTTACGAAAAAACCAAACCGAATTGATTTTTCAAGTAATGTTCCGCTGACCGCAGCAAGGATCAGGATCAGTCCAAAAATGGCAAGGAGCTTGCCAAATATCTTGTTCTCCAATATCCGCAGCGCAGAAATAATGATGAAAGACCAATTGAATAAAATCATGATTCCTGCAGCAGTGGTAATGTATTCATAAATTTTCCCTGGCAAAAGCAGAGCTGTTACAATGGATGCAATTAAACCGGCTGTTGCAAGTGCGAGTGATGGCAGCGGCAGGTCCTTCCACTTTTTTATCTTTTTTGAAAAAAGATTTGGAGCATCGCCATCAATAGCTAAAGTAACCAGCAATGATGTTACTCCAAACAGTGAAGCTGTCATGGTTGAGAAGCCCGCAATGATGATGGCTGCGTTAAAAACGTGCGGGAAAAAGTCCAGGTTATAATGTTCCATGGCAGTCACAAACGGACTTTCTTTTTCATTAAATTCCCCATGTGAAGCCATGTAAACGGCTAAGCCAAGTGAAATGACATAAATGATGACCAGGACAATCAGCATGATAATGCCGGCTTTGGGAGCATCTTCTTTCTTTTTTAACCTGGTAGCCATCAGCCCGATTACTTCTATTCCTCCGTATGCATAGAACGCATATATTAAAGATGACCAAAAGCCTTTAAAGCCCTCTGGAAACCAGTCACCGGCAGACCCCGGGAATCCCGGATGTTTGACATCTCCATCCATTATCCCTGCCAATGCAGCAAAAGCCAGGATGATAAACATGATGATAGCAGCAGTTTTAATAACTGCAAAGAGGTTTTCTGCCTTATCAAAGCCCTTGCTTCCTGTTAGGACTACAATAATCGAAAGAATGGCATAGCCCGCTGCAAAAATCCAAAGCGGGACATGCGGGAGCCAAAATCTCGTTAATATGGATAGAGCGGTTAACTGGCTCCCCATAATTAATATATTTGAGCACCAGTAATTCCAGCCGCAGCTAAATCCTGCCCACTTCCCATACGCTTTATTGGCATAATAGCAGAAAGATCCTTCCTGAGGGTCTTCTGCTGTCATTTTAGCTAAAAGATTATAGACTATATAAGTTCCGATAGCCGCTAATATAAATGAAAATACAATGGCTGGTCCTGTAATCTTGATTCCAATGGCAGACCCCAGAAAAAATCCGGTCCCGATGGTGCAGCCCACACCAATCAGTGATAATTGCCACCATTTTAAATCACCTGATTTACTTTCTTTCGAGGAATTGCCGCTTGGAAGAAAAAAATCCATGATGTACCTCCCTCATTGCGTCGCATGCTGGCAGAAAAATAAGCCGATTCAGCTGCTGATCGGCTTCCGTTTCGATGCCACATGGAAAATTGCCAAAAAACCTTATTTCTTTTTCTCGGAACTGTCGCTCTTTAATCCTGTTACAGTTCTGAACAGTTGAGTGTGCATGCTTCCCTGGACGATATCCTCCAGGAAAAATTGCTCGATCAGTTTTTTGTATTCCTCATCTTCAAACATCTTTTTGTTTTGCAATTCCATCTCTGCAAGGCCCTCATATGTGGATAGGAAAGCATATGTATGATCATCTCCTGAAATTGGCGACAATAGCTCCACCTTGTGCTCGTAATTTTCGTTCCGGTAACTTTGGATCATCCTCAGATTTTTTAGAGCTTCAACGAAATTATCCTGCTTCACTTCAAATGATTGGTAAACGAAAACAGACATGTTAATCTCCTTCCCGATTCTGGAATGTATTTGTTCACCTTCTACCAGGTGGAATGGTTGCTTGGAGTTTTCAATATTTTCGAAGCCGTACCATGTCAAGAACGTATAGTAAAGGACAAGGCATATATTTCAGGGTAATTGCCTTGCTGTGAAACATAGCACTCCATTATTGCTTAGTGTGTTTATTGGTACATAAAATATTCCTTAGAATCGTTAAACAAATAACAAAAAACAGCCCAATGGAATCGGGCTGTTTGTATAGTTATTAGACCATAACTTTGCAGATATCATTCGTAAACTCCACAGGGTCGCTGATTGGCAGGCCTTCAATCAGCAAGGCCTGATTATATAGGAGGTTTGTATAGAGACTTAACTTTTCCTTATCATTTTCCATTGCATTTTTTAAAGCCTGGAACACCTCATGGCTTGAATTGATTTCCAGTACCTTGTTCGCTTTAACATTTTGATTGTCAGGCATGGTGCTGAGGATCTTTTCCATTTCAATGGTGACTTCGCCATCTGCAGTCAGGCAAACCGGATGGCTTTTAAGCCTTTTGGAAATCCGGACATCAGTTACTTTTCCTGATAAAATCTCCTTCATGCTGCTGAATAAATCCTTATGCTCTTTTTCTTCTGATTCGGTTATCTTTTCTTCCTCATTCTCTATGCCGAGATCTCCGCTTGAGACTGACTTAAATTCCTTTTCTTTATAGGACATCAGCATTTTAATGGCGAACTCATCAATATCTTCAGTAAAGTACAGAATTTCATAACCTTTGTCCGCCACGAGCTCAGTTTGTGGAAGTTTTTCGATTCTTTCGTTTGACTCTCCAGCAGCATAATAAATATATTTCTGGTCATCCTTCATTCGAGATACATATTCATCAAGTGATGCCAATTTCTTTTCTGTTGAAGAATAGAACATCAATAAATCCTGGAGCGTTTCTTTATGGGTTCCGAAATCGCTGTATACACCATATTTTAATTGTCTTCCAAATGACTTATAAAATTGTTCATATTTTTCCCGCTCATTTTTCATCAGCTGCTGCAGTTCATTTTTAATCTTTTTGCTGATGTTTTTCGCAATAAGCTTCAGCTGCCGATCATGCTGGAGCATTTCCCTTGAGATATTAAGTGATAAATCTTCGGAGTCTACCATCCCTTTGACAAAACTGAAGTAATCAGGCAGAAGATCTCCACACTTATTCATGATTAAAACGCCATTCGAATAAAGCTCAAGGCCTTTTTCATATTCTTTTGAGTAATAATCAAAAGGAATATTCTCAGGAATATATAAAATCGCATTATAGCGGATTGTACCATCCACACTTATATGGATATGCTTTACCGGCTTGTCAAAGCCATAATGCTTTTCCTGATAGAACTTTTCGTAATCCTCGTCTGTCAGTTCACTTTTATTCTTTCGCCAGATTGGGACCATGCTGTTTATGGTCTGCTCTTCAATATTTTCCTCATACTCGTTTTCGGCATCACTTTTAGGCTTACTTACCTTAACATCCATTTTAATAGGATAGCGGATGAAATCAGAGTATTTTTTTATGATCGACTTTAAACGGTACTCCTCAAGGTATTCATCATAGCTTTCATCTTCTGTGTTTTCTTTAATTTTTAATATAATTTCAGTACCGACCGCGTCTTTTTCAAATGGTGCAATCGTATAACCGTCAGCACCATGGGATTCCCATTTGTAGGCCTGGTCACTGCCAAGTGCTTTGCTGATCACTGTTACAACATCTGCGACCATGAAAGCAGCATAAAACCCTACTCCAAATTGGCCAATAATATCATGCCCATCTTTAATCTCATTTTCTTTCTTAAATGCGAGAGAACCGCTTTTGGCGATGACACCCAGGTTGTTTTCCAGTTCTTCTTTAGTCATGCCAATGCCGGTATCTTTGATTGTTAATGTCCTGTTCTCTTTATCAGGAACGATTTTTATGTAGTAACTGTCTTTGTCAAACGTTAAAGAATCGTCTGTAAGTGCTTTGTAGTAGATCTTATCGATGGCATCACTGCTGTTGGAAATAAGCTCCCTCAGGAACACCTCTCTTTGAGAGTAAATGGAGTTAATCATCATTTCCAATAATCTCTTGGATTCTGCCTGAAACTGTTTTGTTTCCATGTTAGTCTCTCCCCTTACCATTCTTTATTGCATTAGCACTTAAACCTTAAGAGTGCTAAACAATATTTAAATATCATATTAGCTGATTTGTGTCAATTAGCTTGAACTTACTTCTTTCTAAATGATTTCTTCCGCACATTCAACAAGATTGCGGATTGTTTCTTTTAATTGTCTCGACAGCTGTTCTGTAGTCCACTTCGCTCTCTGATTTTCTAAATCTGATTGTATTAACAGCATCATCCAAGCCGAAAAAACAGCTGAAAATAAATAATATTCCTGTTTGAATTTCACCCTGTCAGGAACAGAGATTTGGGATTCCTCGCAATAACAGTCCAGAATCTTATTTCGTAAAGTATGGTCATCAGGCTTAGGGAAATCCGGATGTGACATATCGATTAAATGAAATAAATCCCAATGAGGTATGTTTAAGTGGCAATGTTCCCAGTCCAGAACCACCGTTTTATCGCCAGCATACCCAAAATTCCCCTGGTGCAAATCCCCATGGCAAAGAACCTTCACATCAGAAAAGGATTTAGAGGTACATGCGCTGAAAAGGGTGATTCCTAATCGTTCTGAAATATTATGTAACCTGAAAATAGTAAAAACCTTCTCTTTGTTCTGCAGAATATGGTTTGCCATTTCCTCAATAGCTGGTTTAGGACCACTCAGCTTTGTATTGGAAAACCGCTCAGCGGGTAAAGAGTGCCATTTGGCCATTAATGCAGTTAGTTCGAGTGCAATCTTAGAAACAAAAGTATGTGTGATGGTGCCAAGATCCTCTAAAATAATCCAATTATTGCTTAGTGCGTTTTGAACGGAATACGACAGGATTTTTGGAAACTTTAGCGGCAGTTCTGCCAATACATTTTCGAAAATCCACACTTCTTTTCCAAGCTGAGTATTATTTGTCAGGGGTTTGAAAATATAGCTCTTGCTCTCATCAATAAAAAAGCGCTCGACAAACCGGCCGTTCGAGCCCTGATATAAATGCTCTCTCCTTAAAATATAACGGTCATTCAGAGTCCCGTTTGCAGTCACAATATTAGTAAACAAGCTTTCGCTCCCCCTTATAGGCATCCTACCTAACAATATATATAAAATGGCTTTAAAAAATAATACTCCTTTTTTCAGTGCATAAAAAAAAGTACCCTCAGAGAGGATACTTTTTACAGCAAACTGAATTCGTAGCCTTTTCCCCTTATCTTAGCAATTAACTCAGGCAGGGCTTCTACAGTCTGGCTTAATTCATGCAAAAGAATGATTGCTCCGTCTTCCAGGTTCTCTAGAACGTTTGTGATCATTTGTTCAGGCTCTTCTTTGAGCTCCCAGTCCATGGACGAGATTCTCCACAATATGGTGGAGAGGCCGAGCTCTTTAGCTGCAGCAATGGTATGTTCATTATACTGCCCATATGGGGGCCTGAATAGCTTCACTTCCTGGCCAGTGATGGATTCAATCTTTAATTTGCTTCTCTTGAGATCCTGGATTTGTTCATTTGGGGTCAATTTAGCATAATTGGAATGCTTTGAAGAGTGAGTTCCTATCTGATGGCCTTCTTCCAGGACTCTTTTCCACGGACGACCGGGGTATAAGAGCCTTGATTGCCAGAAGAAAACAGCCGGAGCCTTCTCTTTCTTCAATATATCCAATAGTTCCGGAAGAACTCTTGCCGGCCCATCGTCAAAAGTCAGCGTTACTGTTTTCTTCGATGGATGTCCGGAATTGAATAACTGGATGTCAGGGTCATTCGAAACGTACACGACGTTCGAGCTATCCACTACTCATGGACAATTGGCCATTCTTCTGCCTCCTGTTCTTAAGTTGATCGGCTATACGATTTTTCTTGATAACTTTCTGCATCATATGTAAATACATACATATCATCTGTGAACTGTTCCGGTTTACCATCAAAAACGACTTCCCCATCTTTTAAAGCAATGATGCGGGTTGCATAGCGTTTAGCCAATTGAACATCATGGACATTAATTATGGTTTGCAGACCATGCCGATTATGCATCTCCTGCAGCAGGCTGAAAATCCGGTCTGAAGTTCCAGGATCCAAACTGGCAACAGGCTCGTCTCCCAGCAGGAACCTTGGCTTTTGAAGGAGAGCCCTGGCAATGCCTACTCTCTGCTTCTGCCCTCCGCTAAGATGCTCAACCCTGCGGTCAGCAAAGTCGGTTAAGCCCACCTCTGCAATGACTTGTTTAGCCTGAGCCTTTTCTTCCTCTGTAAACCAGCCAATGAGGTTCTTGAAACTGCTCCTGTAGCCGAACATGCCTGTCAGAACATTTTGCAGGACAGTCAATCGCGGAACTAAATTAAAATGCTGAAAGATCATGCCCATCTCCCTGCGGATTCTCCGAAGCTGTTCATCACTAAGTGCAGAAAAGGATTGGCCATCCCAGATGATTTCCCCTGATGAAGGGGTCTGCAGGCCATTTAGACAGCGGATCAGGGTGGACTTTCCGGCACCGCTTTTACCTAGCACGCAAACAAAGTCTCCAGGGTGTATCATCAGATTTATTGAATTAAGCGCATCATGCTTCATGCCGGGATAACGGACAGTTATATTTCGAATCTCAAGCATTTCCGTCCTCCTTTATATCACTCGGTTCCTGACATAGCTTCCAAAAAGGTCCACTAGAATAACAATAATCATAATCACCAGGACATCGAGCGAAACCGAATTGTATTGGAAGGTTTTAAAATCATTAAAAAGTCTTTGGCCAATTCCTCCCCCGCCAATAAAGCCCAAGATAAGGGAAGTCCTTATGGCAACCTCAAACCGGTAGAAGTAATTTGACAATACATTTGGCCATATTTGAGGAAGGATGCTGAATAGAGAAGCAAACCAGCTTTTTGCCCCAACTGCTTTCATGGCCTCCTGCGGCCCTGGATCGGATGCTTCAATGAGTTCTGAGATCAGTTTTCCCAGAACCCCAATGTTATGAAACATAATGGCCAGGACAGCCGGAAAAGGACCAAGCCCAAGAGCCGTCAAAAGAATCAAACCAAAAACAATTTCAGGGATGGATCGGACAAAGCTGAGGCCGACTCGGGTTATATGGTAAACAAACTTTGAGCCGGAAGTATTTTTGGCGGCCATAAAGCTTAAGGGAAGTCCGATAATAAGCCCGAAGAAACTTCCCAGAAAAGCCATGGCCAATGTTTCCAGACTGTCTTCCAGTATCCTTGGAAGGAGAGAAAAATCCATCGGGAACCAATGGGACAGGAAATCAATCATGTTGCGGAAGTCTCTGAATTTCGATAAGTCGAATTCTGTCAGCTTCATGCTTAGAAAAATGAATAAAGCCAACACGGTATATGTTAATATGCTGCGTTTTTTAAACCACAATCTTATCAGCCCTATTCTTTAATAAGTCCCTCTTTTAGGGCAGCCTGACGGATGCTTTCATAATCTTCGTTGCTTGCTTCAGTAAATCCGCTTGCACCGAATGCATCCAGAATTTCGGGATCTTCAATAGCAAGAAAAGCTTCCTTCAATGCTTTAATGGTTTCTTCATCAGTGTTTTCATGTACAGCCCAAGGGTACTGGAAAAGCTTTTCTGATTTCCAGATCGTTTTAAACTGCTCTCCATCTACTTTTCCTGAATCCACTAATTGATTATAAATGGCGCTGTCGATCGCACCGGCATCCACCTGTTTATTTTGAACTGCCAATGCAGTAGCGTCATGTGAGCCCGTGAATCGGACGGATTTAAAGCTGTGTTCATCCTCTGATTGGTAAACGTCACGGTCCTTTAATTCTATGGATGGGATAAGGGATCCTGACGTTGAATTGATATCACCGAAGGCAAAGTCAGCTTCACTGCTGTTTTTCAATAAATCTTCAAGTGAGTTCCATGGATTGTCCTTGTGGGTAATGATATATGAATAATAGAATGGTTCTCCATCAATTAGCTGTGTAATAATGGCTTTGGCACCGCTCTTCTCATGGGCAACAACATATGTTAATGGGCCGAAGTATGCCATATCAATTTTATCGTAGTTCATGGCTTCCACTACCCCGTTATAATCCGGATAAACTTCGACAGCTACTTCCCGATCGAGTTTATCAGATAAGGTTGACTGTAATTTCTCCATGGCAGCTTCCATCGATCCCTCTGTTTGAACAGGGATGACCCCAATGGTGAACTTTTCTTTCGATTGATCTTTTCCATTTTTATCTGTGTTATCTGTTTCATTTCCGCTGCAGGCTGACAAAAGCATCATTGAGAAGATAGTCAGGAGCATTAAGAATTTTTTCATGTTAGCACTTCCTTATTTTGTTTTTTAGTAAAGGTAAAAAAGGACTCTGTTCGAGTCCTTTTTAGATCACCGTAATCTTTCCGGGATTTTGATCTGTGACTGTTCCAATGATGGAAGCCCATTCTACACCTTTTTCCTTCAGGTCATTTAGGAGGGGTTCAGCTTCTGATTCAGGAACGGTTATTAAAAGTCCTCCTGATGTTATAGCATCACAAAGAATCACTTGGTCAACATCATCAATATTTTCGTATTGAATACGTCCGGAGAGCCATTTATGATTCTTTTTAGAGCCGCCGGGAATAATGTTCTGCTGGGCAAGCTCCCTGGTTTTTGGAAGAACAGGCACGGCTGTGCTTTCAATGGTTAATCCTGTGCCGCTTCCTTCTGCGATCTCCATCGCATGGCCGAGAAGGCCAAAACCAGTAATGTCTGTGCAGGCATTAACCTGGTAGTTATCCATAGCCTCAGCTGCCTCTTTATTTAAAGCAGCCATCACTTCCATCACACGGTCAATGCCTTCCTGATCCAGCATATCCCTTTTAATCGCTTGAGTAAGAATGCCGACGCCAATCGGCTTGGTTAAGATCAGTTTGTCGCCAGGCTTGGCTGCTGCATTTGTTCTTATCCGTTCAGGATGCACGGTTCCTGTAACAGATAAACCGAATTTTGGCTCCTGGTCGTCAATGGAGTGCCCTCCAACTAACACAGCACCGGATTCTTTCACTTTATCGGATGCTCCAGCCAGAATGTCTGCAAGTATGCTTTTATCCAGTTTGCTGATAGGGAAACCTACAATATTCATGACGGTTATAGGCTTGCCGCCCATAGCGTAAATATCACTCAGCGAATTGGCTGCGGCGATTTGGCCGAACATGTAGGGGTCATCAACGATAGGAGTGAAGAAATCCAGTGTCTGCACAAGGGCAGTTTCATCATTTATTTTATATACGCCTGCATCATCCGATGTATCCAATCCTACCAGGAGGTTGGGGTCAGGTACAGACTTAGGCAAATGACGCAGAACCTGCGCCAGGTCTTCAGGACCAATTTTGCATCCTCAGCCGCCTTTTGTTGATAAAGAAGTCAGTTTCACGATTTCTTCTCTCGACATAGTTCTCACTCCTTGCTCATTTATTGTTTACTTGGGGACTTTTCAAAGATGATTTCGTAAATGTTTTGAAGGGTTTTAGCTTCATATTCCGAAGAATGACTGCCCTCCACGTAGAGTTTGGCAGCATGCCCCAATTTTATCCTCAATTCGTTATTATTCACTAGTTTGTCTGCATAATCAAGAAATTCGACCGGATTAGTGTAGATTAAACCCGTTTCCTGATGTGAAATGATATTCCTGTTGCCAAGGTTATCGGCTGCAAGAACAGGAAGGCTATACCCCATTGCTTCTAAAATGGCAGCAGGCTGGCCTTCAGAATGGGATGTGTTTAAAACGGCATCCGCTTGCCTGTATAGCTCTCCCATATGGTGATGCGGGATCTGGCCGAGATATTGAACCCATTCTTTATTTTTTTCAGTAAGGGTCTTTACGATATTCCCCTCTTCTTCTTCAATTATGGGACCCGCCAGCCAAAGACGGATGTGGGGATTCTTTTCATACAACACTTTAAGCTTTTCGATGGCAAAAGGAATATTCTTCACGTTGCGGATTCCTGCCGGCAGCAAAAATAAAAAAGTGCCATGTTCTTTTTTATAGTCGGCACAAGCTTCAGAAAATATTACAGTGCCCTGATGGATAACGCTGATTTTATCTTTTGCTTCAGGAACTTCACCTGCCAGTACAAGCTTAGCTTCTTCATCAAAAACATGTATAGCTTCGGCATTGTTAACGGTTTGAATGACTACGGTTTTCTTCACCGGGTCATAAAGGTCGATATTTAAATCAGTGCCGGTCATGGTTACGACATATCTTTCAGGTTTTTCACCGAGCCCCTTCATGAATTGGCCAAACCGATAAGCGTTAAAGCCATGCACAATATCGGCTTTTGGCAGGCTGGATAATTTGCAGCCGTCTGTGATATTGATTATTTCAGTCTCAATGCCCAGCTTATTAAGGTTATCGGATATACGCTGAACAGTAACTGTGTTCCCTCTTGCCTGGTGAAAATTCGGGCTTGCCAGAAGTACTTTCATCCTTTCATCCTTCACAATTTATTTGCATTATCTTCATTTTAATTAAAGTTTGCATCAATTATTGCAGGAATATTTCATCCTGTCCATTAATTGTATTTCAGCAGGCTTTTCTTTTAATTATGACTGTAGAAAAGCCTGTTTCTATACCAAGAAACAGGCCCAATCCTTCTATTGGTTTCCGAATTCTTCTACAAGATCTCTGAATTTCCGAAGGGAGTTTTCAATAGGATATGGAGAAATCAGATCCACTCCGGTTTTCTTTAACAGCTCCAGCGGATAATCGGCGCTTCCGCTTTTTAAGAACTCCAGATAGTTTTGCAGCGTTTCATTGTCTCCTTCAAGAATTTTCGCTGCCAAATGAATGGCAGACGCAAATCCGGTTGCGTACTTATACACATAAAATGGACGGTAAAAATGAGGGATCCTGGCCCAGCCGAATTTCACTTCTTCATCAAAAACAATTTCATCCCCGTTATATTCACGGAATAAACGTTCGTAAATTCCGCTGAAAACCTCAGCGTTAAGCGGCGCTCCCCTTTCCGCTAATTCATGGGTTTTCATCTCAAACTCAGCAAACATAACTTGAGTAAAGAAGGTTCCTTTAAACTGATCAATAAAATAATTAAGGAGATGCCTGCGGACATCTTTATCCTTCTCCGTGTTCAGCAGATAATGAATCAGGAGCACTTCATTCACTGTTGAAGCGACCTCCGCCACAAAGATGCTATAACGGGCGGTGATCTGCGGCTGGTGCTGTGAGCTCAGCTTACTGTGGACACCATGCCCGCATTCATGAGCAAGTGTAAAAAGGCTGTCCAGATCATCACGGTGATTCAGGAGGATATAAGGATGAACTCCATAAATGCCGAGATTATAGGCACCTGACCGCTTCCCTGGAGTTTCCCGCACATCAATATAGCGGCCTGACTTAAATTCCTTCAGAATAGAAATATAATCATCCCCAAGAGGCTCGAGCGCTTTACACATGGTGTCATAAGCTTCTTCATAGGAAATTTCAGGTTTGACACCCTTTACTAAAGGAACACTTAGATCATATTGCCTCAGCTCGTCAATGCCTAACTGTTCCTTGCGTATCGCAGTATACTGATGCATTGCATCGATATTTTTTTTAGTCGTCTCAATTAGATTGACATACACTTCCTTTGGCACCTGATCACCGAATAGTCCTTTTTCAAGTGCTGAAGGATAATTACGGATTTTGGCCATGGTGACATTGTTTTTTATCGCTGCAGAAAGGGTGGAAGCAATGGAGTTCTTAAGCTGCACATAGGGCTGGTAATAGGCCTTATAGGCTTCTTTTCTCTTTTCCCGGTCTTCTTCTTCCATGATTTTCGCATACATGCCCCGCGTCAGTTCAACCTTCTCGCCATCCTCTTTTGTTACATCGCCAAACTTTATATCTGCATTATTCATCATTCCAAAAGTATGGCTGGGAACCGAAAGTGCTTCGCCGAGATGGGACAGGACTTCCTCCTTGTCTTTATTAAGGACATGCGGCTTATAGCGGAAGGATTCGAGCAAGTCCTCCTCAAAGTATTTCAAGCCCTTTTCCTCAGCAATATAGCTCTTCAGTGTTTCCTCATCAAGGCTTAAGAGAAATGGCATAAAAAAAGAAGTGGAAGAACTGACTTTGACGCTTAATTGCTTTGCCCTGTCTACATAGGCCTGCGAATCTGTCACACGTGTGTCTTCATCGGTTTTCAGCATTGCAAAAGCGTACAGCTTATTAAATATGTAAGAGAGTTTTTCTTTTTTTTCAAGGTATTGATAAAGGGAGTTGCCATCGTGAATCTGTCCGTCAAAGGTTTTCAGCTTATCGGCCAGTTGTTCAATAAGCTTGTAATCTTCTTCCCATTGTTCCAAACTGGAGTAAATGTCGTCCAGATTCCATTTCTCATTCAGCGGAACGTCATTTCTGTCTTTGAATGTATTCATTCTAATTAACTCCTTTACAGCAAACTGTTGTTTTATAAGGCTGTTTTCGTAAAATTTGTTGCTTTTACATAACTGAGTAACTGAGTATAATTTGCTGAGTTGATTGGAGCGGAGGGCACTTGACTCCTGCGGGAGTAGCGGGACAGGTGAGACCCCGCAGACGCGTAGCGTCGAGGAGGCTCAGCGCCCGCCCCGCGGAAAGCAAGTGCCTGCAGCGGAAATCAACGGGCATAATCCATTAGCAAACAACAATCTTCGAAAAACAGCCTTTTTTATTAACTATATTCAAAAGTTATCGCAAAAACCCTTCCACATTTTTGATTTTATCACTTATGGCCATTAAAATAATGTTGAAAGGATGTGGACGGTTTGGCGATTACTCTGCCTCATATAGAAGACTCAAACAATACTGTGTATTTTCCTCCGGCGGGTCATTTTGAAACGTTTCAGGATGATGCCCATTATGAAGAGAAAGTCAGGGAATGGGGATTATCAACTACAAGGGAAGTTAAAAAGGAATTCTGGTATAAAGAAAAAACACAGCAGCGTCTTGTTACGGTTAAAGGTTATCAGACGTACGGGGAGTCTGGAGATTTTTATACAATTATAATCGAGTTTCAGGATGGGAATCTGAGCTGCATACATCCGGCTTATCTTAAGGAGATGCAGTCTCCGAGCTTTGGGAAAGCACTTGCTGCTGATTTTGGGGATATCACTTCAGCTCCTTCTGAAAAAGCTTCAAAAAAAGCCACAGAGAAGTCTGTTGAAGAAACAAAGAAATCTGCTGAAAACAGCAAAAGTGATAAACCGGCAGCCAAAAAAGCCAAAAAGGAAAAACAGCCTGCATTGGAGCTGCCGGCAGATAAGGTTCACTTTACAGCTAAAGTTAAGCAGCTTGCCCTGAGCTGGAACCATTTCAATGAAGCCAATGATGAAGTCATCATACTTGAAGATCTTATTATTCAGGAGGACGAACCGATTGAAGTTGGGCTTGGCTGGTGTTCCCATTCGAAAACGCTGAAGAAATTTGAACTTCAGCCGGGTGAAAGTCTCGAATTCGATGGGAAAATAGTTAAAAAGAAATTGCCTAAAGGGAAAGACTGTGACGAAGAATTCATTATTGAAGAACCTGTTTTATACAAGGTTAATAATCCATCAAAAATCAAAAAAAGCTAAAGAGCATCACGCTCTTAGCTTTTTTTGATTAAGAAAGAATCCTTTTCTCTCCCTCGATTTCCTGTATGGGACTGATGTTTTGTGTGAATTCAAGGGTTCCCATATAATGCCCGTTATCATCCCGTACGGCAAAATAACGGATATAAACATATTTATCTCTGAATTTGATCCAGAAATCTTCAGAGTCTTTTCGTCCTTCCTTGAAATCCTTCAGCAATTCCTCCACTACATGTACACTGCGGGGCGGATGGCAATTCTGAACGGTTCGCCCAATCACGGCTTTTGTCCTGGCAAATATTCTTTCCTTGCCATGAGAGAAATACCGGACAACGTCATCATGGTCAATAAAAGTGATATCAACAGGCAAGTGATTAAATAACAGCTCCATCTGCTTTAAGGACAAAATGCCGGTTTCCATTTTGATGTAGCCTTCTGATATGGCATTCCCGTCAATCCCTTTCCGTTCAGGCATCCATTCCTTTTCAGGGCCGGTCAGACAGAAGCCAATCTCGTCGCTTTCATGGGCGATCTTTACCCATTCATCTTCTGTAAGATTTTTCAAAGCCATTGGGAAAAGAATATTTTCCTCCCTGTAAATCATGGCACTAACTTCATTGAAAACGAAACGGACTGCATTGATGACCTTTTGCTTGTCCCCCTCGTATTGAGTGAGAAGGTTCCTGGCTTCCTTTATGCCATCCCTGATAAAGTCATCGATGCTCCACATATTATTGGTTGGTCCATAAATTCCGTACTTCTCCAGGTATGGGAAAAGCAGATTTTCCTTTCGGCTGTAATGCTTATCAAGATCAAGGAGCAGGATGAAGTCTTCTAATAGAGCATAAACATTATCCTCATGATCCTCCTGGATGAACGCCTCGAGATGGACCTTAACATTTTCTCTCAAATGCTTATCAATTGCCTTATTCTCCCGGTTGAAAGTATGAATGGGATGTCCAGGCTGTTCTTCCGGTTTAGGATGAACAGCTGCTTCATCACTTCTAAGAATAGAATGGCTGTGATGGTCCGGATGCTCACGGTTATTTATTAATTCGCTCACTGTACAATTCCTCCTATATCATTCCTTTTTCTAGGCTGTTACTAGTGCTTATAAGGAATGTACCATGTGGAGGAAGATCGTAATGTGATGAGAATCATATATTTATTAAAAGTTTATTGTTATATGCCTGAATGGAATGTCAGCAATAAATTACCACCTCCTCCCCATTCCCTTTTTTGTTACACTATTAAAGGATTGAAAGATGGAGGTTTTCTAGAAGTGAAGAGAAAATATCAAGTTTTGATCATGATTGCAATTGTTTTTTTCGGCGGATTCGCTGCCGGCATTTATTATACAAAAAACACAAGCGGACTCCAGTCTATTAAACAGCCTGCCCCTGCTTCCCAATCGGACAAACTTCCTGTTCCAAAAAAGGTTCCGGAGTTTTCAGAGATCCCGGAAAAAGTGCTGATGGGTTATGTCCAGGATTATCGCGATCCCGCTTCGATCGATTATTCAAATCTTTCTCATGTCATTTTTTCTTTTGCTCATCCTGAGAAAGACGGAAGCATTTCTTTTAATGGTGAGACGGCGCGGAATAATCTGCAGAGAGTGGTGTCGAATGCTCACAAGCAAGATGTGAAGGCATTCCTGGCTGTGGGGGGATGGTTTCATATCAATGGCGGGGAATCCTATGATTATTTTAAACAGGCAATAGCGGAAGACTCCTCGAGAAACAGGCTGGTAACAGAACTCTCGGGGCTGGTTAAAAAGGAACACCTAGACGGAATTGATATTGATTTTGAGCATCCGCGTTCAAAGGAGGATGCAAGATTCCTGGCTGTTTTTATCAATCATTTGAGCGGAGTGCTCCATGCAAACGGCAAGGAGCTGTCTGTTGCGGTTCATGCCAAGGTTCATAGTGTAACAGGTACAGAGAGCGGATATGTTGTGTATGAGCCCGACATGTTCAGGAAGGTTGATTATGTGAATATCATGGCATATGACGGCCAGTGGGATGGGGGATACAATGCCGCTAATCTTTCTCCCTATTCCTTTACAGAGAATATCGCCAATTATTGGAGCAGCCTTTTTGATTCACAAGGGATTTCCAAGGATAAGCTGGTTCTGGGCGTGCCGCTTTATGCCCAGCCGGAGGATCCTGCCGTTAAGCCGGTTTCCTATCAGGCTGTCATAAAAGAAAATCCTGAAAATGCAGCTAAAGATAGGATCAGCATGAACGGCATTAACTATTACTATAATGGGACAGCCACAATGCAAAAGAAAACCATACTGGCTTTAAATCACGGTTTCGGCGGAATGATGATCTGGGAAGCCGGCCATGACGCAAAGGGGCCATACAGCCTCACTGGAACGATTGCTGAAGTTCTTCAAAACACAGCAGAGCCTGTAAAGTATTATTCTGTGATGCATACAAAATGAGAGAAGAGCAGGAAAATTCCCTGCTCTTTTTCATGAAAGTAAAAACTTCTTAATTTCCTCCCGCCGGTCCTTATAGACCTTCTCCCCGAGCATAATCAATTCTTCCACAAACTTTATTTCGTCAAAAGGCATTTCTTCTCCCAGCTCTTCATTAATGCGCAGGTAATTTTCTCCGAGAAGATGTTTGCAATGGTAGGTAACTGATTCGGACGATAAATGAAGAGCCAGGTCCAATAGCTTGGGTGTCACTTTCATGGACGGGAGCTGGAATGGCAGCCAATGCTTTACACCCCAATATTTATCATGATCAATCGTAAAATCAATTTTTTGAAGACCGGTTCCAAGCGAAAGGATTCTTATGTTTTGCAGCTCCATCCTGAAGTGATGCATAGCCTCCGTAATACAAACGAGAGATGGATTATTCGCCCATAGCCCTCCGTCTATGGATAAATAACTGTTGCTGATGTTGTTCGGCGGGAAATAGACAGGTGCAGAACAGGAGGAAAGCACTGCATCCCAAAGCTTCATGGATAGGCTATCGTTGCCGGGACTTCCATAATTGGAACGGTGGACAAACGGTTTGCCATGTGTCACATCGACAGCTGGAATCAAAAGCGGTTTTTTTATATCAGACAGCTCCGTTTCGCCAAAGGCTTTCCGGAAAAAGCGCCGCATATACTTATCACTGTATACGCTTTTAAAAAGGCCGACCTTAGCCTGTTTGACAAAAATCTTTTTCCCGAATGATTCGTATCCTTTCAGGACCTCGCTCATATCTTTTTTCATGACCAGTGAAGAGGCAATGATCGATCCGGTGCTTGTGCCTGCGATTATATCAAAATAGTCGCCTGCAGGCTGTTTCAGTTCCTCTTCGAGAGCTTTCAAAATGCTTACGGCAAAAACACCGCGTATTCCGCCGCCATCGATGCATAAGATTTTCATTGAATCACCTGCTGTTTCCGTAATCATTCTCCAGGATATGTAAAAAAGAGAAGGAATCTTCCTTCTCTTCTATTCCTCGTTGTTTATCATCTCTTCAAATACCGCTGAAACTTTGTTAAATTCCTCGTCGTTTTCAATGGGTGTAAAGTCGCCATCCTCATCCAGTTTTAAGAAGAACACATCAATATCTTCTTCTGTGTCTTCCTCAAGATCTTCGACAAAGCTGACAGCAGCATATTGATTGCCATCAACCTCTGCAGACGCGAGGACCTCCACTTCCATTTCCTGATCATTTTCATCACTGATTGTAAAAACTTCTCCTACTTCTATCTTGTCCATTTTTTAATCTCCTCTCCTTAATAGGTTCTTTCTATATTTTCCCGTTTTAGAGGGATTTCATGCCTAAAATAGAAAAAGGATCGGCTTTATGATACCGATCCTGCAATAAAGAATTATTTAACTCCTGCTGTCTCTTTCTTTTCCACTTTTACACTCCATCCAAATGGATCCGATTCGGTTCCTTTTTGGATGCCTGTCAGTGTATCATAGATTTTCTTGGACAAATCCCCGGTTTTCCCTTCATTGATTTCAATAATCTTGTTGTCCCAGAAGAATTCGCCAATTGGAGAAATAACAGCAGCCGTGCCTGTTCCAAAGGCTTCTTCAAGCTGGCCATCAGCATGTGCCTGATAGATTTCTTCAATGGAAATTCTTCTTTCGGACACGGGAACATTCCAGTATTTCAGTAACTCCAGTACAGAGTTTCGAGTGATTCCTTCCAGGATGCTGCCATTAAGTTCTGGTGTTACAACTTCTCCGTTAATTTTGAAGAAAATGTTCATGCTTCCCACTTCTTCAATATATTTATTTTCTTTCCCGTCAAGCCATAGAACCTGCGAATATCCTGTTAAGCTTGCAAGCTCCTGAGCTTTCAGACTTGCTGCATAGTTCCCTCCGGTTTTAGCTGTGCCTGTTCCCCCTTTTACTGCCCGCACGTATTCGTTTTGAACAGCAATTTTAACAGGGTTGATGCCTTCCTTATAGTAAGCGCCTACCGGCGAAAGAATAATGATAAATTTGTATCTGGCTGATGGAGCAACTCCCAGATATGGCTCAGTTGAAATGACAAACGGCCGGATGTACAGTGAAGTTCCTTCCACATTCGGAATCCAGTCCCGGTCAACTGAAATTAATTCTTTTAAGGCATAAAGAGCAAGCTCTTCATCAATTTCAGGAATACATAACCTGGAGTTGGATTTATTCAGTCTCTCCATATTTTTTTCGGGACGGAAGAGCAACACCTCATTATCAATGGTAAGATAGGCTTTTAACCCTTCGAATACACTCTGACCATAATGGAAAATCATTGCAGCGGGATCAAGAGAAAGCGGCTGGTAAGGTACAATTCTTGGGTCGTGCCATCCCCGTCCTGCTGTATAATCCATTTCAAACATGTGATCCGTAAAATTCTTGCCAAACACCAGGTTATCAAATGCAGGTTTTTGTTTTTTCTCAGGTGTGTGGTTGATTTCAATTTTAAATTCTGTCATTTGTCAAAACTCCCTATCTGTAGATGATTTAAAAACCTAATGCCTGCTCTTCGTGCTGCTCTTAAAAGAGTGTAAATAAAAACGCCCAGTCATCCTCCGAGCGTGGACGAAAGGGCTTGCTTCCCGGCAACAACCAATATGGATGATGGGCAGCAACAGCTGAAGTCATTGAAAAAGACTCGTATGCTGTTTTTGTAAGGGTTGCCTTTCGCTCTTTTCTACTTCAAGGCAGTAGTGCAGTTATTTGTTAAAGTTTTTATAAGTTTTTCTAATATTATGATATTCTACTATTTAATTGTCAATACGAATTGACAATAAATTTCGAATTAATTCGGATTACTGAAAATTCTATATGCAAAAGAAAAAGAAATAAAGGTGAAAAATCATGTTTTTAAATTTATAATCAATATATAAATACAAAAGGGGATTTATGATAATGAACAGTAAAGAGCTTGAAGAAAAAATTATCCAAAACTATCAGGGCGAAGAGAAAATGATGATCCTCGTATTTGCCCAGTGGTGCGTCAATCACGGTTTAAATCCGGAGGAAATCTATTTAAAGGCATATCCGGATCAGGGGGAAAACAGTTCACTAAAGGAAGCGCTGGAGCTGACTGTTCCAAAAGAAGAAGCAGGCGATGTGCCTGATCAGACTCTGCTTGGTGTTCTATCCTTGTTCGGAAATGATGATCTTGCCTTCATCGTGATGGAAGAAATAAAGAAAATGAAAAAGGACAGCTAAGCCTTAATGGGCCGCTGTCCTTTTTCATTGAAGATTCTATTTAAACCAGCCCTTCTCTTTGGATTGGGTTATGGCTTCAATCCTGTTCGTAACTTCGAGCTTGTCAAGAATAGCCGAGATATAGTTGCGCACGGTACCTGTCTTAATGCTGAGCTGGTCGGCAATTTCTTTCGTGTTCTTGCCGTCCGCTATCAGCTCCAGCACCTCTTTTTCCCGGTCTGTCAGCGGGTTTTCTTCGCCATAGACATCATCCATTAATTCAGGTGCATAGATGCGCCTTCCTTCCAGGACGTTTCTGATAGAGCTTGCCAGTTCCTCACTTGGGCTGTCTTTTAACAAGTAACCTCTTACACCGGCCTTGAGGGCACGCTGGAAATAGCCTGACCTTGCGAAGGTTGTCAGAATAATAACTTTACAGCCGCAGTCTTTTAATTCTTCCGCCGCTTCCAGGCCGCTTTTTTCCGGCATTTCAATATCCATAATGCATACATCCGGTTTAAGAGTTTTGACAAGGGATATGGCTTCTTTTCCATTTGAAGCTTTCCCAATGACCTCCATATCGTCTTCAAGATTTAGCAGAGATCCTAACGCACCAAGCACCATCCGCTGATCTTCAGCTATGACGATTTTTATCATGCCCTCTCCTCCTTGTTTGGTTCCTTCACGACTGTTGGTACTTTCATTATAATCGTTGTTCCATTCTCAGATACAATCTCAAGACTTCCGTTGACAAAGTCGAGCCGCTCCCTTAAGCCGAGCAGTCCGGACCCCTTGCCTACATCTGTTGAGGGATTCATGCCGACCCCGTTATCCCGGACGGTAATGCTGACTTCATTCCAGGTTTGTTCTATTCTGATGCGGCATTCTGTCGCCTTACTGTGTTTTACTACGTTAGTAACAGCCTCTTTCATGCACATGCTTAGAATATTCTCAAGGAAGAGTGACACATTTTTTAATTTGATATCTTCTTCCCCGATGAATTCGATAGAAGCCGCCTTTAAAATTTGCTTTACAAGGATAATCTCTTCCTTCAGTCTGATTCCCCTCATCTGCGAAACCATCTTCCTTACTTCGTTTAATGCTGTTCTGGCGGTTTGCTGAACGTCTATAAGCTCTTCCTTTGCCTGGTCCGGATCTTTGCTGATGAGCTTCCTGGCCAGATCGCTTTTTAACCCGATAAGAGACAATTTTTGTCCGAGAGTATCATGAAGATCCCGGGCAATCCGCTGTCTTTCTTCCTGTTTGACGAGGTCCGCAATCCTTTTGTTGGCATCCTCAAGCTGCTCCTCAAGCTTTTCCTGCTTTTTCTTATTGTGAATGTTAAAAGGAAGCAAAATCACACTGATCCAGATGATAATAATAAAAGGAATCTGCTCGAGAAATAATGGCTTCTGGGTGACAAAATTAATGTTTATGGAGATGGTGGTTGCGATCAGGTGGATGACATACAGCGTTAAAAAGGCAATTCTGTTCTTGATATGGCCATTGTAATAAGCAATATAAAATGCAAAATAAATAAATGAAAAGAGAATGGTCATTGTGATCGATATGCTGATTAAAATGCCAGTCCACAAATAGACAGGCCATTTCCGTGAAATAAAGGCAAAACGCAGTGATATAAAAAAGAGTATAGTCAGGATAATTCCGACGGCTATGGTGATTTTAGATGTGGATCTGAAGATGAAATAAAACGGCAGAATGCTGAATACACTCCATATATATGGAGAAATGCCTGAACTTTTCAATGCAGTTAAATATTTTTTTAACATGTGAGGTACCCTCTTTTTATTCATGAAATAATGAAACAGCTCCTTTGCTATCATATCACAAAGGAGCTGTTCTTCAGCTTATACATTCAGTTTACGGCTTCACAGATGCCGTTTTAGTTCTGCTCTGTTTTTTGCTGACAGCCGACTGCTTTGCTGCTCCATACCCGGTGAAGTCCTGGGCTTCTTCATCCCATAGACGGAATCGAAGTGACTTCAGGCTGGTAGAAAGAGTAATCGTCGGCACATTCTGAAGTTCAGCTGTATTATAATGAGCGCTTTCGAGGTTATAGTTAGGAACGCGCGGGCTCAAGTGATGGATATGATGGAACCCGATGTTTCCTGTAAGCCACTGAAGCACTTTCGGCAGCTTGTAAAAGGAGCTTCCTTCTACAGCAGCTTTAACATACTCCCATTTATCATCTTCTTCAAAATACGAGTCTTCAAATGTATGCTGTACATAGAAAAGCCAGATTCCGGCTGCTCCTGAAATCATAAAGATCGGCCCCTGCACCATCAGGAACGCTTCCCACCCGATAGCCCAGCACATGAACGCATACAAACCGGCGATGGCCGCATTTATAAGATACGTATTGATGCGTTCATTCTTTCTTGCCCCTTTTCTGTTAAAACGGTTTTTTAACAAAAATACATAAATAGGACCTAAACCTAACATAACGAACGGATTGCGGTAGATGCGGTATGCTGCACGAGTCGACCATGAGGCATCCTGATATTCTTTCACTGTCAGTGTCCAGATATCTCCTGTACCGCGCTTGTCCAGATTACCGCTGGTTGCATGGTGCACATTGTGATCATGCTGCCATTGGTGATAAGGAAAGACGGTCAGGATTCCTGTGATTGTGCCAATGATTTTGTTAGCTTTGCGGTTTTTGAAAAAGGAATGGTGGCAGCAATCATGGAAAATAATGAAGATCCTGACAAGAAAGCCTGCTGCAACTATAGATATGCCAAGCGTCAGCAAGTAAGAAATGCTCAGGCTTTTATAAGCAAGGAACCACAGCAGGAAAAATGGTCCCAGCGTATTGACCAGCTGCATAATGCTTTTTGTTAAATCTGATTTTTCATAAGGTGCCATTTGTTTTTTTAAGTTAAGTTGTTTTTGTTTAGAAGTCATTTGTTAATTCCCTTCATCATGACGTTAATTTTAATAATAAAGGGTTTGCAAACTGCTTTGTAGACATAGGTGTCATGTCCAAACCATGACATTTATCATGGTTTGGACGAAAAATTGAGAGTTCATCCTAATATCTGGCTATAAATATTTACTTATTGCGGGTTTCTTCCACTTCTGACACAAGGTTAAAGAGAAATTCGTATACTAACTGATATGCGTCTTGTATAGATAGTTCCTCTTTAAAGCCTTCAATGTCGTTCAGCGAAAAATTAAAATCCCAAAGCCCATCCTGCTGGCTGAACATCAGGCTGTATTTTGGTGTGCCTGTAAGAGTATTTGCATCTATAAATGCTCTCATAGCTGATTCTGCTTTTTTTGGCAGCTTCAGTCCAAGCATTACTTCATAGTTGCCAAAAACATCATCTGTTTCAAAGGAAACGGCATCCGCTCCAATCAGGTCAAACCATTTCGACTCCAGATACATAAATTCATTTTTATGATTTTTGAAGTAGTCTATTGGCTGATTTAAAAAGCCGGCAGGCTCCTGTCCGAGAACTTCCTCTGTTTCCTTATCTCCTCTTTCTATATAAGCATCATTAAATCGGTCTTCTGGATTCTTGATTCCAGCTTCATGACCATCATTCAAAAGTCCGTGCTTTTGGGCATATTCTTTTTCTTTTACATAAAGTTCAGAGGGCTGTTCTTTCAAGTGCTTTTCCATCCGTTCTTTTAACAAGTTGCTTTCCTCCTCAAATATCTTTACCTTCCCCGTCTTTTTGATGAATTTCTTGAAGCTGTGGGAGAAGGCTTCTTTTTCCCTTGAGCTTTTGTGCGGCCTGTTCGTGGTGAACTGCTTTTGCCTTTTCTGCCTTTTTCATGGGAAAACCTGTCTTCTTTTGATTTGGGCTGGCCACCTTTTCTGCTGTCATTTTTCTTTCCAGCGGAGGTTTGGCGTTTGGAATCCTGTCTCTTTTTTTCAGATGCTGCTTCATGCTTGATATCGCTGTTGCCAAGGTTTTGCTTAGGAATAGTAATTTTCAGTCCTTTTTCAATTGCTTCAAGGAGCGGCTTGTCTGCAGACGAATAAAACGTAATGGCCAGTCCTTTCATGCCCGCCCGGCCGGTTCTCCCGATGCGGTGCACATAGCTTTCAGGATCGAGTGGGATATCATAATTAAAAACATGGGTGACCCCTTCGACATCAAGCCCTCTGGCAGCTACATCCGTAGCAACTAACAGCTGTATCTCCGCATCCCTGAATCTCTTCATGACTTGTTCGCGTTTCGATTGTGATAAATCCCCATGAAGCTGATCGCAATCAAAACCGTTCGATTTCAGCACTTCATATAATTTGGTTACTCTGCGTTTTGTACGGCAGAAGATCACGGCCAAAAATGGTCTATGGGTTTGAATCAGTTCTATCAGCGTCCCCTGCTTAGCGCGGTCGACGGTATGTATCGCTATTTGTTTAACTGAATGGGCTGGCCCCTGTGTTTTTTCAATTTGGATATACTGCGGCTCTTTCATGTGTTTGTTTGCCAGTTTTCTTATTTCTGCCGGCATAGTTGCAGAAAAAAGCATCGTCTGCCTTTTGGCAGGCGTTTCTTTAATAATTCTCTCAACCTCATCAAGAAAGCCTATATGCAGCATTTGATCGGCTTCATCCAATACTAAAAAATCCACCTGTGATAAATCAATGGTATTTCGCTTGATATGGTCCAGCAGCCGGCCAGGTGTCCCCACTACAATCTGGACATTCCTTTTCAGCTTTTTGAGCTGCTTGTCCACATCCTGCCCACCATATACAGCTAATACATCTATATCACTGTCTTTCGTCAGCTTCATTACTTCGTCTGTTATCTGTAATGCCAATTCCCTTGTCGGCGTTATAATCAGAGCCTGAATCTGAACAGCATTCGGGTCCATCTTCTCCAGAATAGGCAAAGTAAATGCCAATGTTTTTCCGGTTCCTGTCTGAGCCTGGGCAATAACATCGTTTCCTTCCATAACAGCTGGAATCGCCTGTGCCTGAATAGGCGTTGGCTTAGCGATGCCCTGCTGCAGCAGAATATCAGATAGCTCTCCTGAAATGCCAAGTTTTAAAAATTCCTGCAAATAAAACCCTACTTTCTTTTCCTGTTCTTTATTAAATATGTCCTTATTTATATTGTGTGTTTAACGGCAAAATAGCAAGCATTCTTATTGCAGGAAAACACAAAAAAAGGTGAGCATTCAGTTCAGACCCTGAAAACTAACCTCTATTTGATAAAATTTCATCCATTGTTTTTTTTACTTTGCTTACGATTTCGGGCCATTTTTTTTCAAGTTCACTGCTTAATCCAATTTGAAAGGAAATATCAAAAGGTTCAACCCCGATCAGACAGACTTCCATTTTGTCTCTTTGTTCATATAGTGCCTGAAACAGATGCATATTATGCGGCGATAAGCCGAGAAATCGATGAGAGTCTATCTTATCTAAAGAATAAACTTCAATGTCACCGGGGATACCCCCTGATAAAATGGCATCAAGGATTATGACAAACTCGGCACCTTCGAGCTTAGAGAGGCTATAATCTATGTCGGATTCTCCTATGATGTATTCGCAATCCATGTTTTCTTCTGTGTTCATCAGCTCTTCAGCAATATAGATGCCGACTCCATCGTCCTTCATCAGGCGGTTGCCTATTCCTAAAATAATGGTCTTTTTCATTATAGCACCTGAATGGTTTTGACTTCTTTCCCGGGTGTATGTACATGTGTCGCGCATGACATGCAAGGATCAAAAGACCGAAGGATCCTTCCAATTTCAGCCGGATTTTCCGGATCATGAATGGGGGTTCCCATTAATGCCTGCTCTGCGGTTCCCATGTATCCATTCTCATCCCGGGTGGAAAAGTCCCAGGTTGATGGTGTTATGATCTGGTAGAAATCGATTTTTTTATTTTTTATTTTAATCCAATGGCCCAAAGCGCCGCGGGTGGTGTCAACTAACCCTTTACCCGAAACTTCTTCTTCAGGCAATTCATACTTTTTTTGGACATTCGTATTTGGGATCAGCAAATTCAGCAAATTTTTCATAATGCCGGCTATCTTTTTTGCTTCGAGGGCCCTGGCAATGGTTCTGTCCATTGCGGAAATTCCGTTTGTATATTCTCCGCTCAGTATCAGCCTTGCTAAAGGGCCTACCTCAAATGGGAGCCCTGCGTATCTGGGAGCCTTAACCCACGAATAGGCTTTGTCTTTATCACGATCAGGTTCCGCAATCAGTTCATCAGGAGAGTAAGTGGTTTTTGGTGATTGGAACCAGGCATAATCTATCTTTTCCTGAATATTTTGTTCGTCAAATGGCCGGATTCCATCATCGGTAAAGACAAGAGGATCAACGTACAGGGTACCGATATCTTTATAATGATTAAATGCGCCGTATGTTAAGAGATTCCCATACCCGCCGCCTAATCTATAATACTCAGGATAATATTTTGCAATTTCAAAAACATCAGGAATCATTTTTTCGTCGATAAACTTTGTTATTTTCAGAAGAATGGAATCTAAATGGACAATTTTTTCTGCTGTAGCCTGTGTTGTAATGCCGCCAATAAACACACCGTGATTATGCGGAGCTTTTCCTCCGAGAACGGCAAGCATTTGATGGGCGAGCCTGCTTAATTCCAGAGACTCAAAGTAATGCTGGGAGATGACTCTATTTACTTTTTCCGGCAGTCTGAAATCAGCATGATCTGTCTGCAGCAATGTGTTTCCTTCAATTTTGACGAAATCAGGAACCGTGTATTGATAAAAATGGCGGATATGGTTCTGCAAGAACTCACAGCAATGGATAATATCCCGAAGATACTTCCCTTGCTCACTCGGTTCAATGTTCAGCGCATCCTCCAAAGCGGCCGAAGAAGCTACTGAGTGGGCTGCAGAACAAATGCCGCAAATCCGCTGGGTAAAATAAACAGCATCAAAGGGGCTTCTGCCGGCAAGCATTTGCTCAAAGCCCCTGAATAGGTTTCCTTTTGTTTTAACATCCACGACCTTATTCTTGTCGACGATCACTTCAATTTCCATAAAACCGCTTATTCTTGTCAATGGATTAATGACGATCCGCTTACTCATTCTTCACCACCCTTGTCGTGTCATAACTGATAAAAGGAGCCATTGCATCAGGGAAGCCAAACTGGGCACATCCAATGCAAGGCGTATCATCCCCTATCGGCCAATTCACATGGCCATTCCACTGCCTTGTCGGACAATCAGTCCTGGTAACAGGGCCACGGCAGCCAAGCTTAAATAAACAGGTTTTATCTCCGAGCTTTTCTGCAAAAATGCCCCGGTCGAAAAAAGGCCTCCTGGGGCATCGGTCATGAATAAGGGTGCTGTAAAACATTAATGGCCGCCCAAGATTATCGGTATCCGGATCCCCGTATAAAAGAATGTGGGCTAAGGTTCCTAAAAACCAGTCCGGATGAACAGGGCAGCCTGGCAGTTTAATCATATTTTTATCAGGCAGAACATCCTGCAAACCTACAGACTGCGAAGGATTTGGCCTGGCTGCTGAAACACCCCCGTGCGTGGCACATGCCCCGACAGCAAGAATATGGGATGCTTTCTCCCCGAGTATTTTGGCTGCTTCCAAACCGGTAAGCGGTTTTCCCTTCCAGGTGCCAATGATGTTATATAATCCATTGTCTCTTAAAGCCACTGCACCTTCCACCGCCAGGATATAATCTTCATCCAATGCGTTCATAAGCCGTTCAATGGCCTTTTCCCCCTCTGCTGCCATTAAGCTGTTGCTGTATACGAGATTGACCATCGAGCCTATCATATATTCAAAGTCCGGATTTGCCCCGTTCAGCAGGGAGATGATATTGCCGGAGCATCCATTGAGCTCCAAATATACAAGGTTTTTCTTTTTGACTGTTCCGTTTGCAAGTCCGTTTCTGGCTCCAGCTGTTAACCGTTCTGCAATGGCTTCATTCGTCAATGGCTCCGGCGGCAAGATACAATCTTCCATTAAATCAGCCTCCCGACGACTGGCAAAGTTGCTAAAATCGATTGCTGTCCTGCATGGCAGGAGGCGAACTCCTGTGAATAATCCCTTCCTGATACCAAACCAAAATGGGTAGCAGCGGCCCATGCTCTGTTATTGGTTACATCATAAACGACGCCGCTCACGGCCACATAAGCAGGCCTGCCATTTTTGCCATCGTAATTTGCTAAATCCTGAATTGTAAAGGTTTGATTTGGAACAGCCACTGCCGGATTTGCTGCAGTCGGGGATGCCATCGTGTTAATAGGTGGCCTATCATTTGCAGCTGCATGGGCTGCCAGTAAATCATTTAGAAATTGAATGCTTGTCAATGCGTCCCAAATTCTCTGAAGTTTTACCTGTTTGGCAGTGGGGTCTGAAGTGGCAGAAATTGAATAAATATCATGTCTTGCCTGAGTTATAAGGCTATTCACCTGCTGCTGAAGCATCCTGATGTTTTGCATCGCATTCTCTCCTTAGGCTTTCATACCCTATCCTATGCAGGAAACAGAGAAAACTTTAACAGATCCTGGGCAGCATCAACCCGGCAAGGCGCTGCAGTCTGCGTGTTGTTCCTAAAGGTGTCTTTAAATAAAGCTTCCCGGGGCTGTGAGTTGTGCCGGTTACCTGTCCTATGACAGCTGCGTTCTCACCTAAAGGATGGCTCTTTAATACTTGAAGTGCCTGCTCTTCCTTTTTCGAATCCACCAGTAAAATCATTTTCCCTTCATTTGCCAGATAAAGGGGATCGAAGCCTAGAATATCGCAGGCACCATGAACATCATCCCGAATGGGAATGGATTCTTCATCAATTTCGCAATTGAAATGGAAGTCTTCGCAAAGTTCTACAAGTGCTGTTGCAAGTCCCCCTCTTGTCGGATCCTTCAATAGGCGAATGCCATCTATCCTGTGCATCAGACTCTGAATAATCCCAATGAGAGAAGCGCAATCACTGACTGTGTCCGTAAGCAAGCCAAGCTCTTCTCTGGCACTGAGAATCGCAATTCCATGGTCTCCGATTGTTCCGCTTAAGATAATAGAATCGCCTTTCTTAATCTGCTTTGGCTGAAGTTTGTGCCCGCTCTCCACTGTTCCAATGCCGGAAGTATTGATGAATAACCTGTCTGCACTGCCTTTTTCGACCACCTTTGTGTCTCCTGCAATGATCCTGATTCCTGCTTTTTCTGCTTCGTCAGCCATGCTATGAACAATTTCCTTTAAATCTTTAAGGGGGAGACCTTCTTCAATAATGAACCCTGCTGTCATAAACTTGGGAACGGCACCGCTGACAGCCAGGTCATTAACAGTCCCCGCAACAGCAAGCTTGCCAATATTCCCTCCCGGAAAGAAGAGCGGTTTTACTACATAGCTGTCAGTTGTCAATGCAATTGTTTCGGGCTTGCATTGAAAAATGGCTGAATCGTGCTTTGTATGCTCCGCGTGGCCGAATGCTTTTTCAAAAACATCCTTAATCAGCATATTTGTCAGCTCCCCGCCCTCGCCATGGGCCAGATTAATCCGCTGCAGCATGATCACTCCTCCTTCATATAGTGGTAATGTGCGGCACATGTGCCTTCTGCTGAAACCATGCAGGGACCAATTGGATTAGCTGGTGTGCAGGCTTTGCTGAAAAGAATACATTCTTCAGGAGCAGTCAGTCCCCGAATGACTTCACCGCATCTGCATTTCGTCTTTCGCGGAGGATCTATCGTAATCTTAAATTTCCTTTTGGCATCAAAGTTCTGGTACTTTTCTTTAAGTGCCAGGCCGCTATTGGGAATGGTTCCTATTCCGCGCCAGTCTTCATCCCCCGGCTGTAAATATTTTTTCATCAGGCTTTTGGCAGCGGCATTGCCTGACTCAGAAACTGCATAAGGATAATCATTAATGATTTCCGCTTTATTTTCTATACAAAGCTGCAGCAATTTATAAATACTGCTTAATAGCTGGACCGGCTCAAAACCTGAAATGACTCCAGGCATACTGTATTCTTCTGTTAAAAAAGAGTAGCTCTCTTTTCCCAGCACAACGGATACATGGCCCGGGAGCAAAAAACCGTCCAGGTGAATTTCACCTGCGTCAAGGAGAGCCCGTAAAACTGGCTCGACCAATTTTGTCGTCATCCAAATGCTGAAATTGGCTAACCCTTTCTGTTCCGCTTCTTTGATGGCTGCTGCAAGCAATGGAATGGTCGTTTCGAAGCCAATGCCTAAAAATATTACTTCTTTGTCAGGATTCTTCTCAGCGATTCGTATGCTGTCCATTGGGGAATAGACTACACGAATGTCTTTTCCCTCTGTTTTTGCTTCCAGCAAAGAATACCTGGATCCCGGAACGCGCATCATATCCCCAAATGTACACAGAATGCTGCCTCGTTCGTTTGATAAGCTGATCATGCTGTCTATCGTTCTTTGGTCTGTTACACAAACAGGACAGCCCGGCCCCGCTATTAAGTGAACATACTCTTTTAATCTCGTTTTTACACCTGTTTTGGCAAGGGCCATCGTATGTGAGCCGCACACTTCCATAAAAACAGGTTTTCTTCCGTTCAGCTGAATATATTGTTTAGCTAATTGGATGACTGCTTCTGCTGACCGCTGGCTTAGAACCGGATCAGAAAAGGGTGCCATGCTGTCCATCAATTATTCTCCTCCATTCTTCAATGCTTTCACGGGCAAATTCTTCATTGATGATAGTCATGGCCTGTCCTGCATGAATTAGCACATAATCATTGATTTTCACCTCAGGAACAAAAAGGATGCCCACATAAATCTTAGATCCCATGACATTCACAAGAGCACGGTTTTCTTCCAGTTTTATAACTTTTGAGGGAACACCTACACACATGAAATCACCCCTTTATATTTTTTTAGCTTTTGTTTGTCTGGCTGCAATCATTAATTGCCCTAATGATAATCCGCCATCATGGCAAGGAACTTTTTTATGTGTATAAACAGTAAAACCGTTCTCCTCAAGCATTCTGGAAAGCTCCCCGGCAAGAAATAAATTTTGAAACGAGCCACCTGATAAGACTATCCTCCGGCTAAGCTCTGGTCTTTCATCCGCTCTGCATAAAATTAACTTTGCCGATGCAGATGCAACTGTCTGATGAAATCTTTGAATAATAACAGCAGGTGGAACGGCCTCAAAATATTCCTGGATTATTTGATAAATCATCTGGGAAAAATCGAGCCGGTATGGTTCTCCTCTGTCTTTTATTATCTTAAAGGGATAAGGTTTGTTACATTCTGACGGGGATCTATACAGATAATCTGATAGTTTCATCGCTGCTTCTCCCTCGTAAGTGGAAGTTTGGCAAATTCCCAATATGGCACTGACAGCATCAAAAAGCCTGCCGCACGTTCCGGCGAGGGGTGTGTGGATCTTCTTATTCACCATGTGTTCGATAATGCTGATTTCTCTGGCTTTTTCGGGAAACAGTTTCAGAGCAAGCTCCTTTCCATGACCTGGCCAGAAGTGAAGAATCATTCCAGCAGCATTCCTCCAGGGCTCCTTTACTGCCTTCTCTCCTCCAGGCAGCGGTGTATAAGTAAGGTGGCCCAGCCGCTCAAAGGAATCGGCACAGCCATACAATAATTCAAACCCCCAAATATGACCGTCATCCCCATAGCCTGTGCCGTCGAGAATCAGTCCAAAGCACGGTTCATATAAATCATTGTCTGCCATGCATGACACATGATGGGCGTGATGATGCTGGACTTGGATCACTGGTCCCTTGAAATCGCTCGCATACTTGCTTACGGAATACGAAGGATGTGAGTCAGCGGCGATCACTTTTTCCTCAAACCCCAGCCAGCTGCTATAATGCTTCACCTGATTTTCATAATGCTGCATCATGTCTTCGTTATCCAGATCCCCAATATGCGGGCCCATATAAATGCTGTGGCCCTTCCCGGCAGCAAAGGCATTCTTCTGGTTTCCCCCTAAAGCTAGGATTTGATCTAATGGATAGGCGGTTTTAAAAACCTCCGGTATAAAACCTCTGGAACGTCTGAGGAAAATAACTTCTCCGGCCTGATTGACTTGTATGACAGAGTCATCAATGGGGTGGAGGATGGGACGATTATGGGTAAGAATATAGTCACACAGAATGCCTGGGTCCTCTTTGAAATATAACGGGTGTCCAGACGGGTTAGAGCTTGTCAGTACGATGCATTCCAGCTTGCTGTTCTCAAAAAGCAGATGATGGAGCGGCGAATACGGAAGCATGATTCCTATGGTCGACAACCCCGGGGAGAGAAGTTCAGGAAGATCGGAGCACTTTTTTTTCCTTAAAACAACGATTGGCATTTCAGGACTTTTTAGCATCTCAGCTTCTTTTCCTGTAACATGGCAATACTTCAGGGCGATTTCAAGTGATTTCGCCATAATTGCCAGAGGGCGCTGCGGCCTGTTTTTCCGGATTCTTAGTTCATTAATGGCCTTTTCATTGTGTGCATCGCAGGCAAGATGATATCCCCCTATCCCCTTAATGCTTACAATCTTTCCTTCCGATAAAAGAGTCGAGGCCGCTTGAATAGCTTTCTGCTTTCTTTTCACCGGCTTCTTATTCGAATCATAAAGGATTAGGTCAGGTCCGCAGTCAGGGCAGCATACCGGCTGTACATGATGGCGGCGATCTGTTGGATTATCATATTCTTCCCTGCAGGAAATACACATGTGAAATTGGTCCATGGCGGTGTGTGGCCTGTCATATGGAAGCTCCCGAATGATGGAATACCGCGGGCCGCATTGAGTGCAATTTATAAAAGGATATTGAAACCGCCTGTTACTCTCTTGACGCATCTCGCGCAGGCAGTCATTGCACATTCCTGCATCTGCTGGAATTAATGGTTCAGCATGACCGCTTCGCTTGCTTGGTACAATCTTAAAATCGTTAAAATACGATGGCAGACTGTCATCTACAGTCATTTCAATAATTTTTGCCAGTTGAGGAGGGCTCTTTTGAATGTGATCAATCATGCTGGCAATGGAGTCGCTTTCGCCTTCTGCCTGAATGAAAACGCCATCTAAATTATTTTGAACTGTTCCCTGAATGTTGTATTTTCTTGAAAGGCCATATATATAGGGACGGAAACCGACACCCTGTACTTTTCCGGTTACTTTAATTCTGACTGAACGCAGCATGGGCACGTGCTTTCTTTAACCAGTTTATCCATTCCTCCATCCCATCTCCCGTCTTGGATGACAGTGCAAGAAAAGCAGCATCCGGGTTAATCGTGCGTAGATCCCTCTGTGCTTCTTCTAAATCAAACTGTACGTATGGAAGTAAATCTGTTTTATTGATAATGGTTAAATCGGTACGGCGAAACATCAAAGGGTATTTGGGGATTTTGTCATTGCCTTCAGGTACACTGAGAATGACAGCCTTATAGTCTTGTCCCAAATCATAACCTGAGGGGCAGACAAGATTGCCGATGTTCTCAATAAAAAGGATATCAATTTCCTCAAGCTGGAATTGGGGTAATGTTTTGGCTATCATTCTTGCGTCAAGATGGCAGCCGCCAACTGTGTTAATTTGTACTGTATTTACACCTAAAGCCCGAAGCCTGTCTGCATCCCGCTCAGTTGCAAGATCCCCCTCTATGACTGCGATTTTAAATTCTGATGCCAGCGCTTTAACGGTTCTCTCAAGGAGTGTGGTCTTACCTGCACCTGGTGCACTCATAAGATTGATGACTAGTGTTTGATTTTGCTTAAATAAAGTTCTATTAAAATTGGCTGCAACATTATTATCTTTCAAAACATCATCGTCCATTATTATCTTCACAACTCTCACTTCCTTCATAAGACTCAATTTGAAAAGATTCACCGGAGATTATTTCAGTATTTAATTGATGGCAATGTGGACAAAGGGCTATTCGGTAATCCGGTGCAAATTCTTTTCTGCACTCTTTGCACCTGGCTTTTGCTTCCTCCCTTATAATAGCGAGTTCGGTTTTTTCGCTGATCAGGCTGCACTCCTGTTTTTGAAAGTAACAAAATGCAAGTTCTAATGCATCGGGCAGGACATTGGAAAGTTCCCCTACAATGACAGAGATTCGATCAACCTTCACAATGTTTCTCTCGATGGCATCTTCCTCCACCAGGCGAAGTACTTCAGCCATCAGAGACATTTCGTGCATATGTAACCTCCTTTTAGCAAATTGACTGTTTGTTAATGGATATTCTAAAATCTCTAGTTACATGCAAAATAAAAAGCCCTTTCAGACCAAGTGGTCATGAACGGGGCTTCGACTTATATATCAATTTATTCCCAATCCTTTGTTGGCTCTCTTTCTTCAGCCATTTCCATCCCATAAGCAAGCCGCGGATTTATAGCAGATTGGCTGCTCTCTTTCTCTTGGCTGCTTTCCCTTTTGTTTACAAGGAATCTGTGGACAAATACCTCAGAAACAGTGATAATTCCTGCTGAAATAATGCTTCCCCAAGCGATTTGCAGATAACTGTTAAGCAGCACACTTCCAAACACCCAAACAGATGCATAAACTAAGAAAAAGTCAGCAATAAGGGCATTCTTGTTTCCAAGACGCGGAAGGATGATGCGGTCTCCGAGCAGATAGGACATGGCTGTTACCAGAATACTGAAAGAAAGAATATCAGCGAATGTCGCATCAAAAAATAAATCAAGCGCTATGGCAAAAGCAATAATAGCTGATGCTAATTTAAGTATTAAGATAAGTGTTTTGTTCAAAAGAATACCTCCTCTTTTACCATAGCTTTTATCAATATGAAGATTCCCATTCATTTTGTGTTCCTGTGCCTCATAAGCAATTTTTTCAAAAAAATAAACAACTTGTTCAGTGTCCTTCAATATAATGGCAGTAATAGGGATTACATTTTAAGTTAAAGGTTGTGGAAGAGTGATACTCCGAGACAAAATACTTAATGTGGTGATAATAGGTGAATGCTGACTATAAATTTCAAAATCTTCAGGAGAGGAATATGACTTTTGAGCAGGTATTCAACAGGATCTTACTTTTTATAAAGCGAAATCCTGATGGGAACTTCAGGCTGATGATTGGAACAGATTCACAGGTGCATTGCAATCGCACTGTGTTTATAACCGGGATTGTGATTCAAAACGAGCGAAAAGGCGCCTGGGCATGTATTCGGAAAACTGTTATACCAAGGAAAATGCTGCATCTTCATGAGCGAATCTCCTATGAAACCTCGCTGACTGAAGAAGTGGTCTCTTTGTTTACAGAGGATTACAAAGACAAAATGTTTGAAATCGTTCTGCCATTCCTTTATAAAGGCGGATCATTCTCAATGGAAGGACATATGGACATCGGATCAGGCAAAAGAAATAAAACCAGGGAATTTGTGAAAGAAATGGTGTCCAGGATCGAATCAATCGGCCTTGAGCCAAAAATAAAGCCGGAAGCATTCGTGGCCTCCAGCTACGCTAATCGATATACGAAATAAAAGAACTCAGGGTATATGAGTTCTTTTCATTGAGGCAAATTATACACCTGCATGCTCCCTGTATTCCTGTTCGGCCTTTAATGCCACAGCCTCTGTCAGTTCTGCAGTAATTTCAGGAAGAGCTGTATTAAGCAAGGAATTGGCTACTTTAGCCATCATTCCCTCTGCTGAAATATCAAGTGATCCTGTCATGATATTTTTCTTATTCTTTCCTTTCTCCGCAAGAAAGTATCCATGTCCTGTAAACTTCTCATTAAGTCCTGTTAAATGAAACGTAACCTTTGTTGGCTCCTGCCAGCTCGTTATATTCACTTTTAATTCGATTTTTTTCTTAATAATCCCCATATCGCTTTTGAAGCTCCAGGTTGATTCTTTGTCACTCAGTACCTCATGTGCAATATATCCGGGCACTAATGGTGCCCAGTTCCCAATATCACTGACAAAGCTCCATATTGCCCCTATTGGAATGTTTACTTCTGCCTGATGTGTGCAGCTTGCCATTTATACCGCTCCTTTAATATAAGACTTACATAGTTGTTTTCCATGAATATGTATTCGGAAAGGACGGGTAAAATTCATGAATTTATTGTCTTTCTCATTCCTTTAAGGAAAACGTAAAATTGCTGCCAGTGAAAAAGCCTGCTGTTATGCCAGCAGGCTTAAAATTTTACCTTCTATAGTAATGATACCTTCTTCTTGAACGAGAAGAATGACATTCATCACAGATTTGGTATTCGTGTTCCCAAGGCAGTTTCTTGCCGCATTTTCTGCACTTTCTTGAGAGCTCCTTAATGTCCGTTTTCAGTCTTTCATGAACATGATCACTGATTTCTTCCCTTAATCTTTCCCAGTATAACGCCTCGGTCCTTTGCTCAAGACGATACAGGAACAGCAAATGCAGGCCGATTGCTTTATAGGTCAGCTCCAGCTCTTCCAGATTCCTGTTCTTGATACGGGGCTCAGGAAGCTCCTCGCCATAAATGATGGCATACATGGTTTCTTCCCATTGACGGACAAGATCAGATTCTTTTTTTGAAAAGGGCAGATGGAGAAAACCATATAGATCCATCAGGCCGAGCTTTGCTTCAATTTCTGTGCCGCGGATCCTTTCATATAGGTCTCTCTCCTCTGTTAATGCCGCTTTTTTGGTTCCTCTTGGGCTCTCAAACTTATCCCAAAGCTCAAAGAATGATCCGAGATCGCGGTAATATCTTTGAAACCTTTCAAATACTGTATTGGTCGGGGCGATGGCAAAGCTGTGTACTGGTGCATCTTCCATTTCAAGCCGAGCCTTCATTCTTTTGATATCTTTTGTAAAAGCAACCTTCCCAATATTGTAAAGTCCTTTTCGGCCTGCTCTTCCGGCAATTTGCTTCACTTCCTGGGAAGTAAGGGTCCTTCTTTTCGTTCCGTCAAATTTATCATTTTCCAGGAACACAATTCTCCGGATAGGCAGGTTAAGTCCCATCCCAATGGCATCAGTGGAAACGATAACGGAAGTTTCACCATTTATAAAACGCTGGACTTGTTTTTTTCTGGTTTCCGGAGGCATCGCTCCATAAATCATGCTTACTGAGTGCCCTTCCTGCTGAAGTCTTGAGGCCGTTTCAAGCACTCTCTTTCTTGAAAAACAGATTAGTGCATCGCCTTTTCGGACATGAGTGAATTTAAATTCCTTTGCTTCCACTTCAAGGGGAATATCCCGGCTGTATTCATTCAGTTCAATATCTGCGTCGCCAAGCAGCTGCAGCATCATGCTTTTAGCACTGCGGCTTCCAATAATATGGACTTCATTGGCATTTGCCTTGGTAATGGCTTTATACCAGGAAAAGCCTCTGTCTTTATCCGTAATCATCTGAGATTCATCGATCACAATGACGTCATAAAAATCCTTTTCATAGAACATCTCCACTGTGCTGGACAGATGCTCGGAACCGGCAACTGTCTTCTCTTCTTCACCGGTTTTCAAAGAGCATGGTACACCATCTCGGTTCAATTTATCATATACCTCGAGTGCCAAAAGCCTCAAAGGCGCCAGATACAGACCGCTGTTTGCTGATTTCATGACTTCAAGCGCATGATGGGTTTTCCCTGTATTGGTTTCTCCAATATGAAGTACATATTTTTTGGCACGTTCCACTGAAGGACTGTATTCCTGCCCGAAAATATTTTCGAGCATGCGTTCTTCTTCCTCTTTCTTCCGCTGCTGCTCAGCCAGTTCTTCTGCTATTTTTCTTTCCCTGTCTTCAATGTCCTTCTCCAGTTGTTCTTGATGGACTTCAGGGTCAAAGGGGATATCCGCAAGCTTGACCAAATCTTCAACAAATTCCTCCTGAATGGTTTCGAAAAAGCTGTCATTAAGATTTTGAAGAGTATGGGCAATCAGCTTCTTTACAGACTTTCCGGTCAGCGGTTTATCATATGCATCTTCATATTCCTCGAATAGATGCTGCGGAAGGCTCTGCAGGATGAGTGTTTGCAGAGTATCAGAAAGAAATCCTGATATATGGTTTTTATAAACATAGTAATACGTTTCATATTCGAAATAGCCCTTGCCCAAATAAATTGCTTTATGGATATTTCCTGTCAGCTCTTCAAAGAAATCCCCCATTACAGCATAATCACCGGCATGGAATTCCCCTATTTCCTCGAGCCTTTCTTCAAGAGCGAAAGTATCCACTTTTTGATACCTTGTCTTATTTTTCAAATCGGAAACCAGCTGCTTTGAAGCCATATGTCTGACATGAAGATAAAGAAGGCTATAATCTCTTTCAATAATTTCATCCATTTTCTTTTCAATATCATCGCGAATGGTATACTTCTTTCGCTGTAGCTGCTCCTCTTCTGCTTTCTGCAGATAATGCGCCCTTGCCTTCTCAAAACGCTCAGCCCAAGCTTCATTATTGTTTTCAAACAGGTCATTAAGCCAGTCCAAACTGTTAAAGGGCTGATAATCCCTCATTTCCGTCCGAAACAGGTGGTTGATTATTTTCCTGTCAACATTTTCGGTGTCGTATCCTTTCTCACTTAAATACTTCTTTTTTTCCTGCTTGGATATTTTAGCGGTGATTTTATTAAGCCACACATTTACCCAGATTTGATCGATATAATGAAATCTTTCAGAAAGATATTCCTTATAGGAGGGCATAGATTCCTGGCTGCCCAGATAACGGTCGGCATCCTCCAGAATTTTTATTTTTGTATGCTCTTCAGCATTATTGTATATCTGTTCAAGCTGATTCATGATCCGTTCCCCTTTAAACATCGCAAATAGGCGATGTAATCATTATGACTTAGGTTATGTATGATGTAGAAAATTTAAGTAGTCTTCATTTTACCATCTTTTCAAAAAATATCATTGACATAAAACTTGAACCGGAATATAATTTATTTAGAATTAAAACATCTTGAATTAAAGATAAATAAATTCGGATATTGGAGGAGAAAAAAATGGCAAAAACTAAATGGGCAGTTGATCCAGCACACAGCAGTGTGGACTTTTCAATCAAACATATGATGATCGCGAACGTGAAAGGCAGCTTTAATAGCTTTGATGCGGAAATTACAGCAGATCCCGCAGATTTAACAACAGCTGATATTACATTCAATGTTGCGCTTTCAAGTGTGGATACACGAAATGAAGATCGTGATAATCACCTGCGTTCTGCAGACTTCTTTGATGTTGAGAACCATCCGCAAATGACATTTACTTCAACAGGCATTGTAAGCAAGGGTGACGATGAATATGATGTTACAGGCGATCTTACGATTCATGGTGTAACAAAAACAGAAACCTTTGCTGTCACATATGAAGGATCAGGCAAAGATCCATGGGGCAATGAAAAAGTCGGCTTTACAGCTGCAGGGGCTATCAAACGAAGCGATTATGGCTTAACATGGAATTCAGCACTTGAAACTGGCGGAGTCCTTGTAGGAGATAAAGTAAAAATCGATCTTCAAATACAGGCAGCAAAAGCAGAGTAAAACAGAAAAAGGCAGGTATACCGTCGAAGCGGTATTCTGCCTTTTTTCTTTTCTGTTATTGGTCGGCTAGCAGCGTGGCAATTTTATCTTCAATAACTTTACCTTCACCGCCATCGATCAAGTTGTTCAAAATAATGGAAAAGATCAATTCATCCCCACTGGATGTCTTAACATAACCTGATAACGAACTGACAGTCGAGATTGAACCTGTTTTTGCTTTGACATTCCCGGCTGCATTGGAGTTTTTCATGCGGTTTCTTAGAGTACCTCCTACCATCCGGTCTGTGTCGCCGGCAATCGGCAATGAGTTCAAATAAGAAGAGAACCATTCTTCGTCCTGGACTTCAAAAAGAAGTTGAGAGATTTCATTGGCCGGAATTAAGTTTACATGTGAAATTCCGGAACCGTCCCGGAGCACGAGAGTTTTTTCATCCATTCCAAAAGCTTTTACCTGTTCTTCTAATACTTCAAGCCCTTTTTCCCAGCTGCCTTCCCCTTTGACAACCTTGCCCATTTCCTTGATTAACGTTTCTGCATGGCCATTATTGCTTAATTTCATAAATGGAATAAGCAGCTCTTTAATAGGCATGGATTTATGCTCAGCAAACAGTTTTGCTCCTTCAGGGGCAGTGCCTGCTATTGTCTTCCCTTTCAATTTAATCCCTTGTTCAGCGAGAGAACGCTTTAATAAATCCAAGGCATAGCCAGTCGGCTCCCATACGGCAATCCACTCCCTTGAACGGCTTCCTTCAACAGGAATTTCTCCTTCTATTGAAACGGTGTTCGTCCCGTGATCCCTTTCAATATGGATATCCTTCTTTTCCCCTTTAGCGACGGTTTTCGCATTATTAACGATTTTTATGTAGTCTGTTTCCGGCACCATTTTTACAATTGGTTCCTGCCCGGCTTTTTCTGCAGGATATACTTCTACAATGACTGTACCCGCGTCATAATCCTCATTCGGGGAGGCAGTAAGTGCTGAGACTTGTCCGCCGTAATACCAGGATTCGTCGCTCCATGACAGATCCGTTGAATAGCGCTCATCATCATACCAGGTGTCATCACCGATCAGGCTGCCATGAATAACCTGTACACCTGCTTCTTTCACTTTAGCGGCAAATGCATCAAAATCTTCCTTTAAAAGAGTGGGGTCTCCTTTCCCTTTTAAGATCAAGTCACCCTGCAGTGTCTTTCCCTTTATTGAACCTGTGTGAAGAAGTTCTGTTGTGAACTGATAATTTTCACCCAGCGTTTCAAGAGCTGCAGCTGCTGTAAGGAGCTTCATATTAGACGCCGGCCTTAAACGCACATCCCCGATATGGTCATATACAAGCTCACCGGTTTCTGCATTGCGGATACTGACTCCTGCAAGGCCTCCCTTTAGGATTGGATCATTATTAAGCATTTGGTTCAGCTGCTGGACGAGCTCACTGCCTTCTTCTGTTGCCTTGACATGAGGAGTTTCGGGCTGGGCTAAAGGAACAAGTGCCAGCATAAATACCAGCAATAAACTGATATGCATTTTTACACTCTTTTTCATATGTATTAATCCACCTTCCTATTTGTTTCATTACCATTTCTTCTAAGAAAGGTGAGTTCCCTTTATTTCCATAATGAGGAAATAGAATCATTTTTTCGCTTGCTTAACTATTTTATTCTCCACAGTACAAGTTATGTGGGATCGCTGTTTTTTTGTATTTTTTCTAAACAAAATATTATGCCAGTAAGAATATTTATTCTTAAAACTCTTAGAAAAAATGGTATGATAAAAACAGGTGAATTATATAAGGGGTGGAAAAAATGAGTGTACATAAAGCAATATCTGAACACGTGGGTAAGCAAAATAAGATAATCACGAGGTTTGCTGCCTTGGATCAGCAGCGTGAGTATTATATTGAACAAGCATTGGATCTCTGCAGGAGAGGACTTCCTTTTTCTGCGGATAAGATAAATGAAGTAACTGCTGAGATAAATGAACTATCCAAACAGGGCATAATACCTGCAAGGAAGTATGTTACAGCTGAGATGATTGAGGAATATGCATCAAAGACAAAATAGGTACATATGATTATGAAGAAGCGTGACTTCCGATTGGATGCACGCTTCTTTATATTGGCTGTGATGATTCATGGGCAAATTCCTGCAAATCTATTCTTTTATTTATATTAAATTGTACCCCTTCATTTTCTAATAGTTCTCTTTGAAAGTCATGCGAATCTCCGTCTTTAAACCCAATTTCCCCTTTCCCATTTACAACCCGATGCCAGGGAAGCTGATGCTTTTCACTTTGGGTATGAAGGATCCGGACCACCTGTCTTGCTCCCCGGGGGCTCCCGGCAAGCCTTGCAATTTGTCCGTATGTCATGACTTTTCCTCTTGGGATGTTTTTAATGATTTTTATCACTTTTTCTGTAAATGGCTGCACGTGTAATAACTCCTCCTTCTTTTCTATTATAAAACAAACCCGCCTGAGTTCAGACGGGTTTGTTCATTATCGCAGCATTTTCTTTGCATGCTCAGGAAAATCTATAAATGGGTTTCGGTTCCCCTGGAGTGCCTGAATGGCAGCGTTTCTATGCTTTTCGTATATAGTCACCGGATTTTCTTCATGCCATCTCAGCAAAATCTGCATATCCATCTTCTCGTCAATTTTAAGTCCTTTTTTATATCTGACAGCAAAATAGAATACAGCTCTTGCGGCAATCCCTTTTCCATATTCCGGCTCAAACTTCTCCAGTTCTGCCATCCCGCATCCATTCCTGACGCCTGCTGCCTCTATTTCCGGTACATAGGCTTCAAAATCATAGTAGGGAAAATTGCTTCTCATACTATTGCATGCCGGCTCACAGGCAAAAAGATGATGAAGATCCCCTTTCATTGGCTGTCTTCCTTCAAACCATGATTGCGGGACGATATGCTCGGTATTAAATATAACTCTTTCATTGCTGTGGAATCCGCCTTCGTGAATCGTCTGAAGGAGCTTGAGATCCTGGTCAATGGCTTTAAGCGGATCAATCCCTTTCCCCGAATATAAACTTTTAAGCTTGAGGTTTTCCTGAAGATCCACCCATGGATATACATATCGGTGAGGTGAGTAATCCAATTCCCGGCTATGAGTACGAACCAGCAGATCATGAACCTGTTTCGGGAGATCCTCTTTCCCAAAATCAATGGTTCCATAGTAATCTTCTTGATTTATGATATCTTCCTCAGCGTTATAATAAGGTTCGTTCTGAACACTTTCAATATACTTTGACTGAGCCTCGGCCCATTCCGCTGCTATACTAGTCACTTTCATCATATGGCATTTAGAACCGTCGATTTGAACTCCTGGTCAAAGATTCCGGCTAAATGATCTGGAACGGTTAAATAAACGAGTCCGTTTCCTTCAAGTTTGGGAGAATTGCCAAGTGGAACCGTTCTTCTGATTAATTGGGCATAAAGTTCAGGTTCTGAAAGCTTTCTTTCAAATTGCCTGTTTGCAAAGTCCTTGATGAGGGCCAGAGCTCCGGAAACATGTGGAGCAGCCATTGAAGTACCGCTGAGGGTTGCATACTTTCCGTTCAGAAAGGTGGATAATATCCCTTCCCCTGGCGCCACTAAATCTATTTCATTATGAGAGTTTGTAAACTCGGAAGAATCCCTTTCGAGGTTAATAGCACCTACACTAATCACCTCATTATAGCAGCCTGGATAAGCAAACTCATCGGTCGAGTCGTCCCCATCCCCTTCATTTCCTGCTGCACATACTACAAGGATATTCTTATTTACAGCAGCTTTAATTGCATCATGCAGTTCAGGAACATCAGCTGGCCCGCCAAGCGACATGGAGATGATATCAGCATTTTGCTCGATGGCATAATGGATGCCCTTAATTATCCATTCGTATTGTCCGGATCCATTTTTATTTAAGACCTTTACAATAAGGAGATCAGCTTCAGGAGCTACCCCAATAACACCAGCATCATTTTCATGTGCAGCAATAGTCCCTGCCACATGAGTTCCGTGGCCATTATAGTCCTTGAAACTATTTGGATCGCTGTTATCATCGTCTGTAAAGTTCCGCCCGCCCTTAACGCGGTCCTTCAGGTCAGGATGGCTAATGTCGCAGCCGGTATCCAAAACAGCAATTTTAATTCCTTTTCCTTTTGTTTCGCTCCAAACCTTTGGCGCCTGAATCAATTCTACGCCCTTTGGAACTTCCTTTACATTCTCTTCCTGCTGAATCACCTTATAAGGAATGACACGAACATATTGCTCCATTTCTTTCCCTCCTTAAGAGATTAAATTGAAGCTGGTTCTTGATGTTACCTACATTTTAACAATTCTGAATATTTAATAACAGTATCGTTGGTAGCGAAAATTAATAGAATTAAGAGAGTGAAAAGGAAGAATTTGTGATATTTGAACTATGAGGTGGCCTTATTCTTATCTCAAAGCATTCATGCAACGGATTTATCTCTGAGTTTTTAAAAGCTCCGGAATCTCCGCATAAATTTGTATGATTTCATCGATTTTCATCCTGACAAGACCGGAAGATGAAGGAGCAACGAAGTCGATAGTACCTGGAACTACTGGTTCCTCCTGAACTCCCCATGGCAGCTTCTTTTTGCGGCTGTATTCCTGGTATACACCTTTTCCAACAAAGCAAATAACCTTTGGCTTGAGCTCAGCTATTTTTTTTATCAGCTCTGTTCTTCCCTCTTTATATTCTTCCTTCGTTATTTCATCGGCTGCTTTAGTGGGCCTGGCCACAATATTTGTCATTCCATAGCCCAGTTCCAATAATTTATAGTCTTCCGCTGCGGTGTATTTACGGGGAGTTAAGCCAGATTCATGAAGAATTTTCCAAAATCGGTTGTTCGGGTTTGCAAAATGGTGGCCTGTCTCTCCTGACCGAATGCTTGGATTGAAGCCGACAAAAAGCAAATCAAGATTTTTTTTTAAGTGGTCTTTAATAGGCTCCATTTAACCATCCTTTCGATATTGCAAGAAGCTATTGTTCATTTTACCTAAAACGTCAGGCAATCGAGTAGGAGGGGGTGATTAACCCCCGACCTCTCACACCACCGTACGTACCGTTCGGTATACGGCGGTTCGA
>NZ_JBQCMZ010000008.1:87015-164044 GCF_051964675.1 Cytobacillus sp. SAFR-174 | reverse complement strand
AGGTTGATAGGTCAGAGGTGGAAGCGTGGCGACATGTGGAGCTGACTGATACTAATCGATCGAGGACTTAACCAAGTCATATATGGTTATTACTCGGCAAATGCTTCTTCATACATTATCTAGTTTTGAGGGAACGAAGTTTCTTCAAACCAAATAGTCCGGTGGCGATAGCGAGAAGGTCACACCCGTTCCCATACCGAACACGGAAGTTAAGCTTCTCAGCGCCGATGGTAGTTGGGGGCTGTCCCCCTGTGAGAGTAGGACTCTGCCGGGCAAATGAAAGAGCACCTGATGGGTGCTCTTTTTCGTGTGAAAATATAGGTATCTGAATCAGTTGGACTCTTTTTTTATACGTCACTTCGGCCAGCATATGTCTCTGCAACGAAGAATTGTGCCAAATGTTAGATAAACTCCAAAACTTGCTAGATAAATCAAAAATCCTGTTAGATAAATTCATAAACCTGTTAGATAAAACCCAAAACATACTAGATAAACTCCAAAACCTGTTAGATAAATCTCCGAACTTGCCTGAAATACCAAATTAACCGCAACACAGTTCAAGGATTTCTATTTTATACAGTCATGAAGCTGTGAATTTTCTTCACCCTGTCCGAATAGATGGAATATGTATTTAAAACAAAAGTTTATAAGCCTGCAAACCAAAATATATACCAAAGCCAATCAAGGATATTCCAGATAAAACTGAAATAAAAGCGAGAATCTTTCCAGTTAAAAATCTTCTAAAGCTGCTGGCGACTGCTGCCATAGTTACATCCCAGAGAAGAAGGCCTGTAAAAATCGCTCCACTGTATAAAATAACATGGGCCTTGTCATACTCAGCTGCTGTTTTTGCCAAGATGGAACCATAGATGCCGAGCCAAAACAGTATGGTTAAAGGATTTGACAATGACATGAGGAAGCCTGACATAAAGGATTTTACTTTAGATTCATTTTTGGTTCTGACGCTGGATATTACTTTGCCGGCGCTAAATATGGTTTCAACACCTGTATATACCAGGACAAAAAATCCAAAGCACCATAAAAAAGCTTTTATAAATGGAATCTCAAGAAAATGTACTACACCCAAATATACTGCTGCCATATAAACTGCATCTGCTGTTATAGCTCCCAGTCCCACAAGCCATGCGTGGAAAAAACCATTTTTTATCCCTTTATCCAATTGCGCAGCATTTATTGGACCAATTGGCGCTGCAAGCGAAAGACCCAAGAAAACATAGCCTAAAAATATGCTCATAAGTGTACAACCCCTAACGCCAAAACCTGTTTGTACAAAGTGTATTCAGAGTATTGGAAGGATAGGACAACTATTTTATCCTTAGCAAGCAGCAGTTTTTGCAATCAGAATATATTGCCCAATAAACAGCTTTACTGACAAAGCAAGCATAAATTTCGCAACCATGCAAAAAATAAACTGAAAAAAGCAGAGGAGAGTGTTTTTAATGGACGCAAAACGAGTGAAGCAAATTCTTTCATCATCAGCAGATATCGAAGTAAGATACAATGGTGCTTCCGTGTGGATCGATAAGCTAAATGAAGATGGGAGAACAGCAACAGTACATTTACGCGGCCCGCTTGAAGAAAGGTCCGAGGTGGAAATTGGAGAACTGACTGAATTGTAATATGACAATAAGCCGCCTCCACTGGCGGCTTTTCGTCTATATATCTCCATTGGAATCAGTTTCTGCCCGTTCATTTAAGTACTTATTCTCAGCAGAAGCAAAGTTTACTGACTGCAGGCTAATTTCTTTGTCAATTCCATAAAGATCTTTGCCATTGTCTTCTAAATTTTCATGCCTTCTATTCACATCATCTGCCTCCTTTCTAAAGTGTTTCCGTTAGTATAAACAGAGATTTTCAATAACATGAAAGGGAAATTATACTTAAACATCCGGAATTTATACCATTTTGAACTCAGAACTTTACATAGGGTACCGGGGTATAATATAATGAAAACAAAGGGGGCTGATCAAATGGCTTTTGATTTGGAAAATGAGGATTTATCTGCTGACAGCTGCTGTTCGATTGATTCGGAGCGAAAAAGTCATCACTCGGAAAAAGTGAAAAAGAATTTGACGACCCGATTAAATCGAATTGAAGGTCAAATACGCGGAATAAAAGGACTTATTGACAGAGACGTTTATTGTGACGATATAATAACACAAATTTCTGCAACTCAGTCCGCTTTGAATAGCGTAGCCAAGCTATTGCTTGAAGGCCATTTGAAAAGCTGTGTGGTTGAAAGAATCCACGAAGGCGATGAAGAAGTGCTTGATGAATTTTTAATCACAGTCCAGAAGTTAATGAAAAAATAACGGGAGGCTACATTATTATGGAAAACGTAACTTTGAAAGTAAGCGGAATGTCATGCGGACATTGTGTAAAAGCCGTAGAAGGCAGTGTCGGCAAATTAAATGGCGTGGATAAGGTAGCAGTGGACCTTGATAATGGCCAGGTGCAGGTTCAATTTGATTCATCTGCAGTTTCACTTGAACAAATTAAAGAAACAATTGACGATCAAGGCTATGATGTAGAGTAATCTAACCCGGAAGGAACGTGTGAATAAAATGCACGTTCTCTTTTTTTACAAATTAAGAAATTTGTCTAATTTTATTTGATTGACATATAGGGTAGTGGGGTATAGTATATAAGTGTAAGGTACTTCGTTTGATAAAGGAGTGGGAGTTATGGGTGATGCAGCCCTGAAGGAGGTTCACCTTCCGATATCGGGAATGACATGCGCGGCCTGTTCATCTCGAATTGAGAAGGGGCTGAATAAGCTGGATGGTGTCCAGGAAGCTAGTGTCAATCTTGCATTGGAAAAAGCAGCGATAAAATATAATCCGGAAGTAACTTCTGTTGAAGCTTTTGAGAAAAAAATTGAGGATCTCGGTTATGCAGTAGTATCGGAAAAAGCAGAGTTCGAATTGCTGGGGATGACATGCGCGGCCTGCTCCGGAAGAATTGAAAAGGGACTTACTAAACTTCCTGGGGTAAAACATGCTGTAGTCAATTTGGCTCTTGAAACGGGCACTGTTGAATATAATCCCGAGCAAGTCTCCGTCCAGGATATGATAAAGAAAATAGAGAATTTAGGGTATCAGGCAAAAGTAAAAACGGATAAAGACCAAGAGATAGAAGGTTATAGGGAAAAGGAAATCGAGAAGCAAAAAGGCAAATTTATCTTCTCATTAATTCTTTCCATCCCTTTGTTCTGGTCCATGGTGGGACATTTCGAGTTTACATCCTTTATTTACGTTCCTGATATGTTTATGAATCCCTGGGTGCAGCTGGCGCTTGCAGCTCCCGTGCAATTTTTCATAGGAAAACAATTTTATGTTGGGGCGTATAAGGCATTAAAAAATAAAAGCGCCAATATGGATTTTCTGGTTGCACTGGGTACTTCGGCAGCGTTTTTCTACAGCTTATACCAATCTTTATTATCACTTGGCAGCAACGGGCATATGGTGGAGCTCTATTATGAAACAAGTGCCATTCTTATAACATTAATCATTTTAGGCAAACTGTTTGAAGCGAGGGCAAAGGGGCGTTCTTCTGAAGCAATCAAAAAGCTTATGGGCCTTCAGGCAAAAACAGCAACTGTCTTGAGGGAAGGGGAAGAAATTGAAATTCCCCTTGAAGAAGTTATTACTGGAGATATCATATTTGTAAAACCGGGTGAAAAAATTCCGGTCGATGGTGAAATTATCGAGGGACAGTCAGCATTGGATGAATCCATGCTGACGGGGGAAAGCGTACCTGTTGATAAAACAGCAGGCGACACAGTCATCGGCTCCACCATTAATAAAAATGGCTTCCTGAAAATTAAAGCCACTAAAGTTGGCAAAGATACAGCACTGTCACAGATTATTAAAGTAGTTGAAGAAGCGCAAGGCTCCAAAGCGCCCATACAGCGAATGGCAGACAAAATCTCCGGGATATTCGTTCCGATTGTTGTGAGCATAGCAGTGGTTACATTCCTGGTATGGTATATATGGGTAAGTCCCGGTAATTTTGCAGAAGCACTAGAAAAGTTGATTGCCGTCCTGGTGATTGCATGTCCATGTGCCCTGGGTCTGGCTACGCCAACTTCTATAATGGCTGGTTCAGGCCGGGCAGCGGAATATGGGGTTCTTTTTAAAGGCGGGGAGCACCTGGAGCTTACACATGAAATCACTACAGTCGTTCTTGATAAAACCGGAACCGTAACACATGGCAAACCGGTTTTAACGGATGTGATTACGGAAGGTAATGTTGAAGAAAGGGCATTTCTCCAGCTTGTAGGATCTGCTGAGAAACAGTCTGAGCATCCATTGGCCGAAGCAATTGTAAAAGGGATAAAGGATAAAGGAATCAATCTTTTTAATCCACAGGAATTTGAAGCTATTCCCGGCTTTGGGATTAAAGCAAAAGTGGAAGGCAAAAACCTTCTAATCGGTACAAGAAGATTAATGGAAACATACGATATAAATGTCCATTCAGCCAAGCAGGAAATGGAGATACTTGAGGAAAATGGAAAAACGGCAATGCTAGTTGCAGTCGATGGCAAATATGCAGGTATCGTTGCAGTGGCTGATACAATAAAAGAAACATCCAGAAATGCAATCAATCGCTTAAAGCAATTGGGGATTGAAGTCATTATGATAACGGGAGATAACAAACGTACGGCTCAGGCAATAGCTGAGGAAGTGGGGATAGACTCTGCAATTGCAGAGGTTCTGCCTGAAGGCAAGGCAGAAGAAGTAAAAAAACTTCAAAACCAGGGAAAAAAAGTCGCCATGGTCGGCGATGGGATAAATGATGCCCCTGCACTTGCTGTTGCTGATATAGGAATGGCGATTGGAACCGGTACAGATGTTGCGATGGAAGCAGCAGATATTACTCTAATGAGAGGGGATTTAAATAGTATCGCAGACGCCATTCTAATGAGTAAAAAAACCATAAGGAATATCAAACAAAATCTTTTCTGGGCATTTGCATACAATACACTTGGCATCCCAGTAGCTGCCTTAGGGTTCCTTGCTCCCTGGCTTGCCGGCGCAGCAATGGCTTTCAGCTCCGTATCTGTCGTTTTAAACGCACTTAGATTACAAAGAGTAAAAGTAAGTGAAAAAAACGTTTAATTGAAAGGGGCAAATTTAAATGAAGAAATGGGCAGGTGCAGCGATTGCTTATCTGGTGCTTGTAATGGCTGGTTATGCGGCATATGATTCTTTCTGGGCTAAGCCAGAGCCGATACCTCATGATATTGAAATCGAAAATCATGAATAACAAATGACCGGGCAGAGGGAATCCCCCTCTGCCCATTTTTGGCAGATTAATAATTGTAATTTATTTCTCGATATGATAGAATTCTCTACAATATATAGTATGGATGTTCTAAAGTGAAAACTACATATAGATCGTGATTGGTGTCCTATATGGACTTAATAGGGAATTCGGTGAAAAACCGAAGCTGTCCCCGCAACTGTAAGTGCAGACGAAAAAAGCATGCCACTGTACAAAACGCTTCATGGCGCTAGTATGGGAAGGGCTTTTAGTAGAGTGAAGCACAAGCCAGGAGACCTGCCAGGGCGATCGAAAGTTTCTTATCTTCGGGGATTGAGATGATGAAACGATCGCGTAATGGCCGTCTGTTCATCTGCTTCCTGCTATTATACTATCGTTTGATCCGCTCATTTTCCGGGCGGATTTTTATTTTGCCTTTAGGAGGAAGTAAGATGGTCCAAACCATACAGCCGATAAAAATTTTAGAAGAACTTAAGACAGAATTTCCACAGCTCGACATTGGGCAGCTATTAAAAAGGAAAGAAGAAATGAGTCAGCTGGGAGCGGAGGTCATGTATGACCAGCTTATACTGGATTGTTTATCATTTATCAGCATTGAAGAGCCAGATTGGACGTATGCCGCTTCACGTCTGCTTCTTAAAAAGCTCTATAATGAGTCCGGAAAAAACAGAGAATGCGGGCCGGATGATTGTTACACACATTTTTATACGCTAATTGAACGTCTGACCGCTTTGGGAATTTATGAACAAGATTTATTAGATGTGTATTCAGAGGAGGAGATAAATGAGCTGTCCTATTTTATTAGGAAAGAAAATGACCGTTTATTTACATACCTGGGGCTGAAAATGCTGGCAGATCGGTATCTTGCCAGGGACAAACAGAAAAACCTCTATGAGCTTCCACAGGAGCGGTTCATGATCATCAGCATGGTGCTGATGAAAAAGGAGCCGAAGGAAAAGCGTCTTGAGCTTGTTAAAGAAGCATACTGGGCAATGAGCGGGTTGTATATGACTGTTGCCACTCCAACACTCGCTAATGCAGGGAAGAACTGGGGACAGCTTTCAAGCTGTTTCATTGAGACCGTTGATGACAGTCTTGATTCCATTTATGACAGTAATACCGATATTGCATCACTGTCTAAAAATGGCGGAGGAATCGGAGTATATTTGGGGAAAATCCGCAGCAGAGGCAGTGATATTAAAGGATTTAAGGGGGCATCTTCAGGGGTGATTCCCTGGATGAAGCAGCTGAATAACACAGCGGTCAGTGTCGACCAGCTTGGACAAAGGCAGGGTGCTATAAGCGTCTATCTGGATGTCTGGCATAAAGATATCTTCCCGTTTCTTGATGCAAAGCTTAATAATGGAGATGAAAGGCAGCGAACACATGATTTATTCACAGGTGTCTGCATTCCTGATTTGTTTATGGAAAAAGTGGAAAGCCGAGGGTATTGGTATTTATTTGATCCCCATGAAGTCCGTACAATCATGGGCTTTTCCCTGGAGGATTTTTATGATGAAGGAGAAGGCGAAGGGTCATTCCGCCAGAAATATAAAGAATGCATAGATAACCCGAATCTATCAAGGGAAAAAGTTCCTGCTATCGAGATCATGAAATCCATCATGAGAAGTCAGCTTGAAACCGGGACACCATTCATGTTCTACCGGGATGAGGTTAATCGGAAAAATGCCAATTCTCACAGCGGGATGATTTATTGTACCAACCTTTGCACTGAGATCGTACAAAACCAAAGTGTTACTAAGAGGGTTGAAGAATATACAAGAGATGGGAGAATTATTATCGAAAAACAGCCGGGAGACTTCGTTGTCTGCAATCTTTCATCCATCAATCTTGCTCGGGCCTTAAGTGAAGGAGTCCTTGAAAGGCTTGTGCCCATTCAGGTGCGAATGCTTGATAATGTTATTGATATAAATAGTATTCCGGTTCCTCAGGGGCAGATCACAAATCAAAAATACCGTGCGATTGGACTGGGGACTTTTGGGTGGCACCACCTTCTTGCACTGAAAAAAATCACATGGGAAAGCGAAGAAGCTGCAGAATTCGCTGACATTCTATATGAACAAATTGCTTTTTTAGCGATAAAAAGTTCTATGAATCTGGCAAAAGAAAAAGGAAGCTATTCAGCCTTTAAAGGTTCTGAGTGGGAAACGGGTGCGTATTTTGAAAAACGGGGATATCTGGAGGCAAAGACAGAAATGGACTGGACAGGATTGAGCAGGGAGGTAAAGGAATTCGGCGTCCGAAACGCCTATCTGATGGCGGTTGCCCCTAATGCATCTACTGCATTAATTGCAGGAAGCACACCGAGTATTGATCCTATATTTAACAAGCAGTATTCCGAAGAGAAAAAGGATTATCGAATCCCTGTTACGGCTCCTGAAATTAACAGTGAGACCATTTGGTACTACAAATCTGCCTATCATATTAACCAGGAGTGGAGCATCAGGCAGAATGCAAACAGACAAAAGCATATAGATCAGGCTATTTCATTTAATTTCTATATACCTAACCATATTAAAGCTATCGATCTTTTAAACCTGCATCTTTCAGCATGGAAGAATAAATTAAAAACAACTTACTATATCCGTTCAACTTCATCAGAGGTTGAAGACTGCGAATCTTGCTCAAGCTAAAGGAGGCCCCTTATGAATACTCTAAAAAAACGCCCAATTATTAATCAATCGGCGCCTAATAAATCAACTTCAATCATCAACGGCGAATGCTCCAATATCCTTAATTGGGATGATGTCCGCTTCTCATGGGCCTATCCCAAGTATAAAAAAATGCTCGCTAACTTTTGGACGCCATTTGAGATAAACATGTCACAGGACATTAAGCAATTTCCGCACTTAACGAAAAGTGAACAAGATGCCTTTTTGAAGATTATTGGGCTGCTTGCATTGCTGGACAGCATCCAGACGGATTATGCCGGAAAAGTTGCTGATTATATTACCGACTCAAGCCTATCAGCACTCATGATCATACTTGCACAGCAGGAGGTGATTCATAATCACTCCTATTCCTATGTTCTATCAAGCCTTGTTCCCAAACAAAAGCAGGATGAGGTTTTTGAATTCTGGCGGACAGAACCTATATTAGCTGAAAGAAATGAATTTGTTGTGAACGGATATAAAGATTTTGCAGAGAATCCAAGTGCGGAGAGTCTGCTGAAATCGATTGTGTTTGATGTCGTTTTGGAGGGGCTATTCTTTTATTCAGGTTTTGCATTTTTTTATCACCTGGCAAGGAATCAGAAGATGGTAGCCACCTCAACGATGATTAATTACATCAACCGGGATGAACAAATCCATGTAGATTTGTTTGTTAAAATTTTCAAAGAAATCCTTAAGGAAAATCCGGAGCTTAATACTAATGAATTAAGTGAATTCGTCCGGGAGACTTTTAAAAGTGCAGCTGAGCTGGAAATTGAATGGGCCCGCGATGTGATCGGCAGCAAAACAGAAGGCATATTGCTGTCTGATGTTGAAGCCTATATCAAATTTTATGCCAACGTCCGCTGCAATCAGCTGGGATATGAACGGCCGTTTGAGGGCTTTCGAACCAATCCTCTCCGCTGGATAGTAGCGTATGAGGAGGTTGACCAAGGGAAGTCTGATTTCTTTGAACAAAAATCGCGGCAATATACAAAAGTTCAAATAGATAATGGGTTTGACGAATTATAGAAAAGATATATATTAAAAAAAGATTCTGCTGTGGCGCAGAATCTTTTTTTATCAGGAAAATACTGGCTCCCCGGCTGCAAAATCAATTTCAAAACCCAGGTCCTTCAGCATTTGGTGGTCTGCTGTGCTTTCCTGTCCGGCGGTGGTTAAGTAATCTCCTACAAAAATGGAATTGGCCGGAAATAATCCAAGCGGCTGCAGGCTCCTGAGATTCACTTCTCTGCCCCCGGATATTCTGATTTCCTTTGATGGATTGATAAAACGCATGAGACAAAGCACTTTCAGGCAATAGCGGGGATTCAGCTCATCTGTTCCTTCTAATGGTGTCCCATCAATGGCATGAAGAAAATTAACCGGAATTGAGTCGGCATCAAGCGCTTTTAGGCTTCGGGCCATCGCTATCACATCTTTTTTGGTTTCCTTCATGCCGATGATAACACCGGAGCATGGTGAGATGCCTGCCTCCTTTATTAATTGGACAGTATTGACTCTGTCTCGATATGTATGGGATGTAGTAATGCTCTCATGATGTTCTTCAGATGTATTAATATTGTGATTGTAGCGGTCCACTCCGGCTTCTTTCAGCTTCTCAGCCTGTTCAGGCTTCAAGAGTCCAAGGCAGGCGCAGACTTTCATATTATAGTGATCCTTTATCTCTTTAACAGCAGATACAACTTCATTCAGCTCTTTGTTGTTTGGGCCCCTGCCGCTTGCAACGATACAATATGTTCCAACATTAAGCTGATGTGCTTGTCTAGCTCCTTGTAAGATAGAGTCCTTATCCATCATCCGGTATTTTTCAATAGGTGCAGTTGAGATGCTGGATTGTGAACAATAGCCGCAGTTCTCAGGACATAATCCGGATTTTGTATTTATAATCATGTTTAATTTAACTTTATTCCCGTAATGATGATGGCGGATTTTATAGGCACTTTGCAATAAATCCAGAAGCTCATCATCCGGGCAATTTAATATAGACATCGCCTCCGAGTCTGTCAATTCATGTCCTTCAAGTACGTCAAAAGCCAGCTTTTGAAAATTCATAAGTATCCTCCTTAGTAAAATGGATTATGCTGCCCGGTTTATTTTTCTGAACTGACTGCGGGCAAATACTCTATGCTCCAGCCGATATGCCATTACCCCGGCAAAAACAGAGAGAATAATGTCCTTTGGAAGAGGGACCGCCATCCATAGCCAAGCCATCTGATAGGTAAATCCTTCAGGTGCTGTAAACCAAAGTTTATAAGCCAGGTACATCCAATTTGTCCCGAAAAGATAATTGATCGCCATTCCAATTAGAGCTGCAGTAATATATACCGGAACTGATTTTTTCTTTTCAATTATTTTCCCGGTGACATACGCTGTTAGAATGAACGAAAGGATAAAACCGAAAGTGGGGTTTAATAATGAAGCAAAACCGCCGCCGAATTTTGAAAAGACCGGAGCGCCTGCAAGCCCGACGAAAGCATAGACAGCCATTGTAATAGCTCCCAGCCGGCTTCCTAAAATAGCCCCTGCCAAAATGGCAAAAAAGGTCTGTAAAGTAATAGGCACTCCTCCGATAACCAAAAATGGCACAAATGAAGTGATGTTTGCCCCAACCGCCATCAGGGCAACAAACATACCTGCCAATGTTAAATCAATTGTCCTCAAACCTGTCTTCATAAAAAGCCTCCTGCTAGATTTATATTTATACAATTTAGAATAATAGCAGCAGTTGCTTTATGTCAACTAAAAATAAAAATGGTTTACATATATCATTTTGAATAAAGTTTTTATCTAGGGATAAAGGGTAAAGTGATACTGCTCATCAAATAGATGATGTCCACACAATTTAAGGAGGTATAAACATGGCAAATAATAATAACAACATTCAAAGTGACGAACAGAAACAATATTTCAAGGACCGGGCAGGCACAGATGAAGCGAGATTCCATGTAGTACCGCACGATGAAGAAGGTTGGGCAGTCAAAAGGGAAGGTCAAGACGAGACTGAGTACACTGCAGATTCACAGTCAGATGCTGTTGAGGAAGCAAAGCGCATGGCTGAGGAAGCAGGCACAATGGCCATTTTGCATAATGAGGATGGAAAAATTGAAGATCTGTTAAATTATGAAGATAAATAATCTTAGAGAAGGGCATTACTTTTGTGTAGTGCTCTTTTTTTGTTATGGAGATAATGTGATTTTTTTCTAAAACAAAAAAATTCCGCTTCCTATAAGAAAGCGGTTCAAAAAAGAGACCTTGGACCAAGTTAATTCTGAAATTAAAACAATATATAGTAGCGTTAGTTGTCAGAAGAAACTATATATTGTTATTTTAGATTCTAGCATAATAAATCATAGAGAGCAAACTATTATTTTAATATATTTAAAATATTCTAATTAAAAGAATAAATATTCTATAAACAATCAAAAACAATCAACCTATGATTGAATTTGATTTATTTTGAATGAAAATGATTGATTTTTGCAATCGGTTTCAGTATGATGTAGTCAAGAAGAACAACACACCCGGGAGGTGATGTTTTGTTAACACCAGAGCGCCACAAATTGATTCTGCAGCTTTTAAAAGAGAAAGGTGTAGTTAAAATTCAGGATCTCGTTGACATGACAGAAACATCGGAATCAACAATCAGAAGGGACCTTACCCAGCTTGAGGAAGGAAAGTACCTTAAAAGAATTCATGGAGGTGCAGCCAGGCTTCAGGGCAAGCTTCAGGAACCCAGCATGTCTGAAAAATCATCCAAAAACCTTCAGCAAAAGCGCCAAATTGCCCAATACGCAGCAAACCTTGTTGAAGAGGGGGATTCCATCTATTTGGATGCAGGCTCGACAGTAACTGAAATGATTCCCTTTTTGCCTGCGAAGAAAATTGTGGTTGTAACGAACGGACTAATGCATATCAACGCATTGCTCGAAAGGAATATAAAAACATTTTTAATCGGCGGTTTTGCCAAGGAACAGACAAAAGCCATCATCGGCAGGGGGGCATTGGCGAGCCTGGAAAATTACCGATTTGATAAATGCTTTATGGGAGTTAACGGTATCCATCCTCAATTCGGCTACACCACACCGGATCAGGATGAGGCAATGATCAAGCAAATGGCCATTTCTCTTTCAAGGGAGGCATTCGTGCTTGCCGATGACACGAAGTTTTCAGAAATTGCGTTTGCCAAGATTGCCGATTTGCATACAGCAGCAATTATTACAAATGAACTGAATGAGGATCAGCAAGAGCCTTATATCAGCAAAACTACAATAAAGGTCGTGACAGCATGATACACACATTGACGCTAAATCCGTCAGTGGATTACATCGTAGAATTGGATGAGATAATAGTCGGCGGTCTTAACCGCATGAAGCAGGATACAAAGTTCCCTGGAGGAAAAGGAATCAATGTTTCGAGAGTGCTGAAAAGAATGGATGTTGAAAGCAAGGCGCTTGGCTTTGCAGGCGGCTTTACAGGAGATTATATTGTTAATTCCTTAAATAAGGAGAATATTCAAACCGACTTTGTACAAGTTGCAGGAGACACAAGAATTAATGTAAAGATCAAGGCAGAGACGGAAACAGAAGTCAATGCCAAAGGGCCGGCCATTTCAGAAAGGAATTTCGAGGATCTAATAAATAAAATCCGCAGCCTATCAGAAGAAGATTTGCTTGTCCTCGCAGGCAGTATTCCATCAACCTTGCCTGAAACAACATATGAAGAGCTGGTGAAAATCTGTTCAGAAAATGGAGCGGCTTTTGTGGTGGACGCAGAGGGAGAATTATTGAAAAAGGTTCTTCCTTACAAACCGTTTTTAATAAAGCCCAATCACCATGAATTGGGTGAATTATTCAGCAGAGAATTCACTTCCGCTGAAGAAGTCATCCCTTTTGGACAGAAACTTGTTGAAATGGGCGCACAGAATGTAATTGTTTCATTAGCAGGCAAGGGAGCAGTCTTGATATCTGCTGATGCAGCATATATTTCAAGCGTTCCAATAGGAAAAGTAAAAAGTTCAGTTGGCGCCGGAGATTCCATGGTAGCCGGTTTTCTTGCAGCTTATGAAAAAAACAAAAATATAGAAAAGGCTTTTCAATACAGTGTTGCTTCCGGAAGTGCTACCGCTTTTTCGCTTGGTCTTTGCACAAAGGAAAAAGCGGAGGAATTGCTTTCTCAGGTTTCGATTGAAAAGGTCAGCCTAAAAGGGGAGATTTAGGATGAGAATAACAGAATTACTGACAAGAGATACGATTCTGCTCTCATTGAGCGGAACAGGCAAAATGGATGCCATAAATGGATTGGTAAACAAGCTTGATGCAGCTGGAAAGCTTCATGACCGGGACGCCTTCAAGAATGCAATCTTAAAGAGGGAAGAACAGAGCACAACAGGCATAGGTGATGGAATTGCCATTCCTCATGCCAAAACGGGTGCGGTCAAAGAACCTGCTATTGCGTTCGGCAAATCAGAAGAAGGCGTAAATTATGAATCGCTTGACGGTCAGCCTGCACACTTATTTTTTATGATTGCAGCCCCGGAAGGAGCTAATAATACACACTTGGAGGCTCTATCCAGGCTCTCATCGATATTAATGAACGAGGAAGCACGCAAAAAACTTCAGTATGCTGCTTCTGCGGACGAAGTTATTGAAATCATTGACAGCTATGACGGGACTGAAGAAGAGGAAGTCCAAAATATTGCTGACAGCAAACGATTTGTTGTGGCTGTAACAGCTTGCCCAACAGGAATTGCCCATACTTATATGGCAGCTGATTCACTTAAGGCCAAGGCAGCTGAAATGGGTGTTGATATTAAAGTTGAAACCAATGGCTCAAGCGGTGCTAAAAACGTTCTGACACCAGAGGAAATCGCGAATGCAGCAGCAATTATCGTTGCGGCAGATACCAAGGTTGAAATGGAGCGATTCAGCGGAAAGCATGTCCTTGAAACGGCAGTTGCTGATGGCATCCGTAAACCTCAGGAGCTTATTGAAAAAGCGCTTAAGCAGGATGCTCCTGTTTACAAGGGCGGAAATGCGGACAGCGGTGAATCCTCTGGAAATCAAAAAGAGCAAAAAGCCGGTATATATAAGCATTTAATGAATGGTGTATCCAATATGCTTCCATTTGTTGTGGGCGGGGGGATCCTGATTGCCATTTCCTTTATGTTCGGATATAAAGCAGCAGATCCTAATGATCCGTCGTATCATCCTATCGCTGAAGCACTGATGACGATTGGCGGGGGAAATGCGTTTGGATTAATCGTTCCAATCCTTGGAGCCTTCATTGCCATGAGTATTGCTGATCGCCCTGGATTTGCTGCAGGTGCAGTCGGAGGGATGATGGCAGCATCTGGAGGCGCAGGATTCCTTGGCGGCATCATTGCCGGCTTCCTTGCTGGTTATGTGGTAGTTGGGTTAAAAAAAGTTTTTGCCGGCCTGCCTTCATCTCTTGAAGGAATTAAAACGATTTTGCTTTATCCGCTCTTTGGAATTGCTATCACAGGATTGCTGATGCTTTATGTTGTGAACAAACCAGTTGGCGCATTAAATTCTGCTATCACCGAGTGGCTTTCAGGCCTCGGCACTGGAAATGCTGTCCTGCTGGGGGCAGTGCTGGGACTGATGATGGCATTTGATATGGGCGGCCCGGTTAATAAATCAGCATACGTTTTTGGTACAGGGCTTCTTGCAAATGGAGTATATGAACCGATGGCCGCAATCATGGCTGCGGGTATGGTTCCGCCACTTGCCATCGCCCTTGCCACAACTTTATTTAAAAATAGATTTACTAAACAGGAACAGGATGCAGGAAAAGCAAACTACATTATGGGATTTTCGTTTATTACTGAAGGCGCAATCCCTTTTGCAGCTGCAGATCCATTGCGTGTTATCCCATCCATCATGGCAGGGTCTGCCTTGGCAGGTGCAATTTCAATGATGGCTGGAATCGGATTAAGGGCGCCTCATGGCGGAGTCTTTGTCGTCCCTCTAGTTGATGGGCCATGGGGAATTTACCTTGCAGGAATAATAGCAGGTGCTCTTTTGTCCGCTGTTCTTATTGGAATCCTGAAAAAGCCTGCAAATAAATAATGTATGAACAAAAGCCGGTACTTGATGTATCGGCTTTTATTTTAGAAAATCCTTCTAAAATAGATTGAAAAAACTGAAAATAAATGCTTTAATAAAAATAAACTCATAAGTCTATATATTTTTTTGATAATAAATAAACTATCCAGTCTATTTAAAATGGAGGTGTAATTACATGGCCATTATCATTGTAATTAAAAGAGGGAACAAACATAAATAACAATCAAAAATTTAAAAACATGAAGGAGAGCGGCTATGAAAATAAAAAGACTTTCCCAGTGCACCCTGGAGGAGGCGCTGACAGCCTGGAACAAAGGCTTTGAAGGCTATATAGTTCCCATTAAGATGGATCTTCAGGCATTTGTTAACCGAATGATATCTGAGGGTCTTTCTCCTGAAAAGTCGATTATTGTATTTATGCACGGAGAACCTTGCGGAATCATAATGAATGGATTCCGGGAGATTAACGGCAGAAAAATAGCCTGGAACGGAGGCACTGGAATCGCCCCGGAATTCCGCGGAAAAGGACTCTCTGCAGCAATGATGGAAGAGGTAATTAGCATCTATAGAGCTGAAAAAGCCCACACCGCTGTTCTTGAAGCAATTGAAGAAAATGAGAGAGCGATTAAGCTCTACAAAAAAGCCGGCTATGTGATTACCGATCACTTGCTTTATTTAAACAAGAAGCTTCCAAATAACGAACTGGGCTTATTAAAGGAAAACCCCTTTTCCATTAAAAGGTTATATCCTGAACAGCTGCAGTCACTTAGCTTTTATGATACCACCGCTGCCTGGCAGTGCCAGTGGCAAAGTGTAAAACACGGAGAAGCTGCTGTGCTATTAAATGACGACGGAAAAGCGATTGGCTATATTTTATACAAAAGAATACTGAAAGCGGGAGGACGAACAGACCGCATCATCATCTATCAGTTAAGGTTCAATAATGGAAATAACTATGAAAAAATGACGGAAAGCATTCTCGGCAGTCTGTTCATGGATGCGGATGAATCTATTGATTTCACTGCAGTTAATATCTCTGTTTCCAATCCCTCCTCAAAAGCTTTACTTGAATTAGGATTCGAAAAAAAGGTTGGTCAGGTAATGATGGAAAAATCGCTTTAGGATATCTGCTTTTCAATTTCCCTTTTGCTCTTAAAAACTAAGTTGCCGATCCATAATTGAAGTTAGTGCTTAGGCATAATTTCAGCTGGTTTCTGATATGTTTTTATGAGTACGCTTGAAAGGGGAGATATACTTGGCTGCTGAATTTGAAAATGCTGCAAAATTTGAACACGGGTTTTGGCTGCAGATTTTGGGTGATCATGCACGCTTTATACATGATTCATTATCACCAAAGGAAAAAGACAGCATTGAACGGGCAAATTACTTTATACAGACCTTTGACCAGCTATTAGGAAGGGTTGGAGTGGATAATCTGGAGCAATTGAGCCGGAGGGCGGAACAGGAAGCTAAGAAGCTGCGGGAATTTAAATTGAACCTGATTGAACGTCATTTGATAGGGAAAATATCCATTCATCTTGGCCCGGTATTTATTAACCATATGGTCAATGAGCTTGAGGAATATATGCTTGTCCTTCAATATTTAAAAAAGGGGGAAGCCCCGCCTGTATTTCATGAGCTCCATCACCATTTAATCTGGCTTCTGGATGCAGCTGGCCATGCAGGTGCCATATCGGACAATATAGAACGTGTTGAGAAGAAAATTAAGAAAATCAGTGATGGCTATACAAAGGATTTTGAAGCATTTTATTTAAAGGCCGTAGAAATGTCCGGCTTCCTTCGGACTAATGTTGAATCATTCCCCGCCCTTCAAAAGTTTAACAGCGATGTTACGCTGGAAATGACTCTTTTTATGAACTTCCTCAATGAAATTGAGGAGCTTGAATTAAGCAAAGAGGCATTGGGTACATTTGCAGCTTTAATGGCTGATCATATGTACCGTGAAGAATGCTATTACCTCTCAAAGCTTGCCGAGTCTACTCAGTCTGAAAAGCCAAAATGTGACCCGGCCAAACCAAGGCTTAAAGAATAATTTCAAAACTGCCATTTTCGGCAGTTTTTTTGCATGCAGAACATGAATCCATGTTTTCCAGGGTAAAGGAATATTAAAAAGGCTGATATCATGGAACTGATTAGATGGAGTTATATGAGGAGAAATCAGGTAAAGGGGTTCTTTGACTGTTTTCCTGAAGCAATCATTATTTTTAAAAGAATAAAAAATTATTATTTTATCCATAGCGTGGAATGGGGAGGCAATCCTCAGTTAATTGCTGAGCAGCAGCTGGAGGATATGGAGTATTTGCTTAATCAGGAGATGGGTTTTCTTCATGGATATCTTCAAAGGAAATCTGCAGATCAAAAAGATTTGAAAAAATAGGAAAGAAGAATCAATTTGTTTAAAATAGAACATGCGTTCGACTAAATGGACAGGATTGTGTTATAATAAAGAAGCAATGGGAGTTTCTCAAGGGTGGTCGGCTAGCCCCGTATTTGAAAGGGGGTGATGCCTTTGACAGTTTTCGAATCGATCATGATGATGATTTCTTTTTCTAGTCTGATCATTGCTGTCATGACTTTTAACCATAAAAAATAGACCTCCCTTGATCTGACAATTGAGGGAGAGGTCTACGTCTTTGACAGGCCGATCCCCTAAGGGAACGACTATTGCGAATGACCGTGGGTGCGGCAACACCTGCGGTCGTTTTTTTTATTCATATTCTTAATTAAAGGATATCATATACGTCTCAGAAAGTCACGGAAATAAGCAGAATCGCATGATCAATTATAGTATATGCAGATCTCGCTTAAACATCCCATAATGATTCTTGGCCTGTCGTGCAATACTAAAATGGCAGCACAGTACCATTTAGTTTGAACCTTAAAGGTATAACGTTCCGCATAAAGCCATCTATGTTTTGTCAAAGGAAAGGACGATTCAATTGCCGGCATTTATTTATGAGGATACAAAGATTTTTTATGAAACAATGGGCAAGGGTGTGCCGATCCTCTTTATACATCCTCCCGCTATGGGAAGAAAGGTATTTTATTATCAAGGCCTCCTGGCAGAGCATTTTCAGGTGATTTTTCCTGATTTAAGCGGGAATGGAGATTCTGCTGGCCCGGAAAAAACAGTAACTATACAAGGATATGCAGAAGAGATAAAAGCTGTATTAGACCACTTGGATATTGAAAAAGCTGTTATTCTGGGCTATTCATCAGGCGGCATAATTGCTCAGGAGTTTGCCCTTTCATATCCGGAAAGAACACTTGGTGTCATTCTCTCAGGCGGGTTTCCAGAGGTGTTATCGGAAACCTTCAAATATGAGCATATTCTGGGGATGTACTTTGTGAAGCACTTTCCAGGTTTTCTGCAGTATGTAATAGCATCGAGCCATACAAAAGATAAAAAAGTCAGAGACGAGATTCTGGAGCATATGAAAAAAGCAAATCACACCATGTGGTTTCAATTTTATGATAGATCACTTCACTATTCCTGCACCGACCGCCTTAGGAACTTAAGTGTCCCACTTCTCCTTATTTATGGCTCAAGAGATTTTGTTAATCAGCATATAAGGAGCTATAGAAGATATGTCAGCTTTCAGGCAGCCATAATCAAAGGCGTATCCCATCAGGTGCCAACTAAAAAGTGGCAGCTATTCAATCAGGTTGTAACTTGTTTTGTACAGCAGCATTTTAAATAAAGAAATCCGTATCGTCATGGAACGATACGGATTTTTTCAGCTGTCATTTGCTTCAGGTTTGATTGCTAAAATGGCTGCAATGGCAGCAAGAATGGTTATTCCGCTTAAAATATAAAAGAGCCCTTGATCAGAGTGCTTCATCAGAATAGCAATGGCAGGCGGGCCGCCGGCAACCCCGATAAACCGCATTGAACTGTATAGCGAAGTAATGGTTCCACGTTCCTCTTTTGCAATTCCCTCCGTAATCAACGCGTCCAATGAAGGCAGTGCAACTCCTATGCCAATTCCGGCAAACAGGAACATGCTGATCATAAACCACATATTGTTTGAAAAGCTTAAGATTGCAGTGGCAGCTGCCACAAGCACTGATCCTAAAAATATGATCCACTTCATCAGTATTTTATTTTCTTTTATTTTTTTGCCTGTCAGATAGGATGAAAGGCAGAGTGCGCCAAGCGGGACAGCCAGCAGAAGCCCTTTTTTAACATCTTTAATACCGTATGTCTTTTCAAGCACATCAGATAAATAAAAAAGGATCCCAAAAAGCACAAACATGAGAATAGCACCTATCAGGAAAATAGCATAAAGCCATTTTCCATTGTTTTTAAAGGTATCCTTAATATTGCTCCAAAACTTCTTCAGCGGTAGAGGTTCTTCTCTTTTATTTGGCGTTTTTACAAGGAAGAAAACCAGCAGGATTGAAATGGTACAAAAAACTGGAAATGAAAAAAACGGTAAAAACCATATAAACCCTGCCAGAAAAGCACCAAGTATAGGTGATAAAACTTTTCCAAAAGTGTTGGAAGTTTCAATTAGGCCAAGGGAGCTGCTGACATCATCGTCATTTTTAAACATATCCCCGACCAAGGGCATAACAATTGGTGCCGCACCTGCTGCCCCAACACCCTGCAATGCCCTCCCGGCTAATATGATCCAATAAGCATCTGCCATTTTCCATGCCGCCCATCCAGAGATCAGCCCGCCAATTCCTGCAATGAGAAGACTTGGTATAATTACTTTTTTACGGCCGATATGATCGGATAAAAAGCCTGCAATTGGAATCAAAATAATGGCTACAATACTGTATACGGTAATAATCATGCTGGATTGGAATGCAGAAATATTTAGTTTATTTTCCATCGCCGGCAGAACGGGAATCAGCATGGAATTCCCAAGTGTCATAACGAGAGGAATTGAAGAAAGTGAAAGTATGGCCCATTTTTGGTTATGAACATCATCACCTGACTTCTTTTTAGCTTTGGAATTTACAGATTGTAAATTTTCAATGTGCTCCATATTTCTGACCTTCCTTTTCGTTAATCAAACTAGTCTTAATATGGGCTAAATGAAGAAAAACTAACTAGAAAAAGCTTTGTCTTTTTATGGGAAAGTTCAAATTCTGGAAAAATTTGTTTCGATATCCTAAAAAGAAACCGTTACACTATAAAGAAAACGAACACGGGGAGGGAATTATGTGAGGGAGATTATTTCCTTAAGCATTGGAAAGCCAAAAAAGCACAGGTGGAATAACAAAGAGGAAATATCGGGAATCGGCAAAGAAAAAATCCACAGTGTGTTTCTAGCGAAGGAAGGTTTTATGGGGGATGGAGTGGCAAATACTGATTTTCATGGCGGTCCAGACCGTGCAGTGTGCCTATATCCTTACGAACATTACGGGATGTGGGAGAAAGAATTTAAAAAGTCATTCTCTCCACCGTCATTTGGTGAAAATATTTGTGCGGTAAATATGCAGGAGAAGGATGTTTTTATAGGTGACACCTTTTCACTGGGGAAATCTGTCATCCAAATAACACAGGGGCGTATCCCATGCTCCACAATATCAAAGCATAACGGAGAAGATCAGCTTTTAGGAAGAATGGTGGAAACATGCTTCACAGGCTACTTTTTCAGAGTGCTGAAAGAAGGAACTGTAACAGCAGACAGCGTACTAAAGCTTGAAGAAAGGAAGCAGGAAAGTGTATCGGTTCTGAAAGGGAATTTTATCATGTTCCATGACCGAAGAAACCTTAAAGCTATAGAAGAACTGCTGCGGATTGAGGAGCTTGCAGATGTGTGGAGAGAAAAGCTTGAAAAAGCATTATTATAAAAAATGAATTTTTCCCCTTGACATTTTTCATTTATCGGAATAGTATAATAAGCAATATATCGATCGGCAATGACAAAGAGTAGTAACTGCTGGTGAAGCTAAAGAGAGCTGATGGTTGGTGCAAATCAGTGTGGAAACAGCAGTGAATGGACTTTCGAGCCTCCAAACCGAACCTTTTTTAAGCAGTAGGCTTTGGCGAACGGTCTCATCGTTACAAGGGACAGATATTCAGGCGATTTTCGCTTTGATATCTGTTAAGTGAGCTGATTGATCAGCTAACAAAGGTGGCACCACGGGTTTCTCGTCCTTTTTAGACGGGGAGCCCTTTTTATTTTTATATAACTTTAATACTTTAAATCGCTAAGCAAGAGGAGTAGATTGATGGAGATCCGTCTAAGAGAGCTGGGGAAAGGTGAGAGCCCGGTACGGAACGTCATTCGAATGGACTTGCGAGAGGCTTCCTGAACGATAGTAGGGAAGCACGGGTTTCCGCCGTTAAAAGGATAGGGTATCGACTTATTTCCGTACCCGAAAAAGGGAGCAGCTTTTTTTGCTCTAAAAAGAGGTGGCACCACGTTCACAAGACACGTCCTCTATACCTGCAGCTGCTGTGGGTATAGGGGACTTTTTTTATTTTCCTTAAAGAACTGGAGGAGAGATATATTGAAACCAACATTAGATGGGACTTATATAATCGAAGAGCTGGAGGGTGACACATTAACGCCAATTTCAATCTTTCAGAGAATGAGCGGCAGAAAAAAATTTCTGTTAGAAAGCTCGCTAAAGCATGAAAAATCGGGAAGGTATTCCTTTATTGGTGCAGATCCCGTGATGGAATTAAAAGGAGAAGGAAACCGGACAGCTGTTACTGCCAGGGGAAAAACAGAAGTTTTTGCTGAAAAGCCGCTTGATGCGGTAAGAAGGCTGATGCCGGAGCAGAAACATCACCCCTTTGAACAGTTCCCATTTTGTGGAGGAGCTGTTGGCTATGCAGGCTATGATGTCATCAGACAATACGAAGATATCGGGACGATTCCTTATGATGAGCTGAATGTACCGGATGTCCACCTTATGTTTTTTGAGGAAGTGGCAGTTTTCGATCATCTGGAGCAAAAGGTATATCTCGTAGCCATGCCTTTACTGGAAGAAACAGATGAATCTCAGCTGCGTGAAAAAATAAAGAAAAGAAAGGCCGAAATCCAAAAGGGGACAGCGGGACCTGAATCAGAAGAAGCCACACTATCAGCTTTCAAAGCTTCCATATCTAAAGAAGACTTCGTTGAAAAGGTAAATAAAGCCAAATCTTATATAGAAGAGGGTGATATTTTTCAGGTGGTGCTTTCTCAGAGGCTAAAGGCAGAATTGACTGGAGATCCTTTCGCATTTTACCGGAAGTTACGAGTGCAAAATCCTTCCCCATATATGTACTATCTTGATTTTGATGAATATGCAGTTGCAGGGGCATCGCCTGAAAGCCTTATAAAAGCAGCAGGAAACAAAGTAATCACAAACCCAATTGCTGGAACAAGGCCAAGAGGCAAGACAGAAGAGGAAGACTTACAGCTTGAAAGGGACCTGATAGAAGATGAAAAGGAGCTTGCCGAACACAGGATGCTGCTCGATCTGGGCAGAAATGATCTTGGCCGTGTCTGCGAATTCGGATCGGTCACTATAGAAAAAAACATGATAATTGAGAGATATAAGCACGTCATGCACCTTGTATCCGAAGTTGGAGGCAGGCTGAAAAATCCACATACATCGATTGATGCCTTAATAGCGTGTCTGCCTGCCGGAACGGTTTCAGGTGCTCCCAAAATTAGAGCAATGGAAATCATCAATGAACTTGAAACCGTGAAAAGAGGAATTTACTCAGGAGCAGTGGGCTATTTTTCCGGGAATGGCAATATGGATTTCGCACTGGCAATCAGAACAATGGTGATTAAAGATGGATACGCCTATATACAAGCTGGGGCAGGCATCGTGCATGACTCCATCCCTGAAAAAGAGTACGAAGAAACACTTCATAAATTAAAAGCATTTTTGGAGGACAAAAAATGATTCTGCTGATTGATAATTATGATTCATTCACATTTAACCTTTATCAATATCTTGGTGAGCTGGGACAGGAAATTAAAGTTGTAAGGAATGATCAGATAACAGTCGAAGAAATCGAAAAATTGAATCCCGATGCCATTGTTCTTTCCCCTGGACCGGGACGGCCGGAACAAGCGGGAGTCATTGTTGAAGTTATTCAGCAATTTTACAGGAAGCTCCCTATCCTGGGCATTTGCCTTGGCCATCAGGCAATCGGCTATGCCTTTGGGGCAAAGATTGAAAAAGCGAAGAAAATTATGCATGGCAAGGTGTCTAACCTGAAGCACAACGGCTCACAGCTGTTTCAATACATGCCGCAGCCAATAAGCATCATGCGTTATCATTCCTTAATAATTCAGTCAGGAACGCTGCCTGGCAGCTTTAAGGTTTTGGCCCGGTCAATGGATGACAATGAAATAATGGCAATCAAACATGAAGTCTATCCTTTATACGGCTTGCAGTTCCATCCGGAGTCAGTAGGAACAGACCTTGGAAAAAGGATTTTGGAAAACTTTCTACAAACAATCAGGAGGGAAGAAAAGAGTGAAAACAATACTGCAGAGGTTATCTGAACGGGAGTCATTGACAGAGGCAGAAATGAAGGAAGCAATGGACAATTTATTTGCCCAGGATGTTACGGACAGTGAGATTGCGGCATTTATGGTGAGCCTTAAAACAAAAGGGGAAACAGTTGAAGAAATTTCAGGCATCGTAAAAGCGTTGAGGGATAAATCTCTTTCATTTAGTAAGAAGATTCCTAATGTTTTGGATAATTGCGGTACAGGAGGAGATGGTTCAAGCAGCTTTAATATCAGCTCCACTTCGGCCTTTGTGATTGCAGGTGCCGGAATTCCTGTTGCTAAGCACGGCAACCGAAGTGTTTCCAGCAAAACAGGCAGTGCCGATGTTCTGGAGCATTTGGGAATTAATCTAAATCACCCGCCTGAGCGCACGGAGGAAATATTGGAGGAAATCGGGATTGCCTTTCTTTTCGCCCCTCATGTCCATCCGAACATTAAAAGAATCATGAAGGTGCGCAAGGATTTGAGAATACCGACAACTTTCAATTTGATAGGGCCATTAACCAATCCGGTTGAGCTTGATCATCAGCTTCTCGGGATTTACCGGAGGGATTATATCGAAATGTTTGCAGAGGTCCTAAAAACTTTGGGAAGAAAGCGTGCAGTTGTTTTAAATGGTGCAGGGTTTATGGATGAGGCATCTCTGCAGGGGGAAAATCATCTGGCGATCCTTACCGGCGGCAAGGTAACGAAAAAGGTGCTCCATCCAGAGGAAGTTGGTCTATCCGTCTGCAGCAATGAGGCGATCAGAGGGGGAGATTCCAGGGAAAATGCTGAAATTCTTATGAGTGTCCTGAAGGGAGAAAAGGGAGCGAGAAGAGATACAGTCCTTCTTAATGCCGGCATTGGAATCTTTACAGGAGGCAAGGCGGCAACATTTCAAGATGGGATAAATGCAGCAAAAGAAAGCATTGATTCAGGAGCTGCCTTACAAAAGCTTCATCAGTTAATTGAGGCAAGCAGAAGCATCCATAAAGAGGTGATATAAGTGGGAACAATTTTAGATCAAATTCTGGCTGAAAAAAGAAAAGAAGTCATTGTGCTGAAACAGGAGATTATAGATGCTCAAGAAACCGGAAGCAAACGCTCATTTATTAAAAGGCTTGCGTCAGGCAGCGAACTGGCTGTGATTGCTGAATTCAAAAGAGCCTCACCATCAAAGGGCGATATCAATACCGGACAAAATCCGAAAGACCAGGCATTATTTTATAAAAAGTATGGTGCGGATGCGATTTCCGTTTTAACAGATACTAGGTTTTTTAAAGGCAGCTTCGCTGATCTTTCAGCTGTCAGAGAGACAGTCGACCTTCCTATTCTCTGCAAAGACTTCATTGTAGACGAGGTGCAAATCTTAAAGGCAAAAGCATCAGGGGCAAACCTGATTTTACTCATTGCTGCTGCCATGGATGCAGAACGGCTTCAAGAGCTTTTTGATTTTGCTGAGGGTGAAGGCCTTGAAGTATTAATGGAGGTTCATAATGAAGAAGAACTGGAAATCGCGCTAAAAACCGGGGTACAGCTGATCGGAGTCAACAACCGGAATTTAAAAACCTTTGCAGTAGATCTGAGTGTAACAGAAAAACTGGCGCCGCTAATAAAGAAAGCGGGAAAATTTCTGATCAGCGAGAGCGGAATTAAGTCGGAAGACGATGTGCGGCGTGTCATTGCAGCAGGAGCAAACGCAATTCTTGTCGGAGAAGCATTTATGAAAGCAGAGAACCTGGAAGGGCTTTTGAAGGCCATGAAGCTTCCTTTGCAGGGGGCTGTCAGACAATGAAGGTGAAGGTTTGCGGAATTAGTGATATAAGCACGGCACTTTTTGCGATAGACAGCGGTGCGGGTGCCCTGGGATTTGTGTTTGCTGAAAGCAAAAGAAAAATTACACCCGAGGCAGCAGGCGAAATAATTAAAGAGCTTCCCGGGGACGTTTTAAAAGTCGGAGTATTTGTGAATGAAACGAAAGAAAACATTGAGGAAATAGCCAGTATTTCAGGGATCAATGTCATACAGCTTCATGGAGATGAAACGCCGGAATTTTGCAGCTCATTCTCTTTACCGGTTATAAAAGCCTTGAGCATTGGCTCACCAGATGATCTATCTAAACTGGATGAATATGCATGTGAATATGTTCTTCTTGATAGTCCAAAAGGAAAATATCGGGGGGGCAGCGGGGTATCGTTTGATTGGTCGATTCTAAACAAAAATTCAATGCATGATAAAAAAATCATCCTCGCAGGAGGGCTCAATCCTGAAAATGTGGGGGAAGGGATTAAAGCCGCCAATCCTTATATGGTTGATGTAAGCAGCGGGGTTGAAACGGCAGGGAAGAAAGATCCCGAGAAAATAAAAAGATTCATAGATAACGCTAAACGAGTGGAGAGGGAGGAAGTAAAATGAATGCAGCTTATACATTGCCTGATGAACGGGGTCATTTTGGGACATACGGAGGCAGGTACGTGCCTGAGACACTTATGCAGGCCATTCTTGAATTGGAGGAGGAGTATAAGAAAGCGCAAGCTGATCAAAGTTTTAAAAGGGAACTTCAAGGTTTGCTGAAAGACTATGTCGGAAGAGAAACTCCTTTGTATTTTGCAGAAAACCTCACAAAATATGCCGGTGGTGCGAAGATCTATCTTAAAAGGGAAGATTTGAACCATACAGGAGCCCATAAAATCAACAACTCACTTGGCCAGGCTCTATTGGCACAGCGAATGGGCAAAAGAAAAATCGTAGCTGAGACGGGGGCAGGGCAGCATGGAGTTGCAACAGCAACTGCCTGTGCGCTTTTAAATCTTGAATGCATTATTTTTATGGGTGAAGAGGATATCAGGAGACAGCAGCTGAACGTCTTCAGAATGGAGCTGCTTGGAGCGAAGGTTGTAGGTGTGCAATCAGGAAGTGCCACACTTAAAGATGCAGTCAACGAAGCCCTCCGCTACTGGGTGACAAATGTCGAGGATACCCATTACATTCTGGGTTCAGTCATGGGCCCGCATCCTTTTCCAATGATTGTCCGGGATTTCCAAAGTGTGATCGGAAATGAAACAAAGGAGCAGTATCTTGAAAAAGAAGGGAAACTCCCTGATGCAGTTGTAGCCTGCATTGGCGGCGGCAGCAATTCAATGGGCATGTTCTATCCTTTCATTAAAGATGAAACGGTCCGCATGATTGGGGTGGAAGCAGCAGGATTGGGAACAGATACTGAAAAACATGCTGCCTCTTTAACAAAAGGAACGCCCGGAGTTCTTCATGGAGCATTAATGTATTTGCTGCAGGATGAACACGGACAGATTCAGGAAGCCCATTCCATTTCAGCAGGCCTGGATTACCCTGGAGTAGGCCCCGAGCACAGCTATTTGAAAGACAGCGGAAGAGCCGAGTATGAATCAATCACAGATGAAGAGGCGCTAGAGGCATTACAGCTATTATGCAAGCTGGAAGGCATTATTCCTGCTTTAGAAAGCTCCCATGCGATTGCCTATGCATTAAAGCTTGCACCGCAAATGAATAAAGATGAAGGTCTTGTTATCTGTCTATCCGGCAGAGGGGACAAAGATGTAGAAACTGTGAGAGCAAGATTAGGAGGGAAAGGAAAATGAACCGGATTGAAAAAGTTTTTCAGAACCTAAAGCAAAACAATGAAAAAGCGTTTGTGCCATATATTATGGCCGGTGATGGAGGCTTGGAGACACTGGCAGAGAAAATTACATTCCTCGAAAAAGCGGGAGCAACAGCTATTGAGATCGGGATTCCCTTTTCGGATCCGGTCGCAGATGGGCCGGTAATCCAGCAGGCAGGCATTCGGGCATTAGAAGCCGGAACAACACTTAGGGGCGTATTAGCTGCAATTGCGGAAATCCGGCCAATTGTTCATATTCCACTTATTTTTATGACATATATGAATCCGATCATGGCATATGGCATTGGCAACTTTATTTCTGATGCCTCGGCATCAGGGGTGGACGGCCTAATCTTGCCTGATCTTCCTGCAGAGGAAGAGGAAATTATTGCGCCGATTGCTGAGAAAGCCGGAATCGAGATTATCCGTCTTGTGACTCTTACCAGTCCATTAGAGAGAATACAGGAGATTGCAGCCAAGGGGAAAGGCTTTTTATATGCGGTTACTGTAAATGGAATCACAGGTGCAAGAAAAGGGTTCAAAGGTGAGCTCGGAAAGCATTTGGAAAGAGTTAAAGAGGTAAGTCCGATCCCGGTATTGGCAGGCTTCGGAATTTCCGAGCCTGAGCATGTAGTAGAAATGAATAAACATTGTGACGGGGTAATTGTTGGGAGCAGGATCATAGAGCTTTTTCAAAGCGGTGAGTCAGCAAAAGTGGAAGAGCTGATCGCTTTATCTAAAATAGAAGAAATTAAATTGTGAAACAAATGCTTCCTCCTATATGGAGGAGGCTTTTTATTTGATTATGCCCATTTTTAAAAATATTTGCTGTAAAGGTTGACATGCAAAGTGAATACATTATAATTACAAGTAATCCGAGTAAATTAATGAGATTTATAGGAATAGGTGATTTTGAATGTTCATTGAGATAAACGATGTAAATAAACAATATAGCGATAAAGAAAATCGGCCTGTTGACGTCCTGAAAGATATTAATCTATCGGTTGAAAAAGGGCAATTTGTCTCGATTTTAGGACCTTCAGGATGCGGAAAGTCAACACTTCTATCAATTGTTGCAGGATTAACTAAAACAACTTCAGGCAACATTCAAATCGATGGAAAAACCATAACAAAACCCGGGAAAGACAGGGGAATGGTTTTCCAGCAGGCAGCTTTATTCCCGTGGCTGACAGTCATGGAAAATGTCACGTTTCCCCTGAAAAAAGAAATGAAGAAAAAGGATGCAGAGGAAACGGCACTAAAGTATCTGCAAATGGTTCAGCTGGGAAAATATATATCCCATTATCCTCATGAGCTTTCAGGAGGAATGCAGCAGAGGGTGGCGATCGCAAGAGCACTTGCTATGAACCCTGAAACACTTCTAATGGATGAACCATTCGGAGCTCTTGATGAACAGACTCGTTCTCGATTGCACGGACAGCTGGAGAACATTTGGACTGAGACGAAGAAAACGATTCTTTTTGTTACTCACAGCATCTCAGAATCTATTAAACTTTCAGACCGGATCATTGTAATGGGGACAAAGCCGGGAATTATATTACAGGATATAATCGTTGATATTCCCAGACCCCGTGAGGACCACAAAAAAGAAATGCTCGAAATTGAGGATCACATTATGAAATACCTGAAAAAGGAAATTGATAAAGTTGTCAGTGAGGAGCTCCAATATGCAAACAGCCATTAAACGGATCATATTTTTTGCAGCCATCATTGCCTTCTGGGAAATTGGATCACGGCTTGAGCTCTGGCATCCTCTGATTTTCCCTTCTCTATCCAGTGTATTCAATGCCCTGGTTGAAGGGTTTCAGGATAAAACATTAATTTATGATTTAATCGCAAGCTTTAAGCGGCTTGCAGTCGGTTTAACGATCAGCCTTATTATTGGGACTCTGATTGGAATTCTTTTAGGGAAATCCAAAACGGCTGATGAAACACTGGGTGCTGTCATTCTTGCTTTGCAAAGTGTACCAAGCATCGTCTGGCTGCCGATCGCGATCATGTGGTTCGGCTTAAATGAAAAGGCAGTTATTTTTGTGACCATACTCGGCGGTACATTTGTTATGGCTCTGAATATGAGAACAGGGATTAAAAATGTTTCACCCCTATATATCAAAGCAGCCCAGACAATGGGTGCGACTGGAATTGATTTATTCACACGAGTCATTTTTCCGGCATCCATTCCTTATGTAGTAACCGGCTCCCGCCTTGCCTGGGCATTTGCCTGGCGCGCTCTGATGGCTGGTGAGCTTTTAAGCACAGGACCTGGATTGGGCTACACACTTCGATATGCTTCAGACTTTGGAAGAATGGACATCGTAATCGGTGTCATGATTATTATTGGGGCAATCGGAATGATTGTTGACCAATTCATATTCCAGCGCATTGAAAAATCTGTTATTAAAAAATGGGGATTAGAGTCTTAAATCTGGAGGGATATTCATGAAAAAGGCGTTTTTATGGGTTGCTGTATTGTTTATGTTTACCGGGCTGCTTGCCGGCTGCGGATCATCAGAGAAAAGCAGCGGTAAGGAAGACAAGATTGTCATCGGTTATTTTCCTAATATCAATCATGTGCCGGCAATGGTTGCGAAAGATCAGGGATTTTTTGAAAAACAGCTTGGCGATGGAACGAAAGTGGAATATAAGACATTTGCTGAAGGCGGTTCTTTCATGACAGCTCTGAAAACGGGCGACATTGATGCTGGTCTGGTAGGACCCGGGCCAGCTATGAACAATTTCTCAACTGGAGCAGATGTAAAAATTATTGCAGGTGCTTCAACTGGGGGAACCGTTGTCCTTGCCAGGGAAGGGGTAAAAATCAACTCACTGGAAGATTTTCAGGGAAAAACATTCATCACGCCTGGTGTAGGCTGCACACATGATGTCCAGTACGAAACATATCTTGAAGAAGCCGGCATCACCTCAGCACGCATCGGCGGTACCATGAAGCATTTAACAGGCAACCCAGCACAATATGCAAGCATGCTGAAAACAGGTAAAGTCGATATTGCAGTTGCTCCGGAACCATGGGCAGCAGTCATCGAACAGGAAACAAATGCAGAAGTGGTAATCGGATGGGATGAAGTATCATTTGGTGAAACACTTCCGGCATCCGTATTAGTTGCAACGGGCGACGCAGTGAAGAACAGCCCGGAAAAAGTACAGAAAATTGTTGATGCACATAAAGATGCTGTGAAATTTATCGAAGAAAATCCTGAAGAAGCAAAAGCCATTACAATCAAAGACATTAAAGAAGTGACCGGCCAGGAGCTGGAAAAAGAAGTAGTAGACCGCGCCTGGGAAAGAATTGGGTTCACTTACGATGTAGATGCAGAAACAATCCAGGAATTTGCAGATTCATCCTATACGTTAAAATTCCTGAAGGATAAACCGGAATTCAGTGAACTGATTGCAAAGAACTTTATTAAATAAACATATTTGGACCGGAGCCCGGATGGGTTCCGGTTTTTCTTGTGTTATAAGGGAAAGGAATCTCCTGGTTTAACTTTCACTCAAAAAAGGAAAAATACCATGCAAGTGACAAAAACAACATAGAAACAGGAGTGGCTAAAAATGAAAAAAGGTATGGGAGTTATAATTGCCGTGATTGCGGCAGTAGTCATAGCAGGTATAATGCTGATGTCCAGCTATAATGGATTTGTCAGTGCTGAGGAAAATGTGGATCAGGCATATTCTCAAATTTAGAACCAGCTGCAGCGAAGGCTGGATTTGATTCCTAATCTGGTAAATACGGTAAAGGGGTATGCTGCACATGAGAAGGAGACCATTCAGGCGGTATCAGATGCACGTGCCAGATTGGCGGGAGCCCGTTCGCCTGAAGAGGAAGCAGCAGCAAATGCAGAACTGTCAGGCGCTCTGAGCCGGCTGCTTGTAGTAGTTGAGAACTATCCCAACCTGAAAGCGGATAAGCAGTTCACCCAATTAATGGACGAGCTTGCCGGTACGGAAAACCGGATTTCGGTTGCCCGAAAAGATTATAATGACCAGGTTTCTGTATATAACAAAAAAGTAAAAAGGTTTCCGGGTGCAATTGTAGCCGGGATTACAGGCTTTGATGAGAAAGAATATTTCAGAGCGGATCCTCTGGCGAATGAAGCACCTGAAGTTGACTTTGGAGGCAATGGAGAATGATCATCCGCAGGGTCTTTTTGACCCTTCTTTTAATAAATTTAATAATGGGTGCATTCTCAGCCAATGCTGATGAATCCATACCCCAGCCTGCTGGAGATATTTATGTCCAGGATTTTGCAGGAGTTCTAAATGAACGGGAAAAATCTGAGCTGATTAACCTGGGGAGACAATTGGAGGATCGTACAACTGCACAGGTGGCAGTGCTAACCGTTGATACAATTGGGGACAGGCCGATTGAAGAATATGCAAATGAAGCTTTTCGGGCATATGGCATAGGCAGTGCTGCTGAGAATAATGGTGTCTTACTAGTTGTGGCCATGCAGGATCGGAAGGTGCGCATTGAGGTTGGATATGGGCTTGAAGGCCGGATTCCAGATGGAAAAGCTGGCCGGATTCTTGATCAGGTTACCATTCCATATCTCCAGGATGGCCAGCCGGGCAGAGCGGTAATTGAAACCTATAAAGTGCTTATACAGGAGGCTGCAGGTGAAGAAGTGAACTTAGGGAAGAGCGGTGATTATGCCGATGCCGGGTCAAAGGATGAACGCATTGGCATCCCGTCCTGGCTGCTGATTATCATTGCTGTCGGTTTGCTGTTTCTTGATATAAAATTCTTTGGCGGAGCCTTTTCATATGCCATACTTTCCATTCTCTCAAGAGGGGGAGGCGGAGGAAGAGGAGGCGGCGGTCCGCGGGGAGGCGGAGGCGGCTCATCAGGCGGCGGAGGAGCGAGCCGGGGCTGGTGAAACAAAGAAGAGCGGGGGCATCCCCGCTCTCTTCTATTACTTAATTCCAGTTACACACACGGTTAAAACGGGCCGGGCCTCTTTATATGATATGGAAATGGAATGGAATCCTGCAGCCTCCATATCAGCTTTGATTACCTGCCCAAGATTTTTGGTTATGGTTTCATCTGCTCCTTCTTCTCTCGGCTGTACCGTGATGGCAATTACTCCGTCTTTCTCAAGCATTCCATGCAGATGCTGAAGGGACTCCCTTGGTTTTGTCCATAGTGGATAATTGTTGACTGAAAAGATTTTATTATACTTTTTATCGGGAAAGTAATCGTGGATATCTTTTACGAACAATCGGACCTTTCCCTGCTGGATATAGTCATCATTCAGTTTGGCTGCAGCAGCTTTCATATCTTCTGATACATCGACTCCATCCGTTTCTGCATGGCGCCAGTGATCCATTATATGTTTTATGCTGTAGCCGGGGCCAAAGCCAACCTCTAAAATGGAGTCTCTGCGATTTATCTGTAATTGTACAATAGTCCATTTGTTAATCTTGCGGTTTTCAAAGTACATAATTTTCCCCGCAAGCTTTCCCAGTAATCCTTCAGGCTTTTCAAATTGTTTTCCTAAAATATCGAACATGTCTCTCACCTCAGTGTTTAATACTTATATTTAGTCTCTTTATAGAGGTTCTAAACCTATTCCGTAAAATGGATAAATAATTTTTTACTGGAAAAGGTACTATTATGAATTAAGATTGGAGGAAGTCCGGTGATTTATGGAGAAGAACAATACCGAAAAGATTTAAATCGGTATATTGGAAATATTGATGATCAAATTCACTCGCTTTCCAAAACTCTTGAGGAATTCAGCTGCTGTATTTTATCTGATTTCGAAACCTTGCAGAAAACTGTTGCAGAAGCCCACACCATTGCTTCGACATATTATCTGCAGTCATATTTAGCACCTTTTACGAAGGAGTATTCAAGTGTATCACTGGCTGCCCAGCATCTATCTGAAAAAAGGCATGGTGGGCTGATTGTTGTAGAAAGAAGACAGCCGGTTGAAGAATATATACATAACGGGACGCCGATAGGAGCAAAAGTAAGCAGCACATTGATTGAAACAATCTTTTATCCGGGAAACCCGCTGCATGATGGAGGTACATTAATAAGAGAAGACATCATAGTTTCTGCAGGAAGCATTCTCCCCCTTACAAATAAAACCATTGAAGGAAGGAAACTTGGGACAAGGCATAGAGCGGCAATTGGCATCACGGAAAATTCAGACGCGGCTGCCATAGTCGTATCAGAGGAAACAGGCCGCATTTCTTTTGCAGTAGATGGCCAGCTGTACACAATACGCACTTAAAAATCCCCCTGATACTGGGGGATTTCATGTTAGTTATTTCTTATTAATTTGCTTTCCGCTTTTTTTCTGGCTTTGTGATTTATTGTTTCCCGCCTGAAACTCGTTTCCGAGTTCAACGTCGTTTCGCTTATCCTGTTTTTCGATTTGGGCTCTCGTTTGATTTGGATTTTGTCTGCCTTGTTTTGTCATATTTCATTCCTCCCTTAAAATAGCTGACAGTCTTAATATGCGCTATAACCGGGAATAGATGAACAATATATTATAAAATTGACTTAAAGAGGTGATTATAGTGTGCGGCAGATTTACTTTAACGGAAACAATTCATAAACTTCAGCTGCTGTTTGGGTTTGAATATGCAGAAGGTGAGGTTATGCCCAGATATAATATTGCTCCCAGCCAGAATATTTTAACAGTCACTGCTGACGGAAAGCAGCGGATTGGCAGGCAGATGAAATGGGGGCTTGTCCCTTTCTGGGCGAAGGATGAAAAAATAGGATATAAAATGATAAATGCCAGAGCGGAAGGCATCGACTCGAAGCCAAGCTTTAAAGCTCCCTTTAGAAGCAAAAGATGCTTAATCCTGGCAGATGGATTTTATGAATGGAAGAAAACCGAAGAAGGAAAGCAGCCTTACAGGTTTATTATGAAAGATGAAAAGCCTTTCGCTTTTGCAGGAATTTGGGATGTATGGAATAAAGGCAAAGCTCCTTTATTAACCTGTACAATTATTACAACGGGCCCTAATGAAGTAACAGAGGAAGTTCATGACAGGATGCCGGTTATCCTAAAGGAAAATGATTTTGAGGATTGGCTGAATCCCCGTTTTCAAGACACTGAATACCTGAAGTCATTACTTGAACCTTACCCGGCTGAAAAAATGGATAAATATCCGGTATCAGCCAAAGTAAATTCACCCAAAAATGAACTGGCTGAATTAATTTCTCCACTTAATAGCCTATAAAAACGGACGCGCTACGCGTCCGTCTTTTTTTATTACCCTCTGCTCACAAACATCGGAAGCTCCGTATAGCCCATTTCCCGTACATAAATAAACAGATTCCCTTTATGATGAATTTCATGATCCATTGCAATCTGCAGCAGCTGGCTGCCGGTAAGTTCCATTCCAAAAATACCGGTCATATCAATTTTTCTTTCCAATTCCTCACTCGTTAAGGATGAAATCACTTCAATTGTTTTCTCTGTGAATTTTTCAGCAGCCTCAGTTAGGTTTGGCGCCACTTCATCGAACTTTTCGCCAAACACTGCCGGGCTTCCATCTTTTGCAGTTTTGGCAAACATATAAAAGGAAGTGAGCATATGGGTAACCAGCTTACCCGCCGGCATGCTTGTTTCAGTTGGTTTATAATCAAAATTATTTTCATCAATCTTCTTGATCAGCTCATTGGTCACCTTTCTATGTGATAAAAAGTAGGTTAGATATTTTTGAGCTCTTTCCATACTAGTTTCCTCCTAAAAAGATAATCTGAATTACATTTCAACTTTACCCCTGCAAATTCCTTTATATTGCAAAATTTTCTATCCGGCAGGAATTTTACAAAAAATGTGGAATTATTTAACAGGGTAAGATCTGGAAGAATCTCTATATTACAGACATATTGTTCATAGAGGGGGAGATTCAAATATGGGGAAGAAGAAGAAAAAGAAAAAGAAAAGCCATGTGCCTTTTAGGGTCAATTTATTGTTTTTCTCTGTTTTTGTGTTATTTTCATTATTAATCTTAAGGCTTGGTGTAGTTCAGATTGTAAATGGCGAGACATACAAAAAAGAAGTCGACAGAACGGAAGATGTCATCGTATCGAACCCGGTTCCAAGGGGAAGGATGCTTGACCGGAACCATCAGGTTATCGTGGATAATATCCCAAAGAGTGCGATTACATATACCAACCGGAATGCCAAACAGGACGAAATGCTTCAAGTGGCAGAGCGGCTGGCTGTTTTGATTGATAAAAAGACCGATAAGGTGACCGAGCGGGATAAGAAGGATCATTGGATCCTGAAAAATCCGGAAGCTGCCCGGGAAAAAATAACTGATAAGGAATGGAAGCTTTTTAAAGAAAAAAAACTGGATGATAAGAAAATCTATAAGCTGCAGCTAAAAAGAATTACAGAAGAAGACCTGAAGCAGCTGAGCAAGCAGGACCTGGAAGTGCTGGCCATTTTCCGTGAATTTACGAGCGGCTATGCGATGACACCGCAAATTGTTAAGAATGAAGGGGTATCACAAGAAGAATATGCGGCTGTAAGCGAGAATCTTCAATATCTTCCGGGTGTCAATACAACCACGGACTGGGATCGGACTTATGCTTTTGACAGTACGCTCCAGACAGTGCTTGGGAAGGTTACGGATTCAGGTGAAGGGCTGCCGCAGGAGCGGTTGGATTATTTTCTGTCCAGAGATTACAGCAGAAATGAACGTGTTGGAAAGAGCTATCTGGAAATGCAATATGAAGATGTTTTGCATGGCCAGAAATCAAAGGAAAAGCTTATTACGAAAAAAGGGGAAATTCTCGGAAGTGAATTGGTTTCTGAAGGCCAAAGAGGCAAAGATCTTGTCCTGACGATTGATATGGATCTTCAGAAGGCTGTGGAAAAGGTTTTGGAAGAGGAAATTTGGGCTGCCAAGCAGACTCGGGGAACTTATTTAATGGATCGTGCGTTTGTCGTCCTAATGAATCCGCATACAGGTGAAGTTCTGACAATGGCTGGAAAGATGATTGGCAAAGATGATAATGGCAAAAACGTTCTGCAGGATTATGCGCTTGGTACGATTTCATCTTCTTACAATGTGGGATCCTCTGTAAAAGGTGCAACTGTTCTAACTGGATATAAAACGGGTGCAATTACACCCGGAGCGACCTTTTTGGATGCACCGATGAAAATTGCAGGAACCCCGCAAGTGAAAAAATCATGGTTTAACTTTCAGGCAATCATGAACGAAACAAGGGCACTCCGTATCTCCTCAAACGTATATATGTTCAAAACAGCCATTGAAATTGCGGATGCGCGTTATGCTTATGATCAGCCGCTTGGATATAAAAATCCTAATGCGTTTGAAGATATGAGAGAATCCTTCGGCCAATTTGGCCTTGGAGTCAGAACTGGCATTGATTTGCCAAATGAGGCAATAGGCTATGAGGGCCCTCTCAGATTGCCGGGATTCCTATTAGACCTTGCCATCGGACAGTATGATACCTATACTCCAATGCAAATGGCCCAATATATATCAACGATTGCAAACGGAGGCTACCGCATACAGCCCCGCCTTGTAAAAGAAATCCGCGAGCCGGCAACGGAGCAGGAGGAACTTGGCCCAATCTGGAAGGATATTCAGCCGACTGTCTTAAATACGATAGATGTAAGCGAAAGAGAGCTAAGCACTGTTAAAGAGGGATTAAGACAGGTGATGCAGCATCCAGAAGGGACTGCATATAGAAGGTTCGCAGATGCCCCATATTCCCCTGCAGGAAAAACAGGTACAGCGGAAGCATTTTATGACGGCCCCCTCAAAAAAAAGGGAGATAAATTAATAGATGTAATGAACTTGAGCCTTGTTGCCTATGCACCGCATAATAATCCAGAAATCGCCATGTCTGTCATTGTCCCATGGGCTTACCAGGGAAGAAGCGGACATACAGCCAACTATGAAATTGGCAGAAAAGTATTAGATGCCTATTTCGAGTTGAAGAAGAAAAGGATGTCCGGAGCAGAACAGGAGCAGACTGACGAAGAAGGTTCCGAAACAGAATAATTTTTGAGGCCTTAGACTGCTTGACCAAAAGCCTTCCCTTATTGGGAATGGCTTTTTTTATACCTGAATTTATTTTTAAAGTGTTTAAGTTTTTCTTTAAACAAAATCGGTTTGTCGCTTTTTCCAAAGACCTTGCGATTAACCACGAATTGAATCGTTTCTTCCAGAATAGCGAGGATAATAATAGGGATGAAGATTACCAGAATCCAAAACCACATGCCTCTGCTCCTTTCGTCTGATCGCCTATGATCATTATATTCATGAATGAATAGAAAATGATATGAATGGAAAAATAACCCACTTAATTCTGACTTACCATGTCCTGGTTGTTTTCTTAATTAACCTATTATTACTGTTATAAACTAGTTTCTCTAAGGTTCTGTGTAGTTTAATGAAAGGACATTCGGGAAAATAGGTTAAAAAGGAGGTCGCAGACATGAAAACAATAAATGTAGAGCTTCAGTATGATGATCAGGGAATGATTAATAATAATCAGACAAAAGTATTCGATCAATTGAAGAGCCAGCTCGAGGGAACAGGATTTAAAGTGGTAACGATCATGGAAAATGATCAATATTTAAAGGAGAATTCCGGTCTTCCAAATCAAAAGAAAAATAAGGTCCTGCCATCCCAGCCTGAAGGAGCAGAACCTGATATTAATTCCAGCGGTGCAGGAGGCATGGTCTCCCCTGATTCCAGTGAAAGTAAATACTCTGAATAAGTTCCATGAGCCTTAGTCACATTGCGGACTAAGGCTTTTCTTTTATAAAAGGAACTTTAAAGCAAACCTTTAGCAATTATCTGATTTGTGAAGATGGAGCGGCGGAGGAATCAGCCAACCTTTTTCTTTGTTCATGCGAAGAACCTTTATGCCTAAAGCGGCTTTCTGAGTATGAAATTGGCCAAACATGCCTGCAATATCTTCACGGATACATTGACCCATAATTGTACTGCAGCCAACTAATCCTGCAGCCAAATCACCTGCTAATTTTGCAGCTACTTCAGGATCCATAAATCTGGCACCTGCAGGAATATCGTTTACACAAGCATCAGGTCTGTCGGGGGGTGAGGGAGGAAGACCAATCCCGTTTTCCTTTAACATCGCTTCGATCTCCTCTTCCTCCTGCTTGCAGAGGCGAATAGCTTCCTGAAGCATTTTCTTTAAGTCCTCATCTCCAGAGTGACTTACCATTGTCTGGTATGCCGAGGCCATTCCTTTTCCTGCGAGCAAGTAAGACCATGTGCTAAAAACTTCACCATAATGCATAGGCTCGTCCTTTGGATTTCCGCTTAAAATACCCATAGTATACCTCCTGAGAAAGTTCATGATTGTGCCACCTTCCTTATAATGCACAGCTATATCATGCCCATCAGGAGCATGGAAATGTAATGAATATTAAATGATTAAACTTCGTCTATTTGTGGTAAATACCGTATAAAAGCAGAGGAGATGATTACTATGGACCAAACAAAAAAATCATATTATATAGATATTGAAAATGCGCAAGTTTACGCAGAACCTGTTGAAGCAGCTGAATGGCAGTTTAAAATTTATGCTGATGACCAGGAAATGAAGGAGCTGGCCAATTATATCGAAAAAAATTATGACGCGGATATGAAAACATTTGAGCTTGCACATGTACCATTCGTGGAGGATAAAGAAAAGGCGCAAAATCATAATTATGATGCGTCAATCCAACGCATGTATAAGATGATTTATGATCTGGGTGATGACGAAACACGGAGGAATATTGAAGAGATGGGAATATTACAAAAAGACATTACTGAATAAAAAAGCAAAAAAAGCGGCTGTTCTTCATGGACAGGCCGCTTTTTAATATGAATTTTGCCTGCAATCTAAGCAGGGTTTAATAAAGTAAGTCGTCAAATCTGCAAAATAAAAAGAACCATCTCTTCTGCTTTCTTCAGAAGTGAGGTTCTTATGTTTACTTCTATATAAATAGTCTTTTTTTGTTTTTGTTTTCCTCGAACGCATGTCTGTAAATACAAAGGGACTTCTGTTACATTCAGGGTTCCTTTTCCCCTCACGCACTGCTTTGTCGCGTAACTTCTTTGCAGCTGATTTAGTCATATAAACAACTCCTTTTTTCTAATTATAACATGTCTTCCTGAAGCCAGCCTCTCCCCGATGATAAAATTTATCAGCATATAAAGATAGGGGAATTTCCCCCTCCGAATGGGGAAGTTCCCCGATATGGAAAATCCCATCCTGCTTTTACAATAAGGTTAAGGTAATTGTTTGTGAATGAGGAGGAGTTATTATGCAGGCAAAAGCTGCAGTCAATCAAAAATCAGGGAACACACTAAACAATGCGTTTGCATCACATTTTGCCAAGTCAATGTTTTTATCTGTAACAGCACTAGCTATTCTTTCTTTTATCGGCACTAGAATGTTTACCCATGTTGATTTAAACCTGTACGGATATATGGTCGGAACAATAGTGTTCATTGGAGGCTTTTTCTATAGATTCATTGCCTGGGGCGAAAGGCCGCCAACAAAGCTTATTTTGAAAAAAGGATTGAAACTGTTATTTAGAAAGTCAACACCAAAGACATCTGTTGAGCATCTTGCAACATACAATTTTATCTGGAATAGGGGAATTTACCGATGGACTCAGCACGTTCTGATCGGCTGGGGCTGTATCTTATCCTGCTTTGTTACATTCCCTCTTGTTTTCGGCTGGATGTATTTTACGATGGATGACAACGGCCAGTACAACATAATTGCAATGGGCATGAAGGTAATGACTGTCCCGGCGGAAGGCATTATCGCCAACCTCTCATACAACGCACTGAATATTACAGCAGTAATGGTAATTGCCGGTGTTTGCATGGCGCTTTACCGCCGCCTGAAAAATATGCAGGCAAGAGCAGAGCAGAAATTCCTGTATGATTTCTTGCCTTTATATATGCTGCTGCTAGTTAGCATAACAGGGCTGGCTTTAACCTTTATGAATATCTTTTTACACGGGGCGGGACAGCCGGCAATGTCACTGATCCATCAATGGTCAGTAATCATTACACTGATTTATCTGCCATTTGGAAAGCTTGCACATATTCCTTTCCGGCCAATGAGTGTTCTGGCAAGAAACTACCGGGAACATTATGCCGAACAGGGCATGAAGGAATGCAAGGTCTGCGGAGATCAGTTCGTTTCAGTTGAACAATCAAAAGATGTCGTCGATGTACTCGGCGTGAACACTATAGAATTTAAAGCAAAGGAAGGGCATCATCTTGCAGAAATGTGCCTCCCTTGCCGAAGAAAGTACCGGATTGCACAATTTTCCGGATTCCCTACTCATGAAGTGAAGGTTAAGGAGGCAAACCAGAATGCAAAGGGATAAGTTTTTTAAAGAAATTGAGAATTTAAACCATCCGAATGAAAAGTTGATAAAAACACACTGCAGCTATTGCGGAATGCAGTGCGGAATGAACTTGAGGGTTAATACACAAACAAATAAAATCATCGGGGTTGAGCCCCGTTATGACTGGCCTGTTACTGTCGGCAAAATGTGTCCGAAAGGGGTTACCGCCTACCAGCAGACCAACCACAAAGACCGCCTGCTGAAGCCGCTGATCAGGGATGATGCTTCTTTGAAGGGAACGGCAGAAGGGTTCCGTGAAGCAAGCTGGGATGAGGCATATGATTTAATCGCAAAAAAATTCAAAGAGCTTCAGACAGAATACGGAAAAGATTCACTCTCAGTCTTCAGCGGAGTTTCAATGACAAATGAAAAATGTTATCTGACAGGCAAGTTTGCCCGGGTTGCTATGGGAACGCGCTATATTGACTATAACGGCAGATTCTGTATGTCCAGTGCAGCGGGCGGATTCCTTCGCTCTTTCGGAGTAGATAGAGGCTCAACATTGCCTTGGACAGATATTCATGAAACGGATTGCCTGTTTATCGCCGGAAGCAATACAGCTGAATGCCATCCAACCTCCATGTTCCGTATTTGGAACGTTCAGGAAAGAGGCGGTTATATCATTGTGGTGGATCCCCGTGAAACACCAATTGCGAGAAGGGCGGACCTGCATCTTGATTTGCAGCCCGGAACAGACCTTGCACTTGCAAACGGGATTGTAAATCAATTGATTGAAATGGGCTATATAGATGAAGAATTCATTAACAAACATACAAACGGATTTGAAGAAACAAAGGAACTTGTAAAGGATTTTACACCTGAATATACAAGCATGCTGACTGGGGTGGCGCCGGTAAAAATCATTCGCGCTGCCGAAATATACGGAAAAGCTCCAAATGCAGTTGTTATGTTTGCAAGAGGTGTGGAACAGCAGCATAAAGGTGTTGATAATGTTTCTGCCTACACCAACATGGCGCTTGTTACTGGAAAGATCGGCCGTCCAAAAGCCGGAGTAGCCACTTTCACCGGACAGGGAAATGGACAGGGCGGAAGGGAGCACGGGCAAAAGTCAGATTTGCTTCCAGGCTACCGGAAAATTACAAATCCAAAACATGTTGAAGAAGTATGCAGCGTTTGGGGAATCACCCCTGAAGAAATGCCGCAGCCTGGTGTATCTGCTTATGAAATGATTGAACTGATGGAGCAAAAGACGATTCGCGGTTTATACCTTCTATGTTCGAATCCGGCTGTATCAGCACCAAATCAAAATTTTGTGAGGAAAGCATTTAAAGCCTTGGATTTCATGGTCTGCTCCGATTTCTATCTTTCTGAATCGGCTGAATTTGCAGATGTGATCTTGCCAGCTGTTACATGGTCAGAGGATGAAGGGACAGTAACAAATATTGAAGGACGTATTATAAAAATCAACAAAGCACAGGAGCCTGTAGGTGAGTCAAAGCCGGACTGGCAGATTCAAGTGGAGCTGGCTGAGCGCTTAGGCAGAGGAAAATATTTTTCTCACCTGAAAACAGCCAGAGATGTTGCGGATGAGTTCAGGCTTGCAACTAAGGGCGGCTATGCTGATTATTATGGTGCTACATGGGATAAGATCGATAAGCAGGACGGGGTTTTCTGGCCTTGTAAAGACGAAAAAGATGAAGGAACACCACATATGTTCCTTGATAAAAAGTTCTATCATCCGGATGGCAAAGCAAAGATTTGCGCCCTGCCGTACCGTCCGCCAGCGGAAGAACCATGTGAAAAGTATCCGCTTCGCTTAACGACTGGCCGGGTAGTTTATCATTATTTATCAGGCAACCAGACCAGAAGAATACCATTCCTGCATGATATGTGTCCGGAACCATATGTGGAAATCCATCCGGAAACAGCAGCAACCTATAATATGGAGCATGAAGAAAGAGTCCGCTTGTTTACAAGAAGAGGCGAGGCTATCTATAAAGTCAAAATTACCGAAGCCATCCGTAAGGATACTGTCTTTGTTCCATACCATTTTGGACATGAAGAATCTATTAATCTATTAACAATTGCGGCATTAGATCCAATATCCCGGATGCCTGAATTCAAGGCATGTGCTGCACAGCTGGAAAAAGTCGAATTAAAGAAGGTGCAATAAATGAAAAAGAGGCTGTATTTGGAACTTGAAAACTGTATAGGATGCCGTTCTTGTCTGGCAGCATGTACACAATGCGGGGGACACGAGGAGCGCAACAGAAACTATGTGTATGATGTCAATCCTCTTGTGAACCGGCAGACAATGCCTCTCATGTGCCTTCACTGTGAAAACCCGGCATGTGCGCGAAGCTGTCCTGCCCAGGCCATTCAGATTCATGAGACAGGCGCTGTGTTATCTGCACTTGTCGAAAAGTGTATCGGCTGCCAGAACTGTACAATTGCCTGCCCATATGGCATACCGAAATTTGATCAAGAGCAGAACATAATGTACAAATGCGATCTATGTATTGACCGTACTAAAGATGGTATTCCTCCAATGTGTGCGAGTGTATGTCCATCCAATACTTTGCAGTGGCTGACTGATGAAGAAATTGAAAACAAAAAGAAGCAATTTAATCTTGATAACGGCAAATGGGTAACAAGCATGCCATATCTTGAAGGTGAAACAAACGTAAAGGTAAATCTGCCGGGAATCCTTCAGGGGATTACAAAGCTGTTTTAGGAGGGATTAGGGATGTCTGAAAGGAATAACAAGATTCCCTTTAATGAGGATAATTATACGCATAATATCGAACGGAATAATGAAAGAAAACTGGATAGACGGGGATTCATGAAAACCTTGGTGGGTGCGGCCGGTGTATTTGCGGTTTCCTCCCTTCCCTGGGGGGCGGTAGCTGCCAAAGAATTGATGGGGCTTGGCGAAAAGGAATATCCTCATAAGAAAATAACCGAAGTAAGCAAGCTGCCAATCGGCGATGCAGTGGAGTTCAAGTTTCCTGGAGATCATGACGATGCAATATTAATCCGCTTATCAGAGAACAAATATGTTGCCTATCAGAACGCGTGTACACATCTGCGCTGCCCGGTATTCTGGGTGAAGGAGCAGGGTGAAATGATTTGCCCTTGCCACCACGGCAAGTTCGATGTGGCAACTGGTGCGCCGACTGCGGGACCTCCAAGAAGGCCGCTTCCGGAAATACAGGTTAAGGTGGAGAATGGCGCAGTTTATGCGGTGAGGGTGAAGCGTTATGAAGCGTAGATACCTTGGAGTCATTATTTTAGCAGCGATATTAATGATGAATATTGTCTTTACTCAATATATGGTCCACCAATATTATTACGAAAACTATGAAAATGTACTGATTTTTGGCGGGCTGAATATTGTTCTTTTTCCCCTGGCTGTATTCGCTTATAAAAAGACGATTAACATGAGGGCGTGATTCATATGAACAGTGAAACATATCTTGACTTTTGTTTTGTAAGAGAAAGATCCGGAGATTTTGCTCCGGAAGTTGATCAGCTCCTTTCAGAACTTTTTAAGGGAGTCCGTCTAAACTGGTACTTGGATGAAAAGTCACATGATGGCATGGACATTGTAGTAGCAGAGGTAAAAGGCATGAGCAAATGGCAATCGGAAGAGGAAACCATTGAATATATAGAAGAAAATGCAGGAGAATCCTTCTGGAAATATCTTCAGGGGTACCAGATGTATGTTTATCCTGCCAAAAGAGGGTGCGGAAGCTGTGGAACTCATTGAAAAAGAGGATCTGGACGGATTTGTCATGGAGAAGGTTCAGGTGGCAATATTAGATGAAGATGGAAGTGACCAAGCACCATTTGTTCCTAAGATAATTGAAAAAACAGGCCTTTGTCCCGATGGAACACACTTGCGGATTTATTTTGATAAAATGAACTTTTTTGCGGTCCCGCTGACCTCCTCTGTAGAAGCATCTGAGACCCAGTGGGCTGCAATGGATCAGGAAGCCGGATTAAAATATGTAATTAAGAAGAGAGCGTGAACAAAGTGATTAGAAAAATACAGCTTCCATTGCAGACGTTAAATTTAGTGGCCGGGTTTATGGTTTGGGTGCTGATATCCTCCCTTATGCCGTTTATAAAGGAAGATATCAATATTCCATCCGATAAGCTTGCTCTTGTAACAGCTGTTCCGGTCATCCTCGGATCGCTGCTCCGCATACCTTTGGGGTATTATGCTAATCAGTTTGGCGCCAGAGTAATCTTTATGCTGAGCTTTATTCTTCTATTATTTCCAGTCTATTATATCAGCATAGCAGATTCGATTACTGATTTGCTTATCGGGGGATTATTCCTCGGCCTTGGAGGAGCGGTATTCTCTGTTGGGGTTACATCTCTTCCTAAGTATTACCCAAAGGAACGTCATGGGTTTGTCAATGGCATCTACGGGGCAGGGAATCTTGGAACAGCCATTACTGCCTTTGCAGCACCAGTTATTGCAACAAAATTTGGATGGTCCCTAACTGTACAGATATACCTTGTCCTGCTAGTGGTTTTTATTGCGGCTAACTTCTTACTGGGAGATAAAAAAGAAGTTAAGGTACAGACTCCGCTTCTTGAGCAAATAAAAGGAGTCTATAAAAATGAAAAACTATGGCTACTGAGCTTATTCTATTTTATTACCTTTGGATCATTTGTGGCGTTCACTATTTATTTGCCAAACTTCCTTGTAGCTCACTTTGAACTTGATAAAGTTGATGCAGGATTAAGAACAGCAGGTTTCATTGTTCTAGCAACAGCCATGAGACCAATAGGCGGCTGGCTGGCTGACCGTTTTCACTCTTTAATTTTGCTGATGTTTGTTTTTGGCGTGTACACCATTTCTGCGGTGATACTATCACTATCTCCTTCAATCACATGGTATACATTCGGATGCTTAAGCATTGCTCTATCAGCAGGAATTGGTAACGGGGTCATATTTAAGCTTGTGCCAATGTACTTCCAAAAGCAGGCCGGTATCGTAAATGGAATTGTGTCTGCGATGGGCGGTCTGGGCGGATTTTTCCCTCCGCTGCTTTTGACTCTCCTATTTAACATTACAGGGCATTATGCAATTGGTTTTATGGCATTGTCTCAGGTCGCGCTTGCCAGCCTGATTCTGGTTGTTTGGATGTATTACCAGGGAAGGATGGAAATTGCGAGCCAGGTTATTGATCATACAATCGAAGGTATTCTGGTGACAGATAAGAACGGAAAAATTATTTCTGTAAATCCTGCTTTCACAGAAATTACCGGTTATAGACAAGAGGAAGTAGTCGGCAAAAATCCGAGTATCCTTAAATCAGGAAAGCAGTCTAAAGGTTTTTATCAGGACTTGTGGACGTCTATTGAAAACAATGGATTCTGGCAAGGCGAAATATGGAATTCCCGCAAAGATGGGGAAGAATATCTCCAATGGCTAACCATTAGCGCAATTAAAAATGACGCCGGAGATGTTGTCCAATATGCAGGCATGTTCAGCGATATTTCCAGCCACCGGGTGAAAAAAGCAAAATAAAATCAAAAAAGTAAATTCAAAAGAAGGAGGGATGAAATGGAAACCCAGCCAGCAAAGAAAAATATCAGTTCATATATAATTCAATCTCAGGAAGATGAAATTAAGCGCATTGCCCTGGAGCTTCACGAAGGGGTAGGGCAGACGCTTTACAGCTTGTATACAGGCATGCAGTTCATTCAGACAGCTGTCGATCAGCCTGAGATGAAAGACTATATTCGGGATATGGCACAAATGATGGAAAAAACAATTCAGGAAATCAGGCTTCTGGCTGTGGAATTGCATCCCCCTGCTTTAGGAACTCTCGGTCTCTTGCCGGCTCTGAAAAGTTATCTGAAATTATACACTTCCACCTATGGAATCATCGTTGACCTTCAAAATGAGGGAAAGGAAGTGCGAATCAGAGAAAGGGAAAGGATTACACTATTCCGTGTTTGCCAGGAAGCCCTGGCTAACATAGCAAGATATGCTGACACAATGAGTGCAGGCATTATTCTTCGGTGGGAACCGGGTAAGCTTTCAATCACTATTCAAGATAAAGGGAAGGGTTTTGATGTAGATGCCGCGATGAAAAATTCTGCCGGCATTGCTGCCATGATGGAGAGAATGATGTTAATCAACGGCAAATGCGTGATCAGCTCAAAAATCGGTGAAGGGACTTCAATAGATATCACCCTTCCGTTATACTAAGATTATACTTAACAAGGGATCTGCATACAGCGGCTCCCTTGTTGCCTATTTCAGATTTTTATCGCAGTCTAACGGGCAGTAAGACCCCCACTTCAAGACTCAGAGGAATCAAAGGAGGATAAGTGGGGGTCAAACTGCCCGTAAAGGCCCGAAAAGAAGAACAAAGACTAAGAACGCCACGTCCTGTGGCAACTTCTTTGTGACCCACTTCCTGTGGGCCTCAACTAACAATCAGTGGGGGATAAAGCCCCCCACTGATTGAAGTTTCACTTTATATACGGACAAATGCTAAGGGGGAGCGGGCTTGATCAATATTTTACTTTGCGACGACCACGCGGTGGTCAGGATGGGTTTGAAAATGCTCTTAAATAACCATGATGACATGCAGGTGGTTGGTGAAGCTTCTGAAGGCAATGAGGGGATTCAGCAGGCATTGGAATTAAAGCCGGATGTGGTTGTCATGGATTTAAGCATGCCCCACGGGAAAGATGGCATGTCGGCAACCTCAGAACTAAAAAAACTAATGCCTGAAATAGCGATCCTTATTTTAACCATGCATGATGATGAAGAATACTTATTCAGGGCGATTCAAGCGGGCGCTTCCGGGTGTATTTTAAAGAGTGCACCCCATGATGAACTGCTCGCAGCAATCCGGTCTGTTGCAAGCGGGAATGCGTATTTGCATCCTTCTGCAACCAAAAGGCTGATGGAAGAATATATCGGAAGTGTGAAGCAGGGGAACACCGATACATTCAACCTTCTTTCCGACAGGGAGAAAGAAGTTCTTACATTAATAGCCAAGGGGTTTTCCAATAAGGATATTGCTGAACAGCTTGTAATCAGTGTAAAGACAGTTGAAACACATAAAGGTAATTTAATGGAAAAACTTCAGATGAAAACCAGGCCTGAGCTCGTTTCTTACGCCTTAAAGAAAGGGCTGCTTGGCTATGGAATATAAGGGGTGCAGTCCCGGAGAAAGCGTCCAGATTGATCAGGCTTGTGAGAAGGTGCTGAATGCGCTTGAATGTGATTTTGTTGGATTGGCACTGCAGAATACGGATGGCCCGGATGTAAAATGGCATTATGCCGCAGGAAACAGCAACGAGAAATATAAGCGGATAACAGTAAGGTACGGCAAAGGAATTGCAGGGAAAGTGATTTCAACCGGAAGACCGATGTATGTGGACAACTTTCCCGAAAATATTGCCGGAAAAGCATTGGAATACCCGATTATGCTTGCTGAAGGATTGAAGCATGCTTATGCTGTTCCCATTCATTTTAAAGGGATCCCAAAGGGGGTCCTCTTGATCGGGAACCGGTCGGGACAGCCTCTAAATGAAAGCAGGCAAAGTACAGCAAGGGATGCAGCCAGGACACTTGAAAAAAAGCTGAATGGTTAAAATAATGCAACTGGAGGAACGTAAATGGACAGGAATAATCAGCTGGCGAAAAAGAGAGAGATTGATCCTGATTCCAGTGATGCAACGATTCTTGTGAATAGGTTTGGGGTCATCTCTTATGCGAACGGACAGGCCCAGGAGCAATTTGGATATAGCGAACAGGAGCTGCATGGGAAGAATCTCGAGGAACTGCTGCCTGAGATCACTCTGCTTGAAACAGAAGAGGGGAAAGTGGTTCATCAGTATGGACAGCACCGTAATGGTGGCATATTTTCCATTTTTTACAGAATTAATTCTTTCATGCTGGCAGAAGAAAGCTATTATCTAATCGTCTTTCACTCAGTCAAAGACCGTTCCCGCCTAAAAAAGCAGCAGTCATATCCGTTAAAGGAATTAGTTGACCTGCAGTTTGCCCTGGATGAATCAACCATTGTCGCCTTTACAGACAGAAAAGGAAAAATCACCTATGTGAATGAAAAGTTCTGTGAAGTTTCGAAATATTCTGCAGAAGAGCTGATTGGCAAGGACCATAGAATTATCAACTCTTCATATCATTCCAAGGAATTTATGGAACATCTATGGAGCACTATTTCGAGCGGGGAAGTCTGGCGCGGGGAAATAAAAAACAAAGCCAAAGACGGAAACTATTATTGGGTAGATACTACGATCGTTCCTTTTATTGATGAAAAAGGAAATCCGTATAAATACCTGGCAATCCGGAAGGAAATAACAGAATATAAGCGGGTTGTCGAGGAACTGAAAAATTCCGTAAACGAGCTGATTGATTTAAAGTTTGCCCTGGATTCTTCATCCATTGTGGCCATTACAGATCAGAAAGGCACGATTACGTATGTGAATAAACAATTCTGCAGCATCTCAGGATTTTCACGGGAAGAATTGCTGGGACAGGATCATAGAATTATAAATTCAGGGTACCATTCCAAAGATTTTTTCAGAGATTTATGGAGGACGATTTCTTCCGGGAAGGTATGGAAAGGCGAGATCAAGAACAGAGCTAAGGATGGAACTTATTATTGGGTGGATACCACGATCGTCCCATTCCTTAATGATAAAGGGAAACCATATCAGCATCTTGCTATTCGACATGAAGTCACGCAAAGAAAAAATGCAGAAGAAGAGCTGCAAAATATGATGACAAGAATTATCGATGTTCAAGAGGAGGAACGGAAAAGGCTGTCCCGGGAACTTCACGACGGAATAGGACAGAATTTGTACAGCCATCTGATTACCATAAATAGGCTTCAGGCAGAAATAAGCAACCCGCTGCTTGATCAAATGCAGGACGAGGCTACTGAAATCATTGAAGAGCTGCGGGATCTTTCATGGGAGCTTCGTCCATCCGTGCTTGATGATCTGGGTCTGATACCTGCGATCCGATCCTACCTGGTCCGTTTTTCAGAACATCATAATATCAATGTTCATTTTGATTGTTACCTGGCTTCCCGCCTTAATTCTAATAAAGAAATCACCATCTATAGAATCATTCAGGAAGCACTGACAAATATAAGGAAATATGCTGAGACAGATGAAGCATCAGTTACAATCAGGCAGATGGAAGAAGAAATCCGCATTGTCATAGAAGATAAAGGCACAGGGTTCAATGTTAATGAAGTTTCAAGAGGAGTCGGCCTTTTTAGCATGGAAGAACGGGCAAAAGCTGCGGGCGGTTCTATAAATGTTTATTCAGAAGAAAATAAAGGCACAAAGATTATACTTGAAATTCCGTTATAGAAAAAAGCTGCCGAGTTGTTGGCAGCTTTTTTTGATGCGTTCCTAAATTACATATCCTAATAAAGTTCCGCCTATTGCTCCCGTCACAACAATGATCCAAGGCGGCAGTTTCCAATAAACAAGCATGCTGAATAATACTGCGGCAAAGGCAAAGTCCGCCGGCTCCAGGATGCTGCTGGTCCATATGGGATGATAAAAGGCAGAGATTAAAATGCCGACAACTGCCGCATTCACACCCATTAATGCGCCCTTGATGTTAGGATTGCGGCGAAGTGTGTCCCAAAATGGGAGTGTTCCTAAGATCAGCAGAAAAGCAGGCAGGAAGATTGCAGCCGTTGCAAGCAAGCCGCCCTGCCAGCCGTTCATCACTGCTCCAAGATAAGCAGCGAAAGTAAATAATGGCCCCGGCACTGCCTGAGCTGCACCGTATCCTGCCAGAAAGGCTTCTTCACTTAGCCAGCCTGTTGGGACGAATTCGCGTTCCAGCAAAGGAAGGACAACATGCCCGCCGCCGAAAACCAGAGATCCTGAACGATAAAAGCTGTCAAATAAAGCAACCCACTCCACTGCGGTTAGCTCTCTTAAAATAGGAAGCCCTATTAAAAGGCTGAAAAACAACACTAAACAGCCAATGGCAAAGCCTTTGGAGATGGGAAACTCCATCGGTGCATCATCGTTATCTGCATGCTTTTTATAGATTAAAAATCCGATAAAACCAGAGACAAGGATGACCGCAACCTGCGTAATGGCTGTCTGCCATAAAAGTGTTGCGATAATTGCAAACAGTGCCAGCGTTTTTCGGGGAAGGTCAGGTACAAGCTTTTGTGCCATTCCCAGGACAGCGTGAGCCACTACGGCCACCGCGACAATTTTTAGGCCGTGAATCCAGCCGGCTTCTGCCGGATTAATGCCTTGAAGAAGAATGGCAAAAATTATCAGAGCAATAACAGATGGTAAGGTGAACCCAAGGAAAGCCATTATGCCGCCGGCTGCTCCAGCCCTCATGACACCAATGCCGATCCCGACCTGGCTGCTTGCAGGACCGGGAAGGAACTGACAAAGTGCAACTAAGTCTGCGTAGCTTTTCTCATCCATCCATTTTCTTCTGCGGACATACTCATCGTGGAAATAGCCGAGATGAGCTACAGGTCCCCCGAAAGAGGTTAGTCCAAGTCTTGTTGAAACCATTAATATTTCCAGTAAAGTTTTAAGGCCAGTTTTGTTTTTTTTCATATGCATCTCCTTTAATCCTTAATTTCTTTAAAAAGCTCATAAGCTTTTTTTCTCGCTTCCTCCAGAACCATAATCCCTTTTTCAGTTGTGGTATAATACTTTCTGATTCTGCCATCCACATTTTTCTTCTCCTGTTTAAGGAGCCCGTCTGACTCCATGGAATGCAGGATCGGATACAATGTTCCGGAACTGATGCTGTAGCCATGCTCTTTCAGCTCTTCAGCCATCCATGCGCCGAAAACAGGGTGCTCCTTTGCGTGATGAAGAATATGGATTTGAATAAACCCCAGGAACAGCTTGCGCAGTATTTTATCTTCCAAGCAAATGCCTCCCTTTTTGATTTCGAAAATCGATATCGGATTTCGATAATTGAATGATACCAAAATAAATATGACAAGAAAAGGGAGTATCTTAAATTTACAAAACTTTAACATAGGCATAAAAAAGAACGCTCTTTCAAGCGTTCCATTATCAGCTATTCTGTTCATTTCTTAAAATTTCATAAGCCTGATAACCGGCTTCTGCCGTTAACCTTTCCCAAAGCTGATCACGCAGTAAATCGAGTTCAATAATCCTTCTGGCCAGTTCTATTGTATTTGTTGTTTCCATAAGGGCCCCCCAGTTAATAACGGTTTCGATTGCTGTGTTTCCTAAATATAACCTCAAGTTCTGTTAAGGTCAGCTTTTGCAGAGCCGGTTCAGAATGCTGATATTCACTTCCTGATTTGACCAGGAGATCGATTAGATATTGCCGTTTTTTTTCAATGGCTTTTCGTAAATATTGCATTTCCTATCTCCTCTTTTCTTTAATGTTTTGTTTATTCTAAAAGAAATTTAGCTCTTATTCAGTAATTATGTTAAGTTTTCTCACATTGTTTTTGCTGCTTTGTAAGATTTTCTGACAGAAATAATGAAAAAGTTTGAAAGATTAGTATAATGAAATAAATTGGTTAGATTGAGGTGACATGAGTGGATAGAGAAACATCCTACAAAACCAGAAAAGTCATTTCGATTGGGACGGTCAGCGAACTGACTGGACTTAGTGAACGGCAGATTCGTTACTACGAAGAGAGGAAATTGGTATTTCCTGAAAGGTCACAAAGAGGAAGCAGAAAATATTCTTTTCTCGATGTGGAGACGCTCATTGACATAGCCAACAAAAGGGAGGAGGGAGTCCGAACAGAAGAAATCCGCTCTGAATTGAAGCGGAAAAAGAAAAAAGACGATAAGGCATCACGTTCAAAAATGATTCAGGGTCAGCTTAATGCGCAGTTTGGAATACCGAAGAAATAAATGAGAAAGTGATTATTCTGCATGCAATAATCGCTTTTTTTATTCAATTTCATTACTGCCTTATAAGGTATGCGCTGATCTTAGCGAACATTTTAATATAAATTTTAGACAAAAGGCCTTTCTTTCGTTTATCATATCCGTTAAGATGTAACCCTATAATAAGAGGGTTATAAATTTTAGATTTATAAAGCAGGTGAAAGAATGGGGAAAGAATTCCCTCCAACAATAGAAGTAATTGAGATATGCTTGCTTGCGGGGAAAATCATGCTCCAGGGCGGGGCGGAAACGTATCGGGTAGAGGACACCATGACAAGGATCGCTGCTTCCCTGGGTATACCGCACTCACATAGCTATGTAACGCCAACTGGAATCATATTTTCTACAGATGGAACTGAACCGGCAAAGCTTATTCGAATTTCAGAACGTTCAACGGATCTGTACAAAGTGACATTGGTGAACGGAGTTTCTCGCAGAATCAGCAGCGGTGAACTGGATGGAAAGGAAGCACTGGCAAGGCTGAAGGAAATTGAAAGTGCCGACTATACTTTCCCTGTTTATCAGCAGATTCTTGCAGCCTCGATTGCAAGCGGCTGTTTTTTAATCATGTTCCTTGGAAGCTGGACTGACTTTATTCCAGCCATGATTGCAGGCGGTCTTGGATTTGTATCATTTTTATACGTACATAGAGTTGTCCAGATCAAATTTTTCTCTGAATTTATTGCGTCATTATTAATTGGCCTTATAGCGTATTTTTTTGTGTACTCAGGAGTGGGGACAGAGCTTGATAAGATCATCATTGGATCAGTCATGCCGCTTGTTCCGGGGCTTTTGATAACAAATGCAGTCAGGGACTTAATGGCCGGGCATCTTGTTTCCGGACTTTCAAAAGGGGCAGAAGCGTTTTTGACAGCTTTTGCCATTGGTGCTGGGATTGCTCTGGTCTTTACTTTTTAAATGCAATAGCGGAGGAAATGCCTAATGTTTATGTTGACTCATATGATTACAAGCTTTATCGCATCAGCAGGGTTCGGGGTCCTTTTCAATGCTCCGAAAAAATCTCTGCTGAAATGCGGATTTGTCGGGATGGTCGGCTGGTTCGTTTATATTTGGCTTGTTAATTGGCAGTATGATGCTGTCATTTCTTCATTAATTGCTGCTTTTACGATCGCCGTGATCAGCCAGGTTTTTGCCAAAATGTATAAAACACCTATAATTATTTTTAGTGTTGCCGGCATCATTCCACTGGTCCCGGGGGGGATTGCTTATGATGCCATGCGGAATTTTGTTGAAAATGATTACAATATGGCCATTCAGCTCGCTGCAAAAGCATTCATGATATCAGGGGCAATCGCAGTAGGACTTGTCATTTCAGAAGTAATTAATCAAATGATCCGTAAAGTTCAGTTCAGATCAAGGATTTGAACTTCAGAAGAGGACATACCATCAGCCTAATAAAGCAGTAACAACAGACTCGTTCCAGATAAATAGGGACGGGTTTTTCTTGTAATCTATTCCTGGTGAATTTATAATCAAATATATTTGATTTTTTCAGAAAAAGGAGAATAAAATGATCCAACGGTTTTTTAGCTACTATAAGCCGCATAAGCGCTTGTTCATTCTTGATTTTAGTTCAGCAGTATTCGTTGCAATTCTTGAATTGGGCTTTCCGCTTGCGGTTAAGTGGTTTATCGACAGCCTGCTTCCAAGCGGGAATTGGTCCATGATTGTTTCTGTAAGTGCGGGCCTGCTTGCTCTTTATGTGGCGAGCACACTTCTTCAGTTTGTGGTTAACTATTGGGGCCACAAGCTTGGCATCAACATCGAAACAGATATGAGGCAGCAGCTTTTTCAGCATGTGCAAAGGCAGTCTTTCCGCTTTTTCGATAATACCAAAACAGGGCATATCATGAGCCGGGTGACAAATGATTTAATGGATATCGGTGAGCTTGCCCATCATGGCCCGGAGGATTTATTTATAGCGGTCATGACGTTTGTGGGTGCATTCTGGATTATGCTGACGATCAATGTCAAGCTGGCTTTTGTAACCATATTTGTTCTTCCGTTCCTTGTATGGCTGATTACGTTCTGCAATATTAAAATGAACAAAGCATGGAAAAGAATGTACGGTGAAATTGCCGATGTCAACGCACAGGTAGAGGATAGTGTATCTGGTGTGCGTGTGGTTCAGTCTTTTACAAATGAAAGCTATGAGATTAAAAGGTTTAAGGAAAACAATGGAAGATTCCGTCTTGCCAAGCTTGCAGCTTACAAGATTATGAGCTTCAGTGCATCCGGAGTCTACATGCTGACCAGATTAGTTACGCTGATTGTTCTTGTATACGGTTCCTGGCTGAGCTTCAGCGGGCAGCTTTCATACGGTGAATTGGTCGGATTTGTACTCTATGTGAATGTGCTATTAAAGCCGATTGATAAAATCAGCGCCCTGATGGAACTGTATCCAAAGGGAATGGCTGGTTTCAAGCGGTTTTTAGAAATCATTGATACTGAACCGGAAATTGAGGATACGAAAGATGCCATAGAGGTTGAATCCTTAAGGGGTGATATCCGTTTTCAGGATGTAACTTTCAGTTATGATGAGCATAAATCGGTGCTTGAAGGAATTGATCTTCAAATCAATGCAGGTGAAACAGTTGCTTTTGTCGGACCTTCTGGAGCCGGAAAGACAACGATTTGTTCTTTGATTCCACGCTTTTATGATGTGAATGGCGGAAGTATTAAGATCGATGGCATGGATATCAGGGACATGACGAAAAAATCACTGAGATCGCATATTGGCATTGTCCAGCAGGATGTCTTCCTGTTTACCGGTACCCTGAAGGAGAATATAGCATACGGAATGCTTGGAGCTACAGATGAGCAGATTGCGGACGCGGCTAAAAAAGCACACCTGCAGGACTTCATTGCATCTCTACCGGATGGCTGGGAAACACAAATTGGGGAACGGGGATTAAAACTGTCAGGCGGACAAAAACAACGAATCGCCATTGCGAGAATGTTCCTTAAAAATCCGCCGATCTTAATCCTGGATGAAGCAACCTCGGCGCTGGATACTGAAACCGAACAAATTATTCAAACGGCATTGAACGAGCTCGCCGTAAACCGCACCACACTAGTCATTGCCCACAGGCTTGCGACCATCCGGAATGCGGACAGAGTAGTCGTTGTCACAGAAGACGGCATTGCTGAAGAAGGCACACATGATGAACTGATCGAAAAGAACGGAATCTTTGCTGGTCTTCATAATGTACAGTTTCAAAGATAAGCAGAATCCATCTGGATTCTGCTTTCTTTTATTACTTCGAAATTAAAAATTATCTAACAAAATGAGAATAATTTTCAGAATAGTCAAAAAGAACTATTGGTTTTTCTGTATTATTTGGAAGTTATTAACTAGAACAGGACTTATGTGGTATAGACAACTATACTCTAACTCTATTAATCTTACAATATGTAAACCCTTTCATTAAGAAGAGGAGGTTAATTGCTGATGAAAATTCATAAAAATAAAGGAGGCACTATGAAAAATAAAACCATGCTTGTTGCGCTATCTGCCGTACTTAGCACTTCACTCTTTATTCCGGCAGCATATCCTGCGTCTGCGCAAAGCGCTGAAGGAGTTAAGCCAACGATGGAAATGAAAAACAATAAAGATGTGAAACACAAATTTCACCCTATTTTTTCGTGGGATCGTCCTGGGCCGATTTCTCCTATTCTTCATCCTGGTTCTGCAGTGGGAGCCGGGATGGTTCAGCAGCCGCTGGATGAAATCGATCCATTAATGGAGGAGATGATTTCAGAAGGCGTCATGCCGGGTGCTGTCACTTTTGTGGCAAGGCGAGGGCATATCGTCAAGCATAATGCATACGGATATTCCTACCGCTACACCGATGATAAATTTACTGAAGCCCAGAACCCGATCGAAATGACCGAAGATACCATTTTTGATCTGGCTTCAATCAGTAAAATCTTTACCACAACTGCCGCAATGATCTTGTATGATGAAGGACGCTTTCAGCTGGATGATCCGGTTGCAAAATATATCCCCGAGTTTGCCGAAAACGGCAAGGAAAATGTAACAATACGCCAGCTGATGACACATACTTCAGGCTTTACTGCATGGATTCCGTTATATTCACAAGGGAGCAGCAGAGAGGAACGCATGCAAATCGTTTTTAATTATCCATTGGCCAATAAACCTGGCGAAGCGTATACATACAGCGATTTGAATATGATTACGCTCGGTGCACTCATCGAACGCCTTTCAGGACAAAGCCTGGATGAGTTTGTTGAAAAACGCATAACCAACCCCCTCGGTATGAAGGATACGATGTATAATCCGCCTGAATCCTTGAAGCATCGGATTGCAGCCACTGAATATCAGCCTGCGATTGGCAGGGGGCTTGTCTGGGGAGAAGTTCATGATGAGAATGCCTGGTCCCTTGATGGAGTTGCCGGACATGCAGGTGTCTTTTCCACTGCCTCCGACCTCGCCAGGCTTGCCCATATGTATGTGAATGACGGGCGCTATGGCGGCAAGCGGATATTAAAAGAAAAAACGGTGAAAATGCTGATTCAAAATCAGATTCCCCAATTTCCTGGTGATGATCATGGCCTGGGCTGGGAGCTTGGCCAGGGATGGTTCATGGATGCTTTATCAGAGGGAACTTCCCTTGGGCATACAGGGTACACCGGAACATCAATTGTCATAAACCGAAATAACGGCGCGATTGCGATTCTTTTAACAAATCGTGTACATCCTTCAAGAAATACGGTTACAACGAATATTGCAAGGCGTGCATTTGCAAGACAGGTGGCAGATTCAATTCCTGTAGCCATTCCAGGAAAAGGGCCGGCGTGGTTCTCAGGATATGGAGATAAAGTTCAGCATGAGTTAAACGCTAAAGTGGATCTCAAAGAAGAGGCGGTCCTGTCGTTCGATACCTGGTATAGAACTGAAACAAATGCAGATATGGGCGTGGTTGAGGTCTCAAAAGATGGCGTCAATTGGACACAGGCTCAACAGCCATATACAGGAAGCAGCATCGACTGGAAAAAGGATAAGCTGACCATTCCAGCAGGAACAATGCACATTCGATTCCGGTACGTAACGGACAGTACAGTAAATGGCAGAGGCTGGTATGTTGATAATGTAAAACTCCAGCTTTCAGATGGACAAAAAGTGACGCCTGCCCTCTCAGGAAACGGCTGGGAAAAACGAAACTACTAGTATTCGTTTTTTTAGTAAAAAGTAAGCTCATATGAAAAAGCAGTAAGGACGGTGGAAGAAATGGGTAAAGTCAGCAAAGTAATGTGTATTTTCCTTCTCACAATTACACTTGCCGTTTCGCAATTATGGATGGGAGGAACCTTGAAAAACGCATCAGCAGAAAGTACAGCTAAAGATTTAATACTCCTGGAGAATGTACCCCAGGTCAGCACGGAAATCAGTGGAGATGCATTTCAATTTAAAGCGCTTCATGTATTTAAAGAAGGACATTTCATGGGAGTTTCTGAGGGGTTGAAATGGAAGTCCAGCAATAAAACGGTTGCAGCAGTTGATCAGTCAGGGAATATCACTTTAAGAGGGAAGCCCGGAAAAACCTTCATCAGTGTAACAGATGGAGTATATAAGGACCGTATCGCACTTCAAATAAAACCTGACCATAAAAAGGGCAGCAAAGGCAAGCCTGCTTTTATAGTGAAAATCATGAAAGAGCATGGGAAACGGTATGACCTCATCAGCCGGGCAGTGAAAAATATGTCCATTGAAGAGAAGGTAGGCCAGATGCTGATGCCGGATTTCCGCAACTGGAAGGGACAAAATGTCACTAAAATGCTGCCGGAAATAGAAAAGCTGGTTAAAGATTATCATCTTGGCGGGGTCATATTATTCCGTGAAAATGTGGTGACAACTGAACAGACTGCCACATTGGTTTCGGATTATCAGAAAGCTGCCGATAAATTCGGCTTATTGATGACGATTGACCAGGAAGGCGGAATTGTTACACGTCTTCAATCAGGAACTGACATGCCTGGCAATATGGCGTTAGGGGCCGCCCGTTCTGAAGAAATTTCCCGCAAGGTCGGCAAGGCGATCGGGGAGGAGCTTTCATCACTCGGTATTAATATGAACTTTGCACCTGTCATGGATGTAAATAATAATCCCGACAATCCGGTAATTGGCGTTCGTTCATTTGGGGAGGACCCGCAGCTTGTTGCTGACTTGGGTGTTGCTTATACTGAAGGACTGCAATCAGCAGGTGTTGCTGCTACTGCAAAGCATTTTCCCGGACATGGAGATACAGCAGTAGACTCACATCTTGGATTGCCTGAAGTGCCTCATGATAAAGAACGTCTAAAGGAAGTTGAATTGTATCCTTTCCAAAAGGGAATGGAAGCAGGAGTGGATGCCATCATGACTGCGCATGTTACCTTCCCTAAGATTGATGACACGAAAGCAATCTCGAAAAAAACAGGTGAAGAAATCGCCGTACCGGCCACTCTTTCCCATAAAGTGCTGACAGAACTTATGCGTAAAGAAATGGGATATGAAGGTGTCATTACAACAGATGCAATGAATATGAACGCTATCGCTGAACACTTTGGACCAGTTGACGCCGCTATTCGGGCAGTTAAAGCTGGAACAGATATTGTGCTGATGCCTGTTGGACTCGAAGAAGTTGCAGAAGGGCTACTGAATGCAGTGGAGAATGGAGAAATCTCGGAAAAACGCATTGAATCATCAGTTGAGCGGATTTTAACACTGAAAATAAAGCGGGGAATTGTGAAAGAAGAGACACCGCAGCCGATTGATGAAAAAATTGCAAAGGCTCTTGACGTAGTTGGATCAGAAGAACATAAACAAATAGAAAAAGAAGCAGCAGAACGTTCCATTACAATGGTAAAAAATGAAGGAGATGCACTGCCATTACAAGTATCTCCTGAAGATCATATTGTTGTCGTTGGAAATACGTATATTACAGACTTAAAGAACGCAGTGGGCAAGTTTCATGCAAACACAACGGTCATCCAGACCTCAAGCTATGTATTAACGGAAGAGCAGAAGGAACAAATCAGGAATGCCAGTGCAGTTATTGTGGGCTCCTATACGTATAATGTATCAGGACGCTCACCAGACAGCGCACAGATGAAAATGGTTAATTCCATCATTGCTGAATCAGAAGCTCCAGTTATTTCGGTTGGCATCCGTAACCCATATGACATCATGGCCTACCCGGAAGTTGATGCTTACATTGCACAATATGGCTTCAGAACGGCGAGCTTTGATGCAGCAGCAGGTGTTATCTTTGGCCAGATTAATCCTTCAGGCAAACTGCCAGTAACAATTCCGGGTACAGATGGCAACGTACTATATGAATTTGGGTATGGATTGAGCTATTAGGATGAGGCATAAAAAATAGAATGGGTACATGCAGGTTTAGTTCTTGCATGTACCTATCCTTAACCTGGGAGGGGAAAAATAATGAAGAAATGGTTTATGGGTTTTTTGACAATGATTCTCGTACTCTCTTCTTTAACTGTTGTGCTCGCAGATAACGGCAATGGCAAAGGAAAAGGCAAGAAAAAGAAATTCGAGCTTGGTGTTGAAGTTCTTTTAGATGAAAACAAGGACCTCATAGAAGGAAAAAAAGTTGGTTTAATTACAAACCCGACTGGGGTCGACCAGAATTTAAACAGCATTGTGGATATTCTGCACAATGATCCGGACGTGGAGTTAACTGCATTATATGGTCCGGAGCATGGAGTCCGTGGGAGTGCGCAGGCGGGAGAGTATGTTGAGTATTATATCGATGATAAGACAGGGCTTCCTGTTTACAGCTTATACGGAAAAACCAAAAAGCCTACACCTGAAATGCTCGAAAATATTGATGTGCTTCTATTTGATATCCAGGATGTCGGAACACGTTTTTACACGTATATTTACACTATGGCTTACGCGATGGAAGCAGCAAAAGAAAACAATATCCCATTCATCGTGCTGGACAGGCCTAATCCTCAAGGCGGAACAAAGGTTGAAGGTCCGGTCCTTGATATGGAGTATTCCTCTTTTGTGGGGAATTACCCGATTCCGCTTCGCCATGGGATGACTGTAGGTGAACTGGCCGAATTGTTTAATGAAGAATTTGAAATTGGTGCAGATTTAACTGTTATCAAAATGAATGGCTGGAAGCGCAATATGTACTACGATGACACCAGACTTCCGTTTGTTATGCCGTCTCCTAACATGCCAACCCTGGAAACAGCTTTAGTATATCCAGGAGCGGCATTAATTGAAGGGACGAACGTTTCTGAAGGACGCGGGACAACAAAGCCATTTGAATTGATTGGAGCTCCATTTATCAATTCTGATGATTTGGCAGGACATTTGAACAGTCTTGAACTTCCCGGGGTAGCCTTCAGAGCTGCATCATTTACACCAAGCTTCTCCAAGCATGCAGGAAAGCTTTCTCATGGGATCCAGATTCATGTTACACATCGCGATGCATTCAAGCCTGTCGAGACTGGACTTCATATCGTGAAGGCAATCCATGATATGTATCCGGAGGACTTCGAATTCCGTGCAGAGAACAGTGCAGGCATTTCATTCTTTGACAACCTGATGGGTAATGGCTGGGTCCGTGAAGCGATTGAGGAAGGAAAGTCAGTTGAAGAAATTTCCTCCAAATGGCAGAAAGACTTAAAACAATTCAAAAAGACACGTGAAGAATATTTACTCTATTAAACTCGGAGAAAAGAACCTGGCGGCATAATGGGCCAGGTTCTTTTTTTATGATATGGAGGGTCGGCCGAATACCGGTGCCTTGTACTGAATTAAAATGCCTGTTCATATTATGTAATAATCCATGGAGAAAGAGGTGTGTGAAAATGCTGGGGTTTTTACAGAAGATTGGCAAGTCTTTAATGCTGCCGATTGCAGTTATGCCTGCTGCTGCACTTTTGCTGAGGCTGGGACAGGATGACCTTTTAGGGATTCCATTTATATCTGCAGCCGGGAATGCTGTTTTCGGACATTTGGCTCTCTTGTTTGCCATTGGAATTGCCATCGGTTTTTCAAAGGATGGAAGCGGGGCAGCTGCCCTTGCTGGAGCGGTGGGTTATTTTGTACTGACTGAAGGTGCAGCTGCCATAAACGAAACGGTCAATATGGGTGTTTTTGGCGGGATCATTTCCGGTATTATTGCAGGGCTATTATACAATAAATATCATGATATTAAGCTGCCGGAATGGCTTGGTTTCTTTGGGGGAAAACGGTTTGTGCCGATCATCACTTCACTCGTTATGATCGTTATTGCCTTTTTGTTCGGGTATGTGTGGCCGCCGGTACAGGCAGGCATTAACAGTGTCGGCGATTGGATAATCGGTGCAGGTGCAGCGGGTGTCGGGGTCTTCGGATTCCTGAACCGTCTATTAATTCCGGTTGGTCTCCATCATATACTGAACACACTTGTCTGGTTTGAATTTGGCGAGTTTACCAATGCAGCAGGGGATGTTATCAAAGGAGATTTATGGCGCTTTCTTGCTAAGGATTCATCTGCAGGTATCTTTATGACAGGCTTCTTTCCTATCATGATGTTTGGGCTGCCTGGTGCAGCTTTGGCCATGGTTGCCGCTGCAAAGAAGGAAAGAAGGAAAGCAGTGGCAGGGGCGATGGCCGGACTCGCATTTACTTCCTTCCTGACCGGTATTACAGAGCCGATTGAATTTCTGTTTATGTTCTTATCACCGGTTCTATATTTAATTCATGCTGCTTTGACAGGTCTGGCTATGTCCCTTACCTATGTCCTGGATATTCATCATGGTTTCGGGTTCTCGGCAGGCGCCCTCGATTATATACTAAACTTTGGAATAGCTCAGAAGCCGGTTCTGCTGGCCGGGATAGGTCTCCTTTATGCCCTTCTGTATTTTGCAATTTTCTATTTCCTGATCAAGAAACTGGATTTGAAAACACCTGGAAGGGAAGATGAAATTGAAGGAGAATTTGAAGGGAATAATGCCCTAAAGGGAAAATATGCTGAAGCAGCAGTTGCTTACTTGGAAGTATTGGGCGGTAAAGAAAACATTGAAGAAATCGATAATTGTGTTACCCGCCTTCGTTTAAGGGTAAAAGATATGTCTCTTGTTGATGAAGGGCAATTAAAAAAGCTGAGAGCAAAAGGAGTCATCAAACTCAGCAAAACCAGTCTGCAGGTCATTGTGGGGACGGATGTAGAATTTCTTTCAAATGAAATGAAGAAGAAACTATAAAATCAGTAATCTGGCTCTGATGAAGAGTCAGATTTTTTTCTCAAGTTGAGATGGACAAGTGCCAATTTTTGCAATACCGGGATATGTGTGTATGCATGTCCAAGTTTGGAACATACGATGAAAACGTAAGGGTACCCATATTATTTGAATAAAAGGGGGGACGTCGTATGAATGGAACATTAACACCGTTAATTGTGCTAGGATTAGTCATTTTATGGGTTTTGGCAAGACTTATTTCACCGTGTTTAGCTGACAGACTTAGGGATAAAATTTGTTACCTTTTAGGTTGTCAAGCTCCTCAAAATAGTTAAAAAGTTGAGTCCTTTGAAACCCTGGTAATTGTCCAGGGTTTTTCAATGTGTTTTCCATCGTTCTGCATTTTTTTGTATGTTTGTCCATTCCATTTATTGAGCTTCTGCATAATATAGGATAGAAACTATGAAAGGCGGGCTAATTATGGACGAACCTGCTAAAGGTAAAGATGCATTTGAGGATTCGGATCATCTGGAAAAGCTGGCAGCTGGACTTCTGAAAGACGGACAGACTATAGATTTTAATTCATTATTGAGTTTGGCCGGTAAAATTATTAATGATGATTCTTTACTGAATCTGTCAGAAGGTTTAAAAGTGGATGAGGAAGAAGCTGCTGGTGATGAAATCAGCGAAAATGGAGACATCGAATACGTAAATAAACAAATGGCATCTTTAAGAGCTGAGCTGATAACTCTCAAAAAAGAGGTCAGTGAATTAAAAAAACAAAACGAATCCCTGATTGGCATTTATATGAGACTGGTTAAAGCGGCAAATCAAGATTTTCAAAAAGGTGTCGGGCTCATTACAGGATTAAGCAAGCTAATAAAATAAGAGCATTAAAGCATTGCTTTAACCAAGTGATGCTTTTTTGTTTAACATCTTACTTTATTAGTTGAATAAACTCCTAATGGAAAAAAGGTTAGTTAAATAAAATACTGTGAAATAAAAAATTTCGAAATCCGCTAAAAAAGTATTGTGCAAGGCAGGAAAATCATTGATAATCTTTTAAAGATAGAGTGATACTCATCTATACATTTTTCTGATGAGGGGGAGTACATTGAAAATTCGTGTATCCGCTGTGCAGTATCATCTGCATACCATTCGTTCATTTGAAGAGTTTGCAAACCAATGTGAGCATTATATTAAAACTGCCCAGGAGTTTGGGTCTGAGTTTGTTTTATTTCCTGAATTTTTCACGACACAGCTTTTATCCATTGGAAGCGAGCAGGGAACAAGTCTGACCATTAACGAACTGCCTGGTTTTACTGAACAATATAAAAACCTATTTTCCAATTTTGCTAAACAAACAAACATGCATATAATCGGCGGTACACACGTTATTAACAGAGATGGACGCCTTTATAATGTGGCACATTTATTTTATCCGGATGGGCGGATTGAAGAACAGGCAAAACTGCATATCACGCCTACTGAAGTCCATGAGTGGAATATGTCACCTGGAGAAGGCCTTCGTGTATTCGATACAGTTAAAGGCAGAATAGCCATTCTGACGTGCTATGACATTGAGTTTCCGGAAATTGTCCGTATGGCAAAAGCCAAGGGAGCAGATGTTATTTTCTGCCCTTCCTGTACAGACGACCGTCATGGGTTCCACCGTGTCCGCTATACAAGTCATGCCAGAGCAATTGAGAATCAGGTATATGTTGTGGTTACAGGAACAATTGGCTCCCTGCCTACTGTCGATTTTATGCGTGCCAATTTCGGGCAGGCAGCCGTCATTACACCGAATGATATTCCATTTCCGCCTAAGGGGATTATGGTGGAAGGCGAGCTGAATGACGATATGATTGTGACTGCCGATCTTGACCTTAGCCTTTTATATGAAGTCCGTGAGCGCGGTTCGGTTACGACATGGCGGGACCGAAGAACAGATCTGTATGTAGACTGGGAAAAAGAAAATATCGAAGGATAGCATATGGCATATCGAAGCGAATTTTTTGTGTTTGACGGGGATAAGCCGGTGCCGGCTGTAATCAGAAATTATACGAAAGAGGATTTTGATCAGTTAATAGACATTCAGGCGGAATGCTTTCCGCCGCCTTTTCCTTCAGATTTATGGTGGAATCGTGAACAGCTCGCTAACCATGTAGAACTTTTTCCGGAGGGTGCACTTTGTATTGAGGCTGATGGAGTATTGGCAGGGTCCTTAACCGGGCTGATTGTTGATTTTGATCCTTCACATCCAAAGCATACATGGGAAGAAATAACCGACGGCGGTTATATACGCAATCATAAACCTCAAGGCAATACATTATATATTGTCGATATCAGTGTCCGGCCTCGTTACCGTAAACTAGGTCTTGGCAAACTTTTGATGCAGTCTATGTATCAGACTGTCATAAACCTGGGACTTGATCGATTGCTAGGTGGAGGACGGATGCCCGGCTACCATAAATACGCCCATGAAATGTCAGCCGAGGGCTATATCCAGCAACTGATCGACGGAAAAAAGAAGGATCCGGTCATTACATTTTTGCTGAGATGCGGAAGGACACCGCTTTGTGTTGCAGAAAATTATTTAGAAGATGAAGAATCACTTAATTATGGAGCCTTGATGGAATGGAAGAATCCTTTTAAGAATATGCGTTTATAATTCGGCAAGAAGCCCTTTTTTGAAGGGCTTTTTAATTTGAAGTTTAGCGGGCACACTGAAAAGGTAAAGAATATTATAATGATGTTCAAACCGAAATGAGGGATCCGTTAATGGTTGTAAAAAGAATAATTAAAGCTTTTATAGTAAAACAAGGTGCAACTATAGTAAAGAAGTATGTTGTTCCGGCAGTAAAAAGAAAGCTGAAAAGCAGGAGATAAATTGCTGCAGGCATCTTCCATTGGGAGGTGTTTTTTTTGGGACAAAAAAAATATATTACTCCTTGTAAACTAGTGATATAGAAGGGAACAGAATTTGTCTTATTATGTAGAAATAATAGGAAAAATTGCAGATATTAAAAATTCTGAATTTTCTTTAATATAGAAACTGCAGTATTTCGGGACGCTTAAATTCTAAAGTTTTCCGATTACATAGGCAACACAAATAAGGAGGAATAAATTTGACAAAGAAAATCCTGATTAAAACAGCATTAGCAGGGGCGCTTGTACTCTCTGCCGGAGGGACAACTGCATTTGCACATGATGAGTTCAGTGGAGGTATTGAAAAAGGCGATAGTCTGGCCGGTATCGAATTAGCGGTTCCATTGCTTGAAGGAAGCAAGAATACAGGTAATCTTCAAGAAGTGGCTGCTGTTCCCCTGAAAGAAGTTAAAGAGGGGGTACAAAATTCATCGGGTGATGTTTATGCGCATAAAGGCTTTGCTTATGTAGGCACACATACAAAAAATGGCGGAGAAGGCGGTGTCCGCGTATTTGATATGAAAGATCCTTCAAATCCTGTGGAAGTGTCGTCATTTGCTCACCTTCCAGGCACTTGGCAGGAAAAAGTGATTGTGAAAACGGTGAATACAAAGCATTTCAAAGGGGACTTAGCCGCAGTCAGCGTTCAAAAGGTCGACCGCACCAACCCTGATGCAAAGGGAGGATTTGTATTATATGATGTAACAAATCCAAGGGAACCGAAAGAGCTGGGGTTCTGGGAGGATACTTCCGGTGCGAGAGGAACACATGAACTTTACCTGACAGTACAGGGGAATAACGTTTATGTGCTGACAGCAAACTGCTATGCAGATCTTTACTCTCATGGTGAGAAAATGGATGTTAATATTGTTGACGTTTCAAAACCATCGGCACCTGAAACCATCTATGAATTTAATCCGCGCAATTATATTCCTGAAGTAAGTGATGAGAATTATGACGGGTATAATTGGACTGATGAAGAAGGAGTTAAAAGGGCAGCATTTGCACATAGCGTCAAAACAGATGGAACCGGGAAAACAGCTTTCCTCTCCTACTGGGATTTAGGAACAATCATGCTTGATATCAGTGATGCCAAAAATCCGGTATACCTTGGCAGAACTGATTTTGCCAATGATGTTCAAGGAGCTGCCCATTCAATGGATTTAGCAAAAGGCGGGAATGTCCTTATTGAAACAAGGGAGGTATTCGGACCTACTAGAGAGGGCTTTGAGAGTGCCTATGGGTACACCATGATTTATGATATTAAAGATAAAACAAATCCAAAGCTGCTAAGTACGTTTAGAACGGATTTCACTGAGAAGATTCCTGGCGGTGCGACGGTCCACGATCCTAAGGTGCAGGGGAACACATTGTACCTCTCCCATTATGCTGGCGGAGTAAGGACAGTAGACATTACTGATCCATCTAATCCCGAGGAAATTGGTGTCTATATTCCAAGCAAATCTAATATTTGGGGTGTATTCGTAGATCGCAATTATGTACTTGCATCTGATATGGGTTCCGGCCTTAAAGTTCTGCAGAAGAACGGAAGCCATTAATGCCAAAAACAGGAGTTCTCTAAAGAAGGCTCCTGTTTTTTTATTTTGTTAAATAAAGGTTTTGTTAGATGTGAACCTAAGTTTAAACATAAGTTATCAATTCAATTCTAAATTACAGAGTTATTTTCAGCTTTCCCTTTTCGCGGCCAAACTGTATAGCTGAAGCTGATGGCAAAATCGATTGCAAGAACCAATGTCCACATTTTTATTAATCCCCGCAGGTTTTCTGTTTGCTCTGGATTTCCTATGAAGAGGATCATGGCAAATAATAATGCCAGACCAATGATCCATGCGAGGAGATGTCTGTACCACCCATTTCTTTCTCTCCTGGCATGTTCACTGCCGTACTTTGAAGGCTTTACCGGTTTAGTGCCATTTCCAAACTTATAGGCAAATCTTTCATCAGCCCATTGAACCATCTGTTTACCGTATGCGACGGTGATACCGATATAAATTGCCGCGATGCCATGGAAAATGCTGGCTTCGGCCCCTCTGTGCAAATCAATTGCAGTTGCTGCGATTAGAATCAAATCAATCAAAGGTGTGCAAAGCAAAAGCAGACTGCCTAATGTTTTTTTTCTCAAAATATATCTTGCCGTTAAACCTGCAGCAACGAAAACCCAAAACCCAATCTCACAGGCGATTATCAGCCAGCCGATCATAAAATCCACATCCCTTTTTAATACACTTGTGTTATAAAAAGTAATATAACACAAGTGTATTAAAAAAGCAATTGGTGCTATACTATATTTATGCCTAAAAAAGTTGATCATGAAAAACAAAAACATATTTTAGCAAAAGCAGCATGGCGGGTGATTAAAAAGGAGGGTATTGAAGGAGCTTCCGTCCGGAAGATAGCAGAGGAAGCAGGTTTATCACCAGGTTCACTGCGTCACTACTTTTCAAATCAAAGTGAGTTATTGGCTTATTCTATGAACTTAGTTTCAGAAAGGGTGAAAATAAGAATTCAGAATGCACCATTTACAGAAGATCATTTTGAAAATATGATACTGGTGCTTGGCGAGCTGCTTCCTTTAGATGAAGAACGGAGATTGGAAATGGAAGTCTGGATAGCATTTAATATTAAAGCTCTTGTTGACCCGAATCTTGCAGAACTCAGCAGCCGTGTATACGATGAAATGAAGGAAGGCATCCGAAAAGTCATTGAGGGGCTGAAGTTATTGGGTATATCCAGGTCTGATTTGAAAGCTGCAGAAGAGGTGGAACGACTTTATGCCCTGATTGATGGCCTCGCTCTCCATGCTGTGATGAAGCCTGATCTATTTACTGAAAGTAAAATGAAAGGGATTATTAGAACTCATTTGTTATCATTATGTTAAAAATGAATCCTATAAAAACAGCTGAAAATTCAGCTGTTTTTTCTTTTGTCTTTTTTTAAGAATGCAAGGGCATAGCATCCAATATCATTAACTAAACGTTTAACTTTTTCCTGCAAGGGTACTGAAAACCAAAGAAACTGATTCATTGAAAGGATGATAGATTTGCCGCCATCACTCAATATAAAGATAAATGGTATAGAAATGAAGGCAGAACAGGATCAAACCGTTTTGCAGTTATTAAATGACAGCTCGATCGAAATTCCTCAGGTCTGCTTCCATCCCAGCCTGGGAGCAATAGAAACCTGTGATGCCTGCATTGTTTCCGTGAATGGAGAACTTGTGCGGTCATGCTCCACGAAAATTAAAGATGGAGACGTAATCGATACGGTGGAACCTGATGTAAAATTGGCGCAGACCATTGCCATGGATAAAATTCTCTTTAATCATGAGCTGTATTGTACGGTTTGTGATTATAACAATGGGGGATGTGAAGTACATAATACGGTTAAGGCGATGAAAATCAATCATCAAAGCATCCCGTTTGATCATAAGCCATATGAAAAGGATGAATCTCATCCATTTTACAGATATGACCCGGATCAGTGCATTCTTTGCGGCAGATGTGTGGAAGCCTGTCAGGATGTCCAGGTTACTGAAACCCTAACAATTGATTGGGAGAGACAGAGACCAAGAGTTATCTGGGATAATGATGTGCCTATTAACGAGTCCTCCTGTGTTTCCTGTGGACACTGCTCCACTGTTTGTCCGTGCAATGCCATGATGGAAAAGGGGATGGAAGGCGAAGCAGGGTTTCTGACTGGCATAGCCAAAAACACCCTTCGTCCAATGATTGAAATCACTAAAAATGTTGAAACAGGATATGGCTCCATCCTGGCGATTTCCGATATGGAAGCTGCTATGCGGGAAGAGAAAATAAAAAAGACCAAAACCGTCTGCACATATTGCGGGGTCGGCTGCAGCTTTGACGTATGGACAAAAGGCCGGAAAATCTTGAAGGTTGAGCCTCAGGCAGAAGCGCCCGCCAATGGCATTTCTACCTGTGTAAAAGGGAAATTTGGCTGGGATTTTGTAAATAGTGAGGAACGTTTAACCAAACCGCTAATCAGGGAAGGCGATTCATTCCGTGAAGCAGAATGGGACGAAGCTCTGGACCTGATTGCCCGGAAATTTACAGAAATCAAAGAACAGCATGGCCCTGATGCGCTAAGCTTTATTACCTCCTCTAAATGCACCAATGAAGAATCGTATCTCATGCAGAAGCTTGGCAGGGCGGTTATAGGAACGAACAATATTGATAATTGTTCAAGATATTGCCAGACTCCTGCAACGGTAGGCTTATTCCGGACTGTTGGATATGGCGGCGATGCAGGTTCTATAGAAGATATTAAAAACTCCGAATTAGTGCTGATAATCGGCTCCAATACATCGGAATCCCACCCGGTTCTTTCCACCAGGGTGAAACGATCCCAGAAGCTTAACGGCCAGAAAGTTATCGTGGCTGACTTGAGGGAACACGAAATGGCAGAGCGTTCTGATCTGTTTGTGCGCCCTAGAGCCGGTACTGATATGGTATGGCTTTCTGCCATTACGAAATACATCATAGATCAGGGATGGGCAGATGAGAAGTTTCTGCAGGAAAAAGTAAACGGTCTGGAAGAATTTACAGCAAATCTGGAGAAATATACACTTGAATTTGCTGAAGAAACAACCGGTATATCCAGAGATAATCTTATCAAAATGGCAGAAATGATTCATGAAGCCGATAGTGTTTCTGCATTATGGGCTATGGGTGTCACACAGCATCTGGGAGGCAGTGATACAAGTACAGCCATTTCAAATCTCTTGCTTGTAACCGGCAATTACGCCAAGCCTGGTGCAGGTGCATATCCTTTGAGAGGCCATAACAATGTGCAGGGGGCAGGAGATTTTGGAAGCAGTCCTGATAATTTGCCTGGTTACCAAAAGGTATCAGATCCTGATGTGAGGAAGAAGTTCGCAAATGCCTGGGGTGTAAACCTTCCTGAAAAAGCCGGAATGAATAATCACGAGATGGTAGAAGGAGTTCATGAGGGGCAGCTGAAAGCGATGTATCTGAAGGGCGAAGATATGGGGCTTGTGGATTCAAACATCAATTATGTGCAGGCTGCATTTGAGAAGCTTGATTTCTTTGTTGTCCAGGATATCTTCCTATCCCGTACAGCTGAGTTTGCAGATGTTGTTCTCCCGGCAAGCCCAAGCCTGGAAAAGGAAGGAACATTCACGAACACAGAAAGAAGAATCCAGCGTCTATATCAGGCGTTTGAGCCCCTTGGAGATTCAAAGCCGGATTGGCAAATCATCATTGAAATTGCCAACCGCCTTGGCGCAGGCTGGACGTATAAACATCCAAGCGAAGTAATGGCCGAAGCAGCTAAGCTTATGCCTCTATACGCTGGCGTTACCTATGATAGATTGGAAGGATATAATAGTCTGCAATGGCCTGTCGCTGAGGACGGAACTGACACTCCACTCCTCTATACGGATGGCTTCCCATTCCCGGATGGCAAGGCAAGACTCTATCCGGTGGATTGGACTCCTGCTCTTGAATTCCCGGCGGAATATGATATCCATGTCAATAATGGCCGTCTTCTGGAGCATTTCCATGAAGGGAATATGACATATAAGTCAAAAGGAATCAGCTCTAAAACACCGGAAGTGTTCCTAGAGGTATCACCTGAGCTGGCAAAGGAGCGGGGCTTGAAAGACGGCACGCTTGTTCGCCTGACTTCACCCTATGGCAATGTTAAAGTTAAATGCCATATAACGGACAGGGTTAAAGGAAAGGAAGTTTACCTTCCTATGAATGATAGAGGAGAAGCGGCCATAAATTTATTAACAAGCAGCTATGCCGACAAGGATACCGATACACCGGCATATAAGGAAACAAAGGTAAAGCTCGAAATTCTGAGTGAAGAAGGCAGCAATCCGCTTCCTAGAATTAATCACCGCTATGGCAATCCGCAGCCGCAAATAGGTGTAAATGTCCAAAAGAAATGGGAAAGGAAAGATTATATTTTCCCGGGAGAATTGGTGAAAAAGGAGCGGAAGCAGCATGGCTAAAGCGATTAATAACATTAAGCGTTTTAAGTTGACACCTGAGGATAAACGAAAAAAAGACCTGGAAGAAGTGGAGAATGCCCTTATAGAAAATAAGGAACCCATACTTGAGCTTCTGACAGCGGTCGGACATATGCATGACCGGGGAGTCCTCTCATTATTGAATGGCCTGTTTGGACAGGGAGATAAAGTTTTAAATGTCCTTGTTAAAGCCTTAGACAAACCAGAAGCTACAAATACAATAAAAAACCTGCTTCTTATGGTTGGAACCCTCGGTACTATAAATGTCCAGCAGCTTGAACCCTTGCTCTTAAAATTAAATTCAGGTATTGCAAGAGTGGCTGATTATAAAGAAACCGACGAAAAAACAAGCTACTTTGATCTGGTAAGGGCACTGAAAGATCCGGAAGTCAATCGGGCAGTTACCCTTCTGATCACCTTCTTAAAAGGAATGGGCGAAGATACAAGCGCCATGGAAAGGAACACCCAGCTTCCAGAAGATCAGAAATTACACAAAATGGAGAATAACGAAAGTGATGTTCCTCCCAATAAAAGAGAATGACAGTAAGCCAGTGACCGTTATACGGGTCACTGGCTTTTATTATGGAATAAAACACAAATAGGTATATAGACTCAAATTTTTACAATATTATCTTATAAACCAAAAATATAGCAGAATTTTGTGGAAAAATGGAAAATCATGTACTAGAATTGCAATAAGGATAGATAAATAGGTGAACCCAATACATACATCATTTGAGAAGGTATTAGAAAGAGGGTAATTAAGTGGGCATCATAAATGAAGGTAGTTTCATTGAAACAGTCCACATGAAAGGGTTGCAAATCTCCCTGATTGCTTCGGGGGATGGGACAGAAGTTATTTATCATAGGCTGGAGCCAGATGCAAGGTGGGGGCTGGAACCATTAGAAGGCGGTGAAACGCTGGAATATCTTCAAATGCTTTCCGGTGAACTGCTATTAAAAGATTCTAATGGAGAAAAAACGCTAAGATCTGGTGACTCGTTTCAAAGATGTCCTGTAACTGAACATCATATTTTTCAATCAATAGGTCAATCTGAATTTTTATATGTAACATCTAGTCCAGTTTTTCATTACTACAGCAGAGTGACAAATGAATTAAGTGAATTGGTCATATCAATTGAAGAGAAAGATGGATATACAAGCGAACATTGCGATAGAATTACAAAAATGTCAATGCTCATGGCTGAGGCACTTGGTTTAAATTCCCGGCAAATTTTAAAACTTAACCTTGCTGCATTTTTGCATGATATAGGAAAAGTAAAGGTTCCAATAGACATTCTTCAAAAACCGGGTAAATTAACTTCTGATGAGTGGGAGTTAATGAAACAGCATTCGACGTTTGGACGCGAAATATTGCAAGAAACAGGTCTGCCGAGTTTGATAGAAGCAGGCGAAGTGGTAGAGCAGCATCATGAAAGATATGATGGCACTGGATACCCAAAAGGACTTAAAGGGGATGAAATTGCAATAGAGGCTGCCATTATTTCTGTTGTAGATTCATTTGATGCAATGACTACTGATCGAGTTTATCAGAAAGGCAGAAGTATACATGAAGCAATAGATGAACTTAAACAAAATCGGGGTACCATGTACAATCCAGAGATCGTTGATACATTTATTAAGATAAAAGAAAAATTAGTAAAAATTTAAAGGGGGAATAATAATGAAGAAAGCAGCAATTGTTTTATTAAGTTTGATGTTATTACATGTATTCAACGTGAAGACGTCGGAGGCTGCATATTTACCTGAATATGATAAATATGTAGAAGTATCGTATGAAGAAGCAAGGTATATAGCTGATTTAATGGGGTTGCAGGACTATGAATTAGGTGAAGAAACAGCAAGATTGTCATTTGAATTGCAGGAAGGATTAATAGCAAAGATTGAGAAAGTCCTGAGAACGGAAATTGACCATTATTACATCTGGTTAACCGTGGATGGCGAAACGGTTCTGGGTATAGATCCTCCACATCCAATGTTTTAGGGGAAAGCAAGTTAAAGCATAAGCTTTGACTTGCTTTTTTTCCTGTACTAATGGCAAAAAGGTGTGATGAAACAAAAAATAAATAGATCCCAAAATTAATTGGGACACCTCTATTAAACGTTCTTCTCAAAAACTATTCTCTCAGGATGAGAATAAACGTTAAAAGACTGACCGCGAATAAAGCCAACTGCTGTAATATTTAAGTCTTCTGCCAGCTTGATGGCTAAATCAGTAGGTGCTGATTTTGATAGAATGATGCCAACTCCAATTTTTGCGGCCTTAAGGAGAACTTCAGATGAGATTCTGCCGCTGAATGCAATGACTTTATCCCTTACAGGAATCCTGTTCTCAATGCAATACCCAAGGATTTTATCCAGAGCATTATGGCGGCCAATGTCTGTTCTGCTGAGGATCATTTCCTCTGCAGAAAATAATGCCGCATTATGCACTCCGCCTGTTTCATGAAAAGTCGTGCTGCCATCCTGAAGCTGCTGCATAAATGAAATGCACCTGTTGGGAGTCAGGGTCAGCTTTGATGTAGATGTTCTGGCTGTCCTTGCATCGTTATGAAAGTAAAATTGCCTGCTTTTTCCGCAGCATGAACCGATAAATCGTTTAGAGTGAAACTCATGGCTTGCTGTATTAGTTTGAGTATGTAGTTCCACATAAGCAAATCCCTTGTTTTCATCTATTTGAATCCTCTTTATTTCCTCATATCTTCTAATAAATCCTTCAGAAGCCAAAAAGCCAATTGTCAATTCGCGAATGTTCGAAGGGCTGCAGACCATCGTTGCGAACTCTTCTCCGTTGAGGTGAATTGTGAGCGGATGTTCAGAAACAATAGAATCTTCTGCTTCCTGCAGGACATCATTCTCAAATCTGACAATTTTTCTGCTGCTAATATCCATAATACTTCCTCCTAGAACCTTTCGACTAACAAAATATTAGCATATAATTTCAGTAATACAAGAAATTAAGATTGTATGGTTTGACAATTATTGTATTAATTGATTAACTTATTAAAGTGTATACGGACTTGTATAAATGAGATTATACATGAAATATGGGTATATGAGGGCTGGAATATGAACAAATATGAAGCTGAATTCAGTAACTTAGTGCGCTCCTTCCGGAAAAAACATATGGGTAAAGGACCAAGCAAGGTCAGGACTACGTTCTGCAAAAATTGGGCTATATGTGAAATGGAAGGGAATTTATCTCCTGTGGAAAAATTTATAGCGAGTGCAGACGAAGGGAAGCAGATGCTACGGGCTGCAAGAACAGAGATGGTCAAGGAAATGTATAAAAAGAATAGGCCGGCAGAAATGGAAGATTTTTTGCAGGCAAGGTTAATAGACCTTTTTGTGGATATTGATATAGAACGGGATTTTGGAATGTCAGTATTTGTATTTGATCAGGACATTCAAAGCAAGTTTATGGAATAAAAAGACTGAAATCTGGAAGAAATATTCTGGATTCCAGTCTTTTTTAATTTTTTGGTATCCTTCTTACAACTCACAATCGATTCCTTTGTTGTGTAAAATAGGGAATTATGTCACATAAGAATGGCGAAAAAAGGGGTTTAATGTCACGTTTGAAATGTTTTTGTAATATTACTCTAACAAGTCTGTTAAATAATGATGGTATAATCCTCCATGGAAAGACAAATTTACTAGAGACAAAACTGAAAAGGTATACATAGATAAATAGTTTGATATACGGCTGTTTAATAGACCGAGTACATATTAGAAAGCAGGGTAATGACTTTGAAAAAAAGGCTCCTCGTTTTAAATACGACAATTATTCTTGGGCTTGGAAGTGCTTTTTCAATCCCGGGTGTAAATGCTGAATCAATTAATAAGCTCGAAAATCAAAAAAGCCAAATCCAGCAGCAGCGCTCTAACTTACAGGCTACACTGGCTGAAGCTGATAAGGAACTGGTAAGTGTACTTGAAGAAATTGCAGAGTTAAATGCTAAAATTACTAAAGTTGAAAAAGCAATTGAAGATAATAATAAATTAATAGCAGAAACGGAAACTAATATTGCCAGCACAAAAGCCGAAGTAGATCAACTGAAGGAAGAAATGGCGATCATCCAGGAAAGAATTGAAAAGAGAAGTGCTATCCTGAAGCAGCGTGCACAATCTTTCCAGGAAAGCGGCGGAACGGTTGCATACCTGGATGTTCTTCTTGGTGCTTCCAGTTTCAGTGATTTCGTTGACCGTGTCGGAGCAGTAACTACATTTGTTCAGGCAGACAAACAATTACTGGAAGAACAGGAACAGGATAAAAAAGCTTTTGAAGAAAAGAAGGCTTTAGTGGAAGAAGAGCTAGCAGGATTAACAAGCATGATGACTGAGTTAAAGGGCATGCAGGCTACTATGGAAGGGCAGAAACAGCAAAATAGCTCATTAATCCAGCAGTTAAAAGAAAAGGAAAACTCTATTGCTGATAAAAAGGCAAAGCTGCAGAGTGAAGATGTTAAATATGCATCATTGATTGCTCAAATCGAACAAAGCATTGCGGCGCAGTCAGCACCGGCAGATCAATCTGTACCGGCAGCCCAGTCAGTGGCTTCAGCACCATCAGGCTCAGCTGCTGTGAATAAGCAAAAACCTGCTGCCCAAACAACAAAAGGTTCCAGCACGTCTGCTCCCAAGCCAAGCGTTAATGGCGGAAGCGCAATCAGCATTGTTACGACTGCAGGCAATAAATATATCGGTAATTCTGTTTATGTGTTTGGCGGCGGCAGAAATGCTTATGATATCGCAAATGGAAGATTTGATTGCTCAGGCTTTGTACACTGGTCATTCTCCCAGGCAGGAATCAGTGTAGGAGCAAGCACAGATTCTCTTAAATTTGCCGGACGCCAGGTTTCATCAAGCGAGATGAGAGCGGGAGACCTTGTTTTCTTTGATACCTACAAAAGGGACGGACATGTAGGCATTTACCTCGGCGGCGGTAAATTTATCGGTTCCCAAAGCTCTACAGGTGTTGCGATTGCAAATATGTCAAGCGGCTATTGGAAGACTAAGTTTAACGGCCGTGTTGTACGCGTGATAGAATAGTAAAATGACCCTGACTTTCATGTGAAAACGTGGAAGTCAGTTTTTTTTGTTTTGATCCTATCTGAGTCAGAGGTAGAACCAGGTTCGAACCCAAATTATCGGATTTGCTCTTTCTGAGTCTTAAGTTACTTCTAGTTCGGACTCAGTTTACAAGATTTCCTCTATTTGAGTCAGAAGCTGCTCCAAGGTCGGGCTCAATCTCCTAGATTC